>CAMLBO010000009.1 GCA_946478305.1 uncultured Enterobacterales bacterium
CAAGCGATTCTATACCCATGAAATCAGAGAACTGGAGCGCTACCGGGCATTGGGTGTTGCTGACGGTATAGATCCAGATGATGGTGGCATTATATGGAATAACACTCATACTGCGACATTGGAAGATTATAAGTTAAGCAGTGGGCGTGATTTATTATATTCTCCTGAAGCATTGGAATCTGATTCTGAATAATTTAGAGGTAATGTATGATTGATTTTAAATCTATGATTGAAAATGAAACCCCACAAGATGTAATATTGTATTTTTCTGGTAGAAAACTTAGCGGCATATCACATCCTCAACTAGATGGTTATTTGACAACGTACAGTGTAAATGGATTTTCTAATATTGATTTAATTCTGCTTGTAAGGGAAATGAAAGGCGAAAATATGATTTTATCTAATGGAAAAGGAGGTTATAAGAAAGGCCGGAATTGGATATCTCCAAAGTTCGTAACCGAGAAGAAATACGGTATCGAATAACCGGGTGCTTTCTAAATAACGTGTTTTAATCAGCGTCCAGCAAGCTAAGGTTTGTTGGGCGTTTTTCGTTATTATCTGGTTAGAGTGGGTTCGGCAGAGTCTTACCATTACTGGCGTTGAACTGATATATGTGACGTTGAGCGATCCTTACGGTGAAATCAATACCAGGAGTCAGTATAGGTGGCGTGACTATAATACGTATAAAGCCGGTGGCCCGATTCAGAATCTGGACTGGAAAGGTGCGACGATTGGCGGTGTGGGAATAGACAAGGTGAAACTCCACACGGGACGGTTTGCAGAGTCAGATGCCAACAAGGTGATGATTGAGCGGCTGGAAAAAATACTGAAAGGTGAAATTGCCACAACAGATATTGATAAGCGTTTTTACACACATGAAATCAGGGAACTTGAGCGATATCGGGCATTGGGTGTTACTGATGGCGAAGAAAATAAATCTGTATGGAATAACGCCCATACAGCAACTCTTGAAGATTATAAGGTGAATGAGAAAACTCAACCTTTATATACGCCTGATGCTCTTAATAATTTTGAAGAGAATGAAATGAGGGGAAATAAATGATCAATTTCAAACAATTAATTGAAAATGAAAATGTTGATGATGTACTTCTATTCTTGGCTCCACGTACAGCATATCCATCTATCGACCGCCTATATGTCCGATATAAATTCGGAATTATCGAAAAAGGGTTGCTTTATCCCACTTACGTAAAGTTGTTGAAAGAAGGGAAGTTTTCTGAGGACGAAAAAGGGCATACCCTCAAAGGTCCGAACTGGCAAGCCCCAAAATTCGTAACCGAGAAGAAATACGGTATCGAATAACCGGGTGCTTTCTAAATAACGTGTTTTAATCAGCGTTCAGCAAGCTAAGGTTTATTGGGCGTTTTTCGTTATTATTTGGTCGGTAATCCCCTCTATCGTAATGACCCATTGTGCACCTACGACTATATATTATATAGCCATGTGGTTGGTGATAGGGGTAACTTCCACTTTTTTGCTCATCCATACATTGTTTTTTTGTAAAAAAAAAGCACTGCATTAAATGGGATAAAGTAATAAATATGGCACTTATTACTCAGCTCGCCAACTGGCCTGGAATAATAATTTGCTGTAGCGGGGCCTGTTGCTCGAGCTGAGTCAACAACTGACGCGCCGCCGCTTCTCCGCCCGCGCCGTAACCGAGTTCGACCGAGAAAGTCTGTGGGAAGAGAAACTTCAGCAGCGGGTTATTACCAATGCCACATACCTGAATACCGGTAATATTCTGCTGTTGCAGGTATTTTTCTGCGCCGAGGGCAATGGTATCGGAGGCGCAAATCACCGCATCCGTGCCGGGAAGGAGTACCTGCGCAATCAGGTCAAACCCGCTCTGGTAGCTGAGTTCGCCCAGCGCCATCTGCGGTGTCAGCCCGTGTTCGGTGCAGTAAGCCTGATAGGCCTGAAAACGCAGTTGGCCGGTGGTGGTGTCGTGTGGCGACACCCCAATAAAACTGATACGCCGTTGCTCATGCTGTATCAATTTGTCCATTAGCAGTCTGACCGCGCCCGCGTCGTCATAACAGACCGACGAAAATTGCGGCATCGCCCGGGCCATCATCACCAGCTTATTCTGCCAGCCGCTGAGCATGTCGGGCTCCAGCCCGGTAAAGCCAAACAGAATCACGCCGTCGATATTGCGCTGTTTCAGCACCTGCAAATGCTCTTCCACTCGTTCTGCCTGAAACTGACTCTCCATCACAATCGGGTCATAGCCTTGCTGGTAGAGCAGGGGCAGCATGGCGCGCACCGCCTGATTCTCTGACGGCGAGTCCAAACGCGAGACGATAATCGCGACAATCTTATCGCTGAAACCCCGCATCGCACGCGCCGACTTTGACGGGCTGAAATTGTGCTTTTCAATTATGGCCAGCACGCGCTCACGCGTGTACGGGCTGACGTTGCCCTCATTGTTCAGCACGCGCGAAACGGTGGATTTCCCCACACCGCACAGGCGGGCGATGTCATTAATAGTCAGGCGATTTTGCATGGTTATTTTATAATGAATGATTGATCAGGTTTAAGTTTGGTTGCAGTTGATAAGCGTACACTGCGTGCGCCGAATATCTCTAGGATAGTCGAGTCCTACCCTTACGTTACCCGAAGGATTGTAATGCCTGACGGGTACGATTTCCTAAACGTTCCTTACCGGAGGTGAAAACCTGATGGAACCCGACCCCAATTCTGTAGGTCCGTTGTGATCCGGTAAGCACCCGCCTTTTTGCTACTGCTTACCGTGATATTAACGCTATAAAAAGCAATAAAATGGTAAGCGGTGGCGCACGATCCTTGTCTTGTTTCCCGCTGTGTAACAATCTTTGCCATGTCTGTGGCTTTAAAACCGTGGACGCAACAAAGGGTCGAATCATGTTCAAAAATTTTACGCAACGGCTGCTTGATGCACTTAGCCGTAATTTGCCGCGCCGTCTGGTTCGCCGTGACCCGATGCTGGGTGACTCCATCCAGGAAAGCCTTAACGGCAGCAAAATGCCGGAAGTGCCTGCCAGCATTGCCGCGCACAGCATGCAGTGCGCCCGTGCCACGGAAGAGAGCCTGTACCTGCAATTTGGCAGCCATCCGGAAGGGCTGACCGGTCAGGAAGCCGATGCTATCCGCGAGCGCGTCGGGCCTAACCAGACTGACGATCAGCAGCCCGCGCCGTGGTGGTTGCACCTGTGGCACTGCTATCGTAACCCGTTCAATCTGCTGCTGACCGTGCTGGGTCTGGTCTCCTATGCCACTGATGATCTGACCGCTGCATTGGTGATTGGCGCGATGGTGCTGATCTCTACCCTGATGCACTTCATTCAGGAAGCGCGCTCCAACCGCGCGGCTGATGCGCTGAAAGCCATGGTCAGTAACACCGCTACCGTCCTGCGCAGCGACGCCCACACCGGGCGCAGTGAAACTAGCGAACTGCCGATAAGCCAGCTGGTGCCGGGTGACCTGATTAAACTCTCCGCCGGTGACATGATCCCGGCCGACCTGCGCATTATCTCGGCCAAAGATCTGTTTATCAGCCAGGCCGCGCTGACCGGCGAGTCCCTGCCGGTCGAAAAGCAGGCCAACAGCCGGATGCCAGTAGAGTGCGATCCGCTGGAGCAGGATACCCTGTGCTTTATGGGCACCAACGTGGTCAGCGGTACGGCGATGGCCATGGTGATCGCCACCGGCGGCGAAACCTGGTTTGGTCAACTGGCCGAGCGCGTCACGCAAGAAGAGACGCAACCGAATGCTTTCCAGGCCGGTATCAGCAAAGTCAGCTGGTTGCTGATTCGCTTTATGATGGTGATGACGCCGATTGTGCTGGTGATCAACGGTTTCACCAAAGGCGACTGGTGGGAAGCGGCGCTGTTTGCGCTCTCCGTAGCGGTCGGCCTGACGCCAGAAATGCTGCCGATGATCGTCACTTCCACGCTGGCAAAAGGTGCAGTGAAGCTCTCTAAACAGAAAGTGATTGTCAAACGTCTGGATGCCATTCAGAACTTCGGCGCGATGGACATCCTTTGTACCGATAAAACCGGCACCCTGACGCAGGATAAGATTGTTCTCGAACGTCATACCGACGTGCTCGGCGAAACCAGTGATGAAGTACTGCATCTGGCGTGGCTCAACAGCCATTATCAGACTGGCCTGAAAAATCTGCTCGATGTGGCGGTGCTGGAATCGACCGAGATGACCAACGCCGGCAACTGGCAGAAAGTCGATGAAATCCCCTTCGATTTTGACCGTCGCCGCATGTCAGTAGTGGTTTCTGAAAGTGATGATAACCATCGCCTGATTTGCAAAGGCGCACTGGAAGAGATGCTGTCGATTTGTACGCTGGTGCAGCTCAATGGTGAGATTGTACCGCTGACCGATGTGTTGCTGGCGCGTATCCGCCGCATTACCGATGACCTCAACCAGCAGGGGCTGCGGGTGGTGGCCGTGGCCCATAAAGTGATGCCGTCGCGCACCCAGGGCTATGGGGTAAATGACGAATCCAGCCTGATTTTGGCCGGGTATATCGCGTTCCTTGACCCGCCGAAAGAGAGCACTGCACCGGCGCTGAAAGCACTGAAAAACAAAGGTGTGACGGTCAAAATTCTCACCGGTGATAATCCGCTGGTGGCGCGTAAAGTCTGTAAAGACGTAGGTCTGCAGGTCGACCATATTCTGACCGGCAGCGACATCGAAGTGATGGATGATATTCAACTGCTGGTAGCGGCAGAGACCACTACGGTATTTGCCAAACTGACGCCGATGCACAAAGAGCGCATCGTGCGCGTGCTGCGCGGTGAAGGGCATGTGGTGGGCTTTATGGGCGACGGTATCAATGATGCGCCGGCGCTGCGCGCGGCGGACATCGGGATTTCTGTGGACTCGGCGGTCGATATCGCCAAGGAAGCCGCCGATATTATCCTGTTGGAAAAGAGCCTGATGGTGCTCGAACAGGGCGTAACCGAAGGACGTAAAACCTTCGCCAACATGCTCAAATACATCAAGATGACCGCCAGTTCTAACTTTGGTAACGTCTTCAGCGTGCTGGTAGCCAGTGCCTTCCTGCCGTTCCTGCCAATGTTGCCGCTCCATCTGTTGATTCAGAACCTGATTTACGATGTATCCCAGGTGGCGATCCCGTTTGATAACGTTGACGAAGAGCAGCTGGCCAAACCGCAGCGCTGGAACGCTGGTGATATCGGCCGCTTTATGGTGTTCTTCGGGCCGATAAGCTCCGTGTTCGACATTCTGACGTTCAGCCTGATGTGGTGGGTTTTCAAGGCCAATACGCCGGAAATGCAGACGCTGTTCCAGTCGGGCTGGTTTATTGAAGGGCTGCTCTCACAGACGCTGATCGTACATATGATCCGCACCCGTAAAGTGCCGTTTATCCAGAGCCGTGCCTCATGGCCGCTGTGCGTAATGACCCTGATGGTGGTGATTACCGGTATCGGGCTGATCTACTCACCCATTGCCGGATTCCTGCAACTGGAAGCGCTGCCGTTCAGTTATTTCCCTTGGCTAATCGCTATTCTGGCCGGTTACATGGTGCTGACTCAGTGCGTGAAAGGCTGGTTCGTACGGCGCTACGGCTGGCAGTAAACCCGAAATTGTTAAAAAAGACGGTGATTGTTAACTCAATCACCGTCTTTTTTTTACACAAGGGTTATAGTTATTCCTTACGTTTCAGCGCCATACCCTTCATCCTTCACGTTGCGGGTGCGTTAGCTGCATTCGCTCACCCGAATCACTTACTTTTGTAAGCTCATCGGGATGCGCCTATTGGCCGCTTTCCCGCCACTCGAATGATATTGGGTCTGTTTTTGCTCGCTTTTCACTGAGGGATCTCATCAATGCCTTTGCCATTCCGTCGTTCCCTGTTTGCCTCGTCGTTACTCCTTGCTATCACCTCTTCGGCGTTTGCCGCCCCTGCAGGAAATTTGCCGCTGATGCCCTGGCCGCAGCAGGTGGAGGTCGCGCCGGATGCCGGAAAGTGGGTAGTGGATAATTCCCTCTCCGTTGCCGTCAGCGGGGATGATTTAGGCCCAGCCATCAGCCGTTGGCGGGACCGTATTGAGCAGCAGACCGGCTGGATCCTGCAGCCGCAAACGGCGGATGCGCATCAGGGAAAAATCCAGATAGTCATTAAACAGAAAGTCGCTGCCCAACCAATGCCGGACAGCGATGAAAGCTACGTATTACAAATCACGCCGCAAGGCGCAACCCTGACCGCCAATACCCGCTTTGGCGCACTGCACGGCATGGAAACGCTGTTGCAGTTGCTGCAAAACGACGATCAGAACACTTTCCTGCCGCTGGTGACGATCCACGACCAGCCGCGCTTTGCCTGGCGCGGTGTGTTGCTCGACTCCGCCCGGCATTTCCTGCCCATCAGCACCATCAAACGCCAGCTCGACGGTATGGCGGCGGCGAAACTGAACGTGCTGCACTGGCATCTGACCGACGATCAGGGCTGGCGCTTTACCTCGCAGCACTACCCGAAACTGCAACAACTGGCCAGCGACGGTGAGTTTTATACCGTTGAGCAGATGAAGGATGTGGTGGCTTATGCCACCTCATTAGGTATCCGCGTGGTGCCGGAAATCGACATGCCTGGTCACGCCTCGGCGATTGCCGTGGCCTATCCGGAGCTTATCAGCGCGCCGGGGCCGTATAAGATGCAGCGCGAGTGGGGCGTGCATGAACCGACCCTCGACCCGTCCAATGACCAGGTTTACAAATTTGCCGATACCCTCATCGGCGAGCTGACCGCCATCTTCCCAGACCCGTATCTGCACATCGGCGGTGACGAAGTGAAAGAGTCGCAGTGGGTCAATTCAAAGGCCATTCAGGCCTATATGCAGAAGAATAATATTGCCGACAGCCATGCCTTGCAGGCCGCATTCAATAAGCGTTTGCAGGGTATTTTGCACCAACATCAGCGCAAAATGGTCGGCTGGGACGAGATTTTCCATCCGGATTTACCGCACGATATAGTCATCCAGTCATGGCAGGGGCCGGACTCGCTCGGCGCCAGTGCCCAGCAGGGTTATCAGGGTATTTTATCCACCGGTTTCTATCTCGATCAGCCGCAAAGCTCGGCCTATCACTACCGCAATGAGATCCTGCCGCAGCCGCTGGGCGTGGACCAAAACGTAGCTGAGGGTGAGAAAGCTCAAAGCTGGCAGTTCAGCATGCCGCGCCTGAAAGGCAAACCGGTGGAGGGCAGCTTCACGCTGATTGATGGCAAAGCGGGTTGGCGCGGATTTATTGATTTCGGCGGAAAAACCCGCCGCGCGGTGCGCGATATTGTCTGGCAGGATGACGGCAAAGTCAGTTTCGCCGTGGATACCTGGATGGGGGACACCCGGCCAGTGCTGATGCTCAAAGAGGGCACGTTTGACGGCTACTTCCTGATTGGTAATGCGCGCTATCCGGCGACCGGCAGCCGGCTCAGCGCGGTTCCTGCCGGAACGCCGCCGGTGGTGCCTGACGCGCAGGGGATGAAAAATATCCTCGGTGGCGAAGCGGCACTGTGGCAGGAGAACATCACCTCGCAAATTCTGGATCTGCGGCTCTGGCCGCGCGGCTTTGTGGTTGCGGAGCGGTTGTGGTCCGCGCAGGACGTGAAAGACACCGGCAATATGTACCAGCGGCTGGCGAAAATCGACAGTTGGTCGGTGGTGTCCGTCGGTCTGCAACAGCATGCGCAAACCGCCAGAATGATGGCCCGCCTGGCCAACAGCACTGATATTACTCCGCTGCTGACGCTCTCCACCGCGCTCGAACCGGCGCAGTATTACACCCGTCAGCACATCAAATTCCAGGCCGGCCATTACACCCAGTTCGAACCGCTGAACCGGCTGGTGGATGCCTTACCGGCAGAGAGCAATGCGGTGCGTGAGCTGGATAACCACATCCATGCGCTGCTCGCCAACCCGAAAGATGCCGAGGCGGCAGCGGCTATCCGCTCACAGTTGGAAATCTGGCAGCGCAACACTCCGTTGGTGCAGCCGCAGCTGATGCAAAACTATGTGCTGAAACCGGTGCAGCCAGTGGCGGAGCAGGTTGGAAAGCTCTCTGCGCTGGGGTTGCAATGGCTGGATAACGTGCAGAAAGGTGAAAGCCTGACGGCGCAGCAACGCCAGCAGGGGCAGGCTCAGTTGGATGCGGCGGCACAGATTCAGGATGGGTTGGTGATCGCGGCGGTCTATCCGCTGGAGAGATTGTTGCAGGGCATTAAAAGTGGTCAGTGACCATACTGCGTTGAGGTGATGTAAAAAATAAAAGCCAGCGAATTCGCTGGCTTTTATTAGTAATGGTATCGGCAGGCTGCGACAAGGATGGCATCCTCTGAAATCGCGTAAACTAAGCGATGTTCCTCAGTGATGCGCCTTGACCAGAACCCTGAAAGGTTATGTTTTAAAGGTTCCGGTTTTCCTTTCCCCTCAAACGGTTTCCTCTGAATATCCTTAATGAGTTCGTTAATTCGTTTAACTATCTTTTTATCCGTTTGCTGCCAGTAGAGATAATCATCCCATGACTGGCTGGAGAAGGTGAGTTTCAATCAAGCAGCTCCCTCTCAATACCTTTGCCTGCACGCAATTCATCAATAGAATCCATCAGATGTCTGGCGTTGGCTGGTGAGCGCAGCAAGTGGGCTGTCTCCTCCAGTGATTCATACTCTTCCAGCGACATGAGGACACAAGCTGTGCCGTTCTGGCGAGTGATCAAAATAGGCGCCCGGTCTTCAGCAGTTTGTACCATCGTCGCAGAAAGATTCTGACGAGCGTCGCTGTAGCTAATAGTTCTCATCGTGATCTCCTATTTGGTTAGAAACTGCGTTCATTGTACTTTAATTTGTACAATTGTACAATGAACTGTACAAATCACTCTTGTGCCTGTCACGCCTTCTGACAGGCCACTGCGGTAAACAACACGTCCGTTGACGAATTCAGCGCCCGTTTTGGTGGCCGATATTGCGAGCTGTGCCCGATTATTTTTCTAATTTTGCGCGGTCAGCACGGTGATTGACCCAGACGTTGATAAGCAGTGTGCCCACCAAAATCGTGGCGATCACGCCAAGGGATACGCCGACCGGAATGTGGAATACGTCGAGCAGCAGCATCTTGATACCGATGAAAATCAGGATCACCGCCAGACCGTACTTCAGCATGGAGAAGCGTTCAGCCACGCCCGCCAGCAGGAAATACATCGCACGCAGGCCAAGGATAGCGAACAGGTTCGAGGTCAGCACGATAAACGGATCGGTGGTTACGGCGAAAATTGCCGGAATGCTATCGACGGCGAAAATCACGTCGCTAAGCTCCACCATAATCAGCACCAGCAGCAGCGGTGTCGCAAACAGCAGGCCGTTGCGGCGCACAAAGAACTTCTCACCCTGAAGCTCATCGGTCATGCGCAGTTTGCTGCGCAGCCAGCGGATCATCGGCTTGTCACCAATTTCGCCGTCATCTTCTTTTGCCAGCGCCATTTTGATGCCGGTAAACAGCAGGAACGCGCCGAACACGTAGAGGATCCAGCTGAACTGCCCCACCAGCCAGCTGCCCGCAAAGATCATACCGGTACGCAGGACGATAGCGCCCAGCACGCCGTAGACCAGCACGCGGCGTTGCAAATTGGCCGGAACGGAGAAGTAGCTGAAGAGGATCAGCCAGACGAAGACGTTATCTACGGCCAGCGCTTTTTCCAGCAGGTAGCCGGTGAGGAACATGGTGGCCTGAGCGTCAGCGACTTCACGGCCAAACTCACCGTTGAGATACCACCAGAAGCCGGCATTAAACAGCAGCGACAGGCCTATCCACAGCAGCGACCACATCGCGGCACTTTTCATGGTCATCACCTGCGCGCCTTTTCGGCCCTGCAACAGCAGGTCGACGGCCAGCATGATCACCACGACAACGGCAAAACTGCCCCACAGCATCGGGTTTCCGACGGAATTCATCATTACGTAATCCTCGATAAAACATCAAAAAAAAACGGCCAGCGTCGGAAGACGTTAGCCGCTCTCTCTGAGCTATAAGCAAACCTCGCCTTCCGGCAAGGTCTCACTTACAACTCTGAAATGATTCATTGAATGAATCTTTTATCAGGGTTGCCCGGTAACCGGGTGGCTGAGACGGCGCTGCGTAAGCGCGGGTCCAGACACCGTAATGACGATTATCCGACGAAGAAGTTACTCCCCTTTGCGTGGCAGAAAGTAATGCAAAATGTTTCTTCCGTCAAGCTCGGTCGTGCTTATCCCTGAGTTATCCCGCCAGCGCCTGGCGCTTGCCGAGGGCGGCAACAAAGGAAAGTAACAGCCCCTGACTCAGCGGGGTATCGCTAAGCTGCTGTAATTTATCAGCGTAGTTCACCTTGTCATCCTGCGCCTGGCCGCTGAGCCATTCCAGATAGGTTTTCATCACCGCGCCGGAAAATTCCGGGTGGAACTGCGTACTGATGGCGTTCGGGCCATAGCGCAGGATCTGATGCGGGTCGTGCAGCGTTTTTGCCAATACTGTGGCGCTGGCAGGCGCTGTGACGACGGTTTGCAGGTGAATAAGATTGGCGGTGAACTGCGCCGGAAGCTGTGACACCAACGGGTCAAGGTGCCCGGCTGGCGTCAGTGTTACCTCTTCGGTTCCTACTTCGATACCTTGCGGGTGGTAATCCACTTCGCCGCCCAGGGCATATGCCATCAATTGGTGGCCGTAACAGGCGCCAAACAGCGGCAGTTCATGCAGCATTGCCAGTCGGACCCAATCTGCGGCGGCTTCGCTCCAGTCCAGATGCTCGGTTACCATACTGCGTGAGCCGGTAATAATGGCACCGCAATAGTGCTCTGGCGGAAGCGGCCGCTCACCCGCCTGTAAATCGACAACCGCCACCTGTTGTGCGTCAATATTGCCGTGACGGATAAACATCTGCGGGAAGTTATCATGCACGCGGCGGATAGGTTCCGGCGCATGGCCGGTTTGCAAAATCAGCAAAGGTTTTGGACTGGCTGCACTCATTTTGAACTCCCGCTAAAGGTGATAGGTTTTTAAAATAGGGAATTAAATGCTGTTATCGGCAGCGCTATTATCGGCAGGAAACGTCACACCGGTTTGGCGGCGGATCTCTGTCAGTAATTTGGCGGTGATGCGGGACACTTCGAGCCCCGGATGACCGACGAACTGGTTCTCTACCAGCAGCGCAAAGGTTTCCGCTTCATACAACATGGTATTGATGTGTTGAGGCTGCGTCAGGTCGAGCTTCTGGCCGCCGCGGGGGGTCAGGCTCAGCGTCTGGCATTCGGAAATTTTCTCCATCTGCAATGTGCCTTCTTCGCCTTGAATCTCGCTAGGTAACAGGGAATCGGCGATTTTGGAGTGATTAATGACCACTTCAAAATCATCGGCGTAGCGCAGTAGCACGGTGCCCTGGCCATCAACCCCGCTCGTAAGCAACGTGGCGGTTGCAGTCACTGATAATGGTTCGCCGAACAGCGAGACGGTGCTGGCCAGGCAGTAGTAGCCGATATCCATGATCGACCCATTGGAAAACGCCGGATTAAAGGTATTCGGGTTTTCACCTGCCAGATAGCGGGGATAACGCGATGAATACTGGCAATAATTGAAGATAGCTTTACGCAGTTTACCAATACGGTTCAGCGCGCCTTTCATATGCAGGAAGTTTGGCAGATAGGCTGTTTTAAAGGCTTCAAACAGCACCACGTTATTTACCGTCGCGCAGGCAATCATGCTTTCGGCCTGGCGCAAGTTTGACGACAGTGGCTTTTCACAAATCACATGTTTCTTATGGTTGAGAAACCGCAGAGTCTGTTCGCAGTGCATGGAGTTCGGGCTGGCAATATAGACCGCATCAATCTCATCCGACGCAGCCAGCGCTTCCAGTGAGTCAAAATAGTGTTCGACCGGATAGTCGTGGCCGAAGGCTTTTGCACCGTCCAGCGTGCGGGAATAAATCGCGGTCAGTTTCATCTTGCCGCTCTCGTGCGCCGCGTCAATGAAGCGCTGGGTGATCCAGTTGGTACCGACTACTGCAAAACGAATCATAGTTATCCCTTAATCCTCTTCATCCTTCGCGCTGCCTCTGCGTTGGCCGTCTTGATACCACGCGAATGCTGGAGGGATGGCTTAGTTTATATTAATTATTATTGGTAGAGTTTCCCGAATATTTCCAGATGCGTCAGGTACATACGGGTATCGAATTCTAACTGGTGGTAGTCGGGCGCCATATGGCAGCACAGGCTGTAAAAAGCTTTGTTGTGATCTTTCTCTTTCAGATGCGCCAGCTCATGCACCACGATCATTTTCAGAAAGGCTTCCGGCGCGCTTTTAAAGACGGTCGCCACGCGGATCTCCGCTTTGGCTTTGAGCTTACCGCCCTGAATGCGTGAAATGGCGGTGTGCAGGCCAAGGGCGTGCTTCATCACGTGAATTTTGTTGTCATACGCCACTTTGCTTAGCGGTGAGGAGCTGCGCAAATATTGGTTTTTCAGATCGAGGGTAAACTGGTACAGCGACTTGTCCGTGGTGACATCGTGCGGTTGCGGATAACGCGACAGCAGAACCTGACCCAGACGCTGTTGGTCGATCAACTGGTGTACCTGGGCCTGTAGCGACTCAGGATAGCCTTGCAGATAGGTCAATTCAGGCATAACTGTTTGCTTTAGCTCTCATTGATCCGAAAGGGAGGGCCGCAGGGTAGCAGGGAGTTTTCTTCGAAAACCAGGTGCTAACACCTAATGACGGCAGATAAAGCTCTTTTTAACTGAAAAAACATTTTACTGATAGCCCAATTTAAGGGATAAACAGCGCAAATTGAATAAAGAGGAGGGCCAATGAGCCAATTCGAACTCGAACTGGGTGAGCAACGACTGCAACTGGAGCTGGAACGTTATCCGCAAGAAGAGACGTCAACACAGTTACAGGCATGGGAAGCGGCGGATGAATATCTGCTGCACACCCTCACGACCGACGCGCTCGATGGCCGTCCTGTACTGATTTTCAATGATGCGTTCGGTACACTGGCCTGCGCCTTGCAGCAGTTTGAACCGACCAGCATCAGCGATTCTTTCATGAGTCAGCTGGCAACGCGCCATAACCTGCGCCTGAACGGTTTCGACGAAGAGAGCGTGTCGCAGCAGAGCAGCCTGGTCCCCTTGCCAATCAATCCGGGTCTGGTGGTGATTAAAATCCCTAAAACGCTGGCGCTGCTGGAACAACAACTGATTGCTTTGCGCGACGTAGTAACACCGGATACACAGATTATTGCCGGTGCCAAAGCCCGCGATGTGCATACGTCGACGCTGCAACTGTTCGAAAAAATCCTGGGACCGACCAAAACCACGCTGGCATGGAAGAAGGCCCGGTTGATCCACTGTGAAGTGACGCTGCCTGAGCAGAAAGTGGGCCCGGTCACCACCGAGTGGGCGCTGGATGACAGCGAATTCCGTATTACCAACCATGCCAACGTCTTCTCGCGTACTGGTCTGGATATCGGCGCCCGCTTCTTTATGCAGCATCTGCCGGAAGGCATTGAAGGGCGCATGGTGGATTTAGGCTGTGGTAACGGTGTGATCGGCATGACCGCCCTGGCACTGAACCCGGACGCAGAAATGCTGTTTGTGGATGAGTCATACATGGCGGTGGAGTCGAGCAAGGTGAACGTCGAGAACAACCTGCCGCAAGACCTCAACCGTTGTCATTTTGAAGTGAACAACATGCTGGCTGGCGTTGAGCGTGAAACCCTGCATGCGGTGCTGTGTAACCCGCCGTTCCATCAGGGGACGGTGATCAGTGATGACACGGCCTGGCGCATGTTCTGCGACGCCAAACGCTGCCTGCAAACCGGTGGCGAACTGCGTATCGTCGGCAACCGCCATCTGGACTACTACCAGAAGCTGCGTCGTCTGTTTGGTAACTGCACCACCATCGCCACTAACCAGAAGTTTGTTATTTTGCGCGCAGTAAAAACCGCGGCCTACCACTGATTTTCTCCGTGTTCAGTCTGAAAAAGCCGCTTACGCGGCTTTTTTTTCGCCCTCAGATCGCCATCGCCAGTCGGGTTCCCTGATCGATAGCGCGTCGGGCATCCAGCTCCAGCGCGACATCCGCGCCGCCAATCAGGTGCACTGTTTTTCCGGCTGCCAGCAGCGGCTCATACAGCGCCCGCTGAGGTTCCTGCCCGGCGCAGATGATCACGTTATCCACCGCCAGACATTCACTCACGCCGTCGCGTGTGATGTGCAATCCCTCGTTATTAATACGCTCATAGGCCACGCCGCTCCACATTTTGACGCCGCGCTGTAGCAGGCTGGCGCGGTGGATCCAGCCCGTCGTTTTTCCCAGGTTCGCGCCGACTTTGCTGGTTTTTCGCTGCAACAGAATAACCTGACGTGCGGCAGGTTCGGCCTGCGGGCCGTCAGGGCTCAGGCCGCCGCGCTGGGTCAGGGTCTGATCGATCCCCCATTCGTGACTAAACGCCGTGCTGTCGAGGCTGGCCGACGGGCCGCTCTGCACCAGATACTCTGCCGTATCAAAGCCAATACCGCCTGCACCGATTATCGCCACGCGTTGACCGACCGGTTTTTTATCCCGCAGGACATCGAGGTAAGTCAGTACGCTCGGGTGATCAATGCCTGCTATCTCCGGCAAACGTGGGGAGATCCCGCAGGCGAGGATCACTTCGTCATAGCCATCGAGCTGGCTGGCGCTGACTTTTTCTCCCAGACGCAGGGTGACCTGTAAAAGCGCCAGCTGGCGTGAGTAGTAGCGCAGTGTCTGGTAGAACTCCTCTTTGCCGGGTATCTGTTTGGCAATATTAAACTGGCCGCCAATTTCCGGGTGGGCATCAAACAGCGTGACCTGATGTCCGCGGCTGGCAGCGGTGGTCGCGAAGGCCAGACCAGCAGGTCCCGCGCCCACCACGGCCAGTCGTTTAATGTGTTGTGCCGGGAGCAGCGGCATCTCGGTTTCGCGGCAGGCGCGCGGATTGACCAGGCAGGAGGTGAGCTCCCCGGCGAAAATCTGATCCAGGCAAGCCTGATTACAACCGATGCAGGTATTGATTTCGTCGGCGCGGCCCTGTGCGGCTTTCTGCACAAAGGCCGGATCGGCGAGGAACGGACGCGCCATCGACACCATATCGGCGCAGCCGCTGGCCAGCAGGTCTTCGGCCACCTGCGGGTCATTAATGCGGTTAGTCGTGATGAGCGGAATGTTGACCTTCCCCATCAGTTTGCGCGTCACCCAGCTGAATCCGGCGCGAGGCACCATGGTGGCGATGGTAGGTATGCGTGCTTCGTGCCAGCCGATGCCGGTATTGATAATACTGGCTCCGGCCTGCTCGATGCGCTGCGCCAGCGTTTCGATTTCGTTCCAGCTTGAGCCTTCCTCGACCAGATCCAGCATAGACAGGCGATAGACAATAATAAAATTGGGGCCGCAGGCGTCACGCACGGCGCGCACCACTTCCAGCGCAAAGCGCATGCGGTTTTCGGCGCTGCCCCCCCATTGGTCGGCGCGCTGATTGGTACGGGCGGCCAGAAACTGGTTTATCAAATAGCCTTCCGACCCCATGATCTCCACGCCATCGTAGTCGGCCTGCTGTGCCAGCGCCGCACAGCGGGCGAAATCAGCAATAGTTTCAATAATCTGCGGCTCGGTCAGCGCCAGCGGGGAAAAGCGGTTAATCGGTGCCTGCAGGGCTGAGGGCGCGACGGGATTAGGCTGATAGCTATAACGTCCCGCGTGCAGGATTTGCAGGGCGATTTTCCCTCCGGCCAGATGTACCGCGTCGGTCACGACCTTATGATGCGCGATTTGGTGCGGCTGATTGAGCACTGATCCACCCTGATACACCACACCCTGTGGATTAGGGGCTATACCACCGGTAACGATAAGGCCTACACCTGCGGCGGCGCGTTCTGCGTAAAACGCCGCCATGCGCTCTGCGCCGTTGTCTAGTTCTTCCAGCCCGGTATGCATTGACCCCATCAGCACGCGATTTTTAAGCTGGGTGAATCCTAAATCCAGCGGGGCCAGCAGGTGCGGGTAAAACGGCGTGTCGCGTTCGGTCATAAGAAAGGCTCTTAAGTGGTCGGATGAGATAAGAATCAATTTAGCTGTCAGGCCGGGGAATGAAAAGGGCGGCGGTGGTGAATGTGATAGCGCTCATAAAAATTTAAAAACGGGGAAAGGAAACGTTCGACAGTAATAGTTAATTATTAGCGCGCTTCTCATTATTGAACACGTTGATTTAATTCGGAGAGAGCTTTACAACAGAATAGAAAATCACGGGAGTCAGGGTATTTATTTCATTGCTGATTTTTACCCAAATACCTTATTTAATTTCGTTAGGATTATTTTTACCGCATAAACTCGAATCGATTCAGTTCGGGTTAGAGCTGGACTAGGCTGGACCTGCTTCACCCAAAATCCCTTCTAACCTGGATATTAACTATGAATCTTATTGACCATACAGCGTGCCGGCCTTTTACCGAAGCCGGGCATTTATCACAAATAGCGGCCTATTATGAAGAGGGTCGCAACGTTATGTGGATGATGCTGAAAGCCTTCCCCCGCCCGTGTTTTAATCAACCATTAATTGAAGACATTATGAACCTGACCTATGCGGCGAAAGCTTCGGGGTTAAGGTTTGATTTTTGGGTGACCGGGTCTCTGGTACCTAATATTTATAATGTTGGAGGTGACCTGAGCTTTTTTGTTGATTCAATACTGAATAACAAGCGCGAGGCATTACGCGCCTATGCCCGTGCCTGTATTGATTGCGTACATGCCGCAGCACGGGGTTTTGATGTGGGGGCCGTGAGCTTATCGATGATCGAAGGAACTGCGTTGGGCGGCGGTTTTGAAGCCGCCCTGGCGCATCATTATGTGCTAGCGCAGAACACCGCGCGGATGGGGTTCCCCGAGATTGCCTTTAACCTGTTTCCCGGCATGGGGGGGTACTCACTGGTGTCACGTAAATCGGGTATGCGCCTGGCGGAGGAGCTTATTTCTACTGGCGAGTCACACACGGCAGAGTGGTTTGAAAGCCGGGGGCTGGTGGACGTGCTGTTTCAGCCGGGCGATGCGTTTATCGCCACTCGCACCTTTATCGATACACTGCGACCTAAACTTAATGGGATCAGGGCCATGATCCGCGCGCGTCAGCGGGTATTACAGCTTTCGCGTTCGGAATTGATGGATATTACGGAGGATTGGGTCGATGCCGCGTTTACGCTGGAAGAGAAGGATGTCGCGTATATGGAACGGCTGGTGATGTTGCAAAATCGCCATACGGCTTCACTGCGTAAAACCGGTTAGTCTGCCCATGCTAGTTGCCCCGCCGGATAGCCATTAACGGCTACCGCGAGGCAGTGTTTAAACTACCGGGTGAAGCAATTGTTCTCTGCGCAAGCCAGTGCTCCAGTTCATCTGCGGGCATTGGCTTGGCATAGAGAAAACCCTGTTTGCTGTCCACACCAATTTCGTCAATTAACTGCTCCTCCTCCGGTGTTTCAACCCCTTCTGCGACCACGGCTAGTTGCAGCGTTCTTGCCACGGCCACGATAGCTCTGACCAGCGCCTGAGATACCGTATTGTCGTTGATACCGCGAACAAAACTCTGATCCAGCTTGATGCAGTCGAGAGGAATACGCGCCAGTTGCGACAGTGAGGAGTAGCCGGTGCCGAAGTCATCCAGATGCACCTCCGCGCCAAGTTTATGCAACTGGTTGATCATCACGACGGCGGCTTTCTCATCTTCTACCAGACAGCTTTCTGTCAGCTCAAAATCGAGCATGCAATTCTTCATGCCGGAATTTTGCATGGCTTCGGTAAAGTCGCTGACCAACGCACAGTTGCCTAACTGGCGGCCAGAAAGATTCACGGCAATGCGTAAATTGAGCCCCTTGCGTTGCCAATCGGCAGCCTGCTGCGTGGCGGTGTCGATCACCCATTTACCTAGCGGTGCAATCAGGCCGGACTCTTCGGCATAGGGGATAAATTCATGGGGCTGGATCATGCCGCGCTCCGGCGAGCGCCAACGCAGCAGGGCTTCCACACTTAGCACTTCCCCGTTAGCGGCAATTTTGGGCTGGTAATAGAGCATCAGTTGCTGCTCTTCCAGCGCTTTACGCAGATTGGTATCCAGCCACATGTATTCAGCGACTTTCTTATTCATCTCGGGGGAAAAGACGCAGTGGGCGCTTTTGCCAGTCTCTTTCGCTACGTACATGGCGGTATCGGCGTTGCGGATCAGGCTTTCGGAATCAGTCCCATGCTGAGGGCATACAGCAATTCCGCTGGAACAACCGGTATAGACTTCAATCAGGCCAATGCGGAAAGGGGCTTTCAGACGGCCCAAAATCTGCTGGCTGATAGCTTCGAGTGATTCAACCGAGGCGTTAGTGCTGAGAATGATAAATTCGTCGCCACCCAGACGTGCCAGCGTCTCGGTCTCTTGCAGGCAGTCCTGAATGGCATGGGCGACCTCTTTGAGCAGCCGGTCACCAAACATGTGTCCGTAGGCGTCGTTCACTTTTTTGAAGTTATCCAGGTCAAGGTATATCAGCCCGACCTGATTATCGCCACGTTGTTCAAGTGCGGTGCGCAGTTGCTCCTGCAAGGCATTACGGTTTGCCAGACCAGTGATCAGATCGGTGTTAGCGAGCACCCGCAGCCGCTCCTGAGCCATGCGTTCATCGGTAATATCCGAGCCGGAACAGATCAGGAATTTTTGCTGTTTACCGCTACCGCTGTGAACAAATTTATTTCGAAACAGAAACAGACGCTGCCCTTTGACAGTGTTGATCCAGCGCTCAACTTCATAGGATTGCTCTTTCTGAAAGAAACCCGTGATGTTCTGACGCGAGGCAATACCTTCTTCCATCGACATGAAAAGGTCATAAGCACTGCGCCCGATAACGTCCTCTTCGCGCAGACCGGTATACTCTTCGCTCAGACGGTTGAAGCGGTGAACTTTGCCTTCCTGATCGATGATCACAATCACTGAGTTAGCTTCTGACACCACTTGTTCAGCGAAAGTCAGCCCCACTTCAAGGTCATGTGCCACTGAAGCTGTATCTTCAAAATCAGAGGCCGTACCGGCCCAAACCTCATGCGCGACCTTCCGGCCGACCAGATAGAGACAAATAGGGGTGCCAAACAGGGAGACGTCCAGCGTAAAGCAGGAGGTGATACCGGTCAGTTCACGGATACGTGCTGCCTGATAACCCGTCAGGGAAACAGCGACGTTGACCACGCCTTTTTCAGCGGATAACTCGAGGGCGTTACTGTCAGACCCCAGCCGCCAATAGGGACGTGGAGTACCTAAGTGCAGGTACAGCATGGAGTCGTCTTGAGAGTCTGTCATGGAGCATCTCCGCTTGTAAAGCTGCACACCGCCAGAGGTCGACATGGCGATGTGACCGGGTGGCGGAGCATACTCTGATCAGGTCCGGGGTTGAAATCGCTGGCTCTGCGCGTCGCAGACAACCCCCGTGCAGACCTAAGGCATTGAAATTAAGGTTAGCAACTGTTGGTTATATATCCAGCTGCCTGACTGAAACTTGTTCAGATTAAGAAGGGGAGGGTCAAAGAACAACGACCCACCTCATATCCTCATACTTCGAACTACAAATACGCTGGCTGCTCTCGCTCACCTGAATCACTTACGGGAGTAAGCTTATCGGGATCATGAGCCTCATGAATGATGAGACTCACTCTGCGGGCAAGCGCGTTGCGTTGTTCAAAAAGGCGAAAGTCTTATTGTCCTGCAACTCGCATTATTCTGGGTATGCCCTTCGTTTGATTCAAATATCTTACTTCAGCAGGAAGCTGGTCTTCTTCACGTCCTGCGAATCCAATCCGATGAATACGTTGAACTGGCCCGGCTCCGATGCCCATTTCAGCTTATCGTTGAAGAAGCGCAGATCCTTTTCATTAATAGTAAAGGTGACGACTTTCTCTTCGCCTGGTGCCAGATCGATTTTCTCAAAATTCTTGAGCTCCTTGACCGGACGACTGATGGAGGCCGTGACGTCCTGCAAGTAAAGCTGCACGACGGTAGCGCCGCTGCGTTTGCCGGTGTTCTTCACCGTCACGCTGGCGGTCAGCGGTTTGCTGGCGCTCATGGTGGTGGCTGACAGCGACACATCAGACACGCTGAACTGGGTGTAACTCAGGCCATAACCAAAGGCGAACAGCGGGCCATTGGTAATATCGAAATAGCGCGAAGTATATTTGTTCGGCTTTTGCGGATTAAACGGACGACCGGTATTGAGCACGCTGTTATAGAGCGGAATCTGCCCCACGGAGCGCGGGAAAGTCATCGGCAATTTACCGGACGGGTTGTAATCCCCAAACAGGACATCGGCAATGGCGTGGCCCCCTTCGGTGCCGCTGAACCAAGTTTCCAGCATCGCGTCAGAGATCTCGTTTTCCCACGTCAGCGTCAGCGGGCGGCCATTCATCAGCACAATCACCAGCGGCTTACCGGTGGCTTTCAGGGCTTTCAGCAGGTCGCGCTGGCTTTGCGGGATATTAAGTTCGGTACGGCTGGAAGCCTCGTGGGCCATACCTTGCGCTTCACCGACAACGGCTACAACCACATCGGCTTTTTCGGCGGTTTTCACCGCTTCATCAATCATCTCCTGCGCCGGACGCGGATCGTTGATCACCTGTTTTTCATACTGGTTCAGGAAATCGACAATGGCCGGGTCATTGGTGATATTGGCACCGCGTGCATACAGCAGCGTGGCTTTATCACCGATGGCCTCTTTCATACCCTGCAATACGGTTACAGCCTGATTAGCTTTACCGGCGGCCGACCAGCTGCCCATAACGTCACGCTGGCTGTCCGCCAGGGTGCCGATCAGGGCAATGGTGCCTTTTTTCTGCAATGGCAGCGTCTCATGTTCGTTTTTCAGCAGCACCAGCGAGGTACGCGCCACTTCACGTGCTTCTTTGCGGTGCAGGCGGCTCTCAGCATTGGTATCCACCGGGTCACTTGAGGCCGGGCCCAAATGGCGGTAAGGGTCAGCGAACAGGCCCATGTCCCACTTGGCGGTCAGCACGTCGCGGACTGCGCGGTCGACTTCTTTTTCCGTCACCAGGCCATCAGCCACCAGGCCTTTGAGGTACTTGCCGTACATGTTGTCTGCCATATCCATATCGACACCGGATTTCAGCGCCATAGCGGCTGCCTGACGATCATCTTGTGCAACGCCGTGCATCACCAGCCCACCAATTGCGCCGTGGTCACTGACGGTCAGGCCTTTGAATTTCCACTGGTCGCGTAACACTTCCTGCAGCAGCCATGGATTGGAGGTGGCCGGAATACCGTTGACCGAGTTCAAGGCCACCATCACACCACCGGCACCGGCATCCACTGCGGCTTTATACGGAGGCAGGTAGTCATTGAACATGCGGGTCAGGCTCATGTCGACGGTGTTGTATTCACGTCCGCCTTCCACCGCGCCGTAGAGCGCGAAATGTTTGACGTTAGCCATTACGGCATCGGGTGCGGATGGGTCATTGCCCTGATAGGCGGCAACCATTTCATGTGCGAGGCGTGAGGTAAGATAGGTATCTTCACCGAAGCCTTCAGAAACGCGGCCCCAGCGTGGATCGCGGGTGATGTCGACCATCGGGGAGAAGGTCATGTTCAGGCCATCGGCTGCCGTTTCTTTCGCAGAAATACGGGCGCTGGTAGCGACAGCGTTCATGTCCCAACTGGCCGCGAGGCCAAGGCTAATCGGGAAGATGGTGCGCTGGCCGTGAACCACGTCATAAGCATAAAAAAGAGGGATTTTTAGCCGGCTGTGTTGTACCTGATCCTGCATACGGCGGATGTCGGGTTTGGTCACCGTGTTAAACATGCCGCCGACTTTATCGGCGCGGATATCCGTCATAATGGCTTCTTTGGGGTAGTCTGGCCCCACGCTGACTAAATTGAGCTGGCCAATTTTTTCATCCAGCGTCATCTGTTTCATCAGATGTGAGACGAAGGCTTCGCGCTCTTTCACCTGATCTTGTGGAATGCCCGCCGTTTGCTCCGCAAACAACGAGGTGGAACCTGCCATTAACACTAACGCGCCAATCAGGTGATGCGAGTTCATCGAGTATCCTTCAGACAAAAAATCAAACTGCTGTAGGGCAAAAACCGGCAGTCAGAAAGCCAACAAAGTAATGATCATTCTAAGAAAACTATAGCGTGAGAATCTAATACGTCACTTCGGCTATTAGCAATGAATACTTTTATAAGAAAACAGTTTGTTCTGCGCGAAGCGGCGCACCACGCAATTTACGCTGAATTGAAAGTCGATGTACGAAAACTCTTTGAAGGAAGCGCGCAATTCTCGATCTTTAGGATTCCGCGCAAGGTGCTGAATTAATAATAGAAGGGCATGTCGGTCGGAGTTTTACTCATGGTGTCAAAGAAAACATCTTTGGTGACGGCCCAAAAATGGGCAATAGCTTCCACGTTGAAGGTCATGCCCATCAGGCTCATGACAAAGAAACAGGTCACTGTCAGGCCAACACCGCTGCAAATAAAGGCCATGGCATTGCGGCTGGACTGGCGGCAAACGATATGTAATTGACTGGTGCAGAACATCAGAAAAGCGCTCAGTAATTCCCAGCGCATCATGAGTAAACTGGCTGTTAAGGTGCCCATCGAACCTATTCCTGTACAGATTTATCACCCGGATTGCCGTCATCCCGATGGCCATAGCGGCGGATGTCGGGTTGCGTAAACGGAGTGAAGAGATTAAAAATGTGACTTGAGTCACATTATAGCGAGAGTGATTTCGAAGCGCAAAAGGTGTTCGTTATCGAGGGCGCGGGGACGCGCTATGCATAATCAAACCGCCAGCTCACGACGGTTTGATTTTTGAGGGAAGGGAAAGAATACCCGTGTTCAGGCACCGTAACCCATCACCTGTAACAGATACTGTGCCTGCTGCACCGCATCCTGACGGTGGGTGACTCCCAGTTTTTGGTACAGGTTACGGATGTGGGTTTTGATGGTGGTCGATGCCACCGTCAGCTCGCCGGCAATCTGGTCATTACTGTAGCCGGAGTAAATCAGTCCCAGTACCTGCCACTCCCGCTGGGTCAACGGGCTGGTGCGGATAAGCTCGGGCACCTGCGGGTGGGTCAGCAGCTTGTTCACAAAGCCTTCGTCGAAATGGGCGAATTTATGCCTGTGATGCTGGTTAATATCGCGCAGGATTTTCTGTGCCCGTCGTTGCTCCATCTCCGGCAGTAAATTGAGCTGAATCAGCTGGCGCAGCTGCTGTGCCATCATCTCGCCTTCAATCACAAAGTGACTGACAAAACCGGTGCGGTTGGAGAGCTCCAGCGCTTCAATTAATACGCGCTGAGCTTCATTTTTCCGACCGGTGTGCCAGTAGAGCAGGTTGCACAGGATCAGGTTACGGTTAAGGTCGCTGATCAGCTTCAACTGGCGGGCATTGATGTTGAGTTCATCAATCACCACTTCGGCCTCGTCAAACTGTTCCAGCAGGATTTGCACGCGGGCGATGTTACGCCATTGCCCCTGCAGGAAGTGGTTGTCCGCCATACCGGGTTTTGACGTTTGATTCAGCCAGCTGCGCGCCGATGTTTTATCCCCGACCATCTGCCAGTAAATTACCCGCGGTTTATCGGCGTTGGTCAGCCAGTCAGTGTGGTACTGCCCGTTTTGCAGCAGAGTTTCGCAGCGCTGCAAATAGCTGTAGGCATTGTCGAGATGGCCGCGTGCCAGCGAGCATTTGGCCAGCATGGCCAGACACTGTAATTGCTGTTGTGGTTGGAAGTTAGCCAGCACCTCCAGCCCTTCGCGGGCGGCGCTTTCCGCATCATCGAGACGTGCCCATGACCATAATAGTTGCGAGCGCAGGCGCAGAAGAAACTCATGCATCGGCAACTGCTCTAAATGCTGCTCACGCACCAGTTCAAACGCTTTATCCTGCGTTTCATAGGCGGCCTGCAAAAAGCCCTGCGCAATCAGGATTTCGCTCTGTTGCAGCAGTGCCCACAGCGCGTAGTGATAGGCTTCGTGGCGGCGGGCAATCTGTTCGGTTTGCTGCATCAGCGGTAGTGCGCGGCTTAAGTCTCCTTTGCAGTGCTGGATTTCACCGGTGACAGAGGTGGCGACAATCCTGCTGTAGTAGCTTGAGTACGGCAGATATCGCAGTGCTTGGGCGGCCAGTTTCTCTGCTTCGTCCTGCTTGCCATCATTGATGGCGACCTGGGCCCGCAGCGCGTCAAATTCGGCGCTGAGGGTTTTATCCATCTCTATTTCTTCGCGCTGCATCTCGTTTTCAGCGCGCTCCAACAGCATTTCCACTTCGCTGTAACGGTGCTGACTTTGAGCCAGCCAGGCCTGTAACAGGGCCAGTTTCGGGTTCTGAATCAACCGCTCGTAAGGCAGTGCATTCAGACACTCTTCCAGCAGAGCCAGTTCGCTCTGATTAAACAATGCCCAGGCATGTTGCAGCAGAATATCGCGCAACAGGTTGGTGTCTTCGGCCCCGAGTGCATGATGGATAGCCTCGGCCGGGAACCCCAGCGCCAACCACCCTTCCGCTGCTAAGCGGTGTATGGCCGGCAGTTCAGCCGCCAGTTCCCACTGGCAGCGCTGACGCAGAAAAGTGGCAAACAGCGGGTGGAAGTTGAACCACTCGCCGCTGTCATCCATGCGGTGAATAAAGAGTCCCTGACGTTCAAGCTCTTCCAATCGCTGCTGGCCGTTATCTTCGCCGGTCAGTTTCGCAATCAATAAAGCATTCATTGACCGCAGCAATGAGCAGCGCAGCAGGAAGTCGCGGGTAGGTGCATCGACGCGGTCCAGCACCTCATCCACCAGATATTCGGACAGATGGCTGGCATTCAGCCCAGCCAGCTTTTTGGCCGACTGCTGCGCCGATGCGGTAGACGCGCTGGACTGGCGTGCTGACAGCGCGATCAGCTGCAGCGCCGTGGCCCAGCCGGCGACGTCGTCGCACAAACGGCCACTGTCAGCCTGTTCAATGGGGTCCGCCAGGCGGCAATCGAAAAATTGTTGGGCTTCGACATGATTAAAGGCCAACTGCGCGGCATTCAGCTCCAGCAGTTGGTTGCGCACGCGCAGATTGGCGATGCCGAGCTGTGGCAAGGTACGCGACAGCACCATTAGGGTGATATTTTCCGGCTGATGGCGCAGGAAGAAGCGCATCCCTTCGTGAATGGCGTCATTTGAGATCAGATGATAATCATCGATCACCAGCAGCAGCGGGCGGTGCCAGTCAGACAGCTCGACAAACAGCTGCGCAAACAGTGCTGACAGGCTGGCGTACTGATGTTTCTGGCTGAGGGCTTCGCTTTTAACACAGTGGCCGCCGGTGGCCTGTTGAATAGCGGCCACCAGATAGCTGGCAAAACGCTCTGGCTGATTATCGCTTTCATCCAGCGAGTACCAGCCAAGATCGTTTTTGCCCGCTGCCCAGTGGGCAACCAGCGTGGTTTTCCCGTAGCCAGCGGGACAGGCAACCAGCACCAGACGGTAATTCTGCGCAGAAGCCAGCTTCGCTAACAGGCGTTCGCGTACCACCGTATTTTGTAGCCGCACCGGGCGGCTAAGTTTCGAAGGGATCAGCATAGTTATCCATTCTTATGACTGTAAACGAATGAGAGGAGGAATTATTTTACAGCGCGTAATTAATAATATTCCTAAGGTCTGCCAATGCAGGAAGTATTGCAAGATTGTTACACTTTTACGTGTCGGTAAGTTGCTCTGCGTCACAGTTTTAGTAGTTGTTTTTACGCGAATTAATTCCGTTTGTACTACGCCCTTTCTCTCATCCCTCTCTAATCCCCGGCGGGATGATGCTGCCCAACAGGCTTCCCTTCAGCATACCGTTATTGTCTGCAAAAATTACCTGCTCAGAGAGGGCTTATGTCGCCATTTACATTAGAAAAAACGCAGTTTCAGGATGCCCTGGCCCGCCAGTGGCAAGGCTTTGGTTTGCAAAGTGCCCAGGATATGACACCGCACCAGTGGTGGCAGGCCGTCAGCGGTGCGCTGTCCGAACAACTGGCGGCAAAGCCCGTTGCTGAAAAACAGAAACAGGATCAGCGTCACGTAAATTACATTTCGATGGAATTTTTAATTGGCCGCCTGACCGCCAATAACTTAATCAACCTCGGCTGGTATGACACCGTGCGTGAGGTGCTGTCTGAACAGGGCGCAGAACTGGCTGACGTACTGGAGCAGGAGACTGACCCGGCCTTGGGCAACGGCGGTCTGGGGCGTCTGGCAGCCTGTTTCCTCGACTCAATGGCGACGGTCGGCCAGCCTGCAACCGGTTACGGTCTCAACTATCAGTACGGTCTGTTCCGCCAGTCCTTTGATGATGGCAAACAACAGGAAGCGCCGGATGACTGGCACCGCGAAAGCTATCCGTGGTTCAGCCACAATAGCCGCCTGGCGGTGGACGTCTCCTTTGGCGGCAAACTGGCGAAAAACAGCGACGGCGCGGAGCACTGGCAGCCTGCCTTCAGCCTGCGCGGGGAAGCCTGGGATCTGCCGGTGGTCGGCTACCGCAACGGCGTAACGCAGCCGTTGCGCCTGTGGCAGGCGACGGATATCCACCCGTTTGACCTGACGCTGTTCAACGACGGGCAGTTCCTGAAGGCCGAGCAGAAGGGCATTGATGCCGCCAAACTCACCAAAGTGCTCTATCCAAATGACAATCATCAGCAGGGCAAACGCCTGCGCCTGATGCAGCAATATTTCCAGTGCGCCTGCTCGGTGCGTGACATTCTGCGCCGCCACCATTTCCTTGGTCGCAAGATTGAGGCGTTGCCTGATTTTGAGGTGATCCAGCTTAACGACACCCATCCGACCATCGCCATTCCTGAACTGCTGCGCATTCTGCTCGACGAACATCAGATGGCGTGGGACGCCGCTTGGGCGGTGGTCAGCAAAACCTTCGCCTACACCAACCACACGCTGATGCCGGAAGCGCTGGAGTGCTGGGATGAGAAGCTGGTCCGCAGCCTGCTGCCGCGCCACTTCTCGCTGATTAAACAGATCAACGCCCGCTTTAAAAAAGTGGTGGAAAAGCAGTGGCCGGGTGACAAAGCGGTGTGGGAAAAGCTCTCTGTGCATCAGAACAAACAGGTGCGCATGGCTAATTTGTGCGTAGTCAGTGGGTTTGCGGTTAACGGTGTGGCAGCACTGCACTCGGACCTGGTGGTGAAGGATCTCTTCCCGGAATATCACCAGCTGTGGCCGAACAAATTTCACAACGTCACCAACGGCATCACACCTCGCCGCTGGCTGAAACAGTGTAATCCGGCGCTCTCTGCGCTAATTGATGAAAGCCTGAAAACTGAATGGGTCACCCATCTGGATGCGCTCCAGGGGCTGGAGAAATTCGCCGATGACGCCGCCTTCTGCACGCGTTATCAGCAGATCAAATATGACAACAAAGTGCGCCTGGCCGCCTACGTTCAGCACCGTATGGGCATTACGTTGAACCCTGAGGCAATTTTCGACGTACAGATAAAACGCCTGCACGAGTACAAACGTCAGCACCTCAACCTGCTGCACATAGTCTCGCTCTACCGTCAGCTGCGCGATAACCCGCAGATGGACATAGTGCCACGCGTATTCCTGTTCGGGGCCAAAGCGGCACCGGGTTATTACCTGGCGAAAAATATTATTCATGCGATCAACAAGGTGGCGGAGAAGATCAATAACGATCCGATCGTCGCCGATCGCCTGAAAGTGGTGTTTATTCCCGATTACCGGGTTTCGGTGGCGGAGTTGATGATCCCGGCAGCGGACGTGTCCGAACAGATCTCCACGGCGGGTACTGAAGCGTCAGGCACCGGCAATATGAAACTGGCCCTGAACGGCGCCATGACCATCGGGACGCTCGACGGCGCCAACGTCGAGATCGCCGAGCAGGTCGGTGAAGATAACGTCTTCATCTTCGGTAACACCGTCGATCAAGTGAAAGCCCTCAAGGCAGGCGGCTATGATCCGCTGAAGTGGCGTAAAAAAGATAAACACCTCAACGCGGCGCTACAAGATCTGGAAAGCGGCATGTTCAGCGACGGCGACAAAAACGCTTTCAGCCTGATGCTGGACAGTCTGCTGAGCGGTGGCGACCCGTATCTGGTACTGGCTGACTTTGCCGAATATTGCCAGGCGCAACAGCAGGTGGACGCGTTGTATCGTGATAAGGCGCAATGGACGCGACGTACTATCCTCAATACTGCCCGTGTCGGCATGTTCAGTTCAGACCGCTCGATCCGCGATTATCAACAGCGGATCTGGCAGGCGAAGCGCTAAAGGAGCGGGAATGGAGAGTAAGCAACTCGAACAGGCGGCGATTGAAGCTGGGATTGCCGCCGGATACATCAACGCGCACGGTAAACAGCAGGATATCGCTGCCGCCACCAAGCGGGAATTGTTGGCAGCCATGGGCTGGAAACCTGGGCTGCAATCGGCGGCGGTTTCCCCCGTGCCCGTGGTAAAAGTGTTTGTCAAAGGCAGCCGTTTAGCCCTGCCGGTCGGTGGGGAAGGCGATTTCCAGTGGCAGTTAGCGCTGGAAAGTGGCGCGGTCCAGCAGGGTCGTACCAGCGCGAAAATGACGCTGGCACTGCCGGGCGGAATCCCTGCCGGATACCACCAACTGACGCTGACTCAGGAGAGTCGGAGCTGGTCATGCCGGATCATAGTGGCACCGAAACGCTGCTATGAACCGGATGCGCTGCTGGCGGGGAAAAAACTCTGGGGCGCTTGCGTGCAGCTTTATACGCTGCGCTCGGAGAATAACTGGGGTATTGGTGATTTCGGCGATCTGCGCCAGTTGGTCAATGAGATGGGCCAGCGCGGCGGCGCTTTTGTGGGCCTTAACCCGATCCATTCGCTTTACCCGGGTAACCCGGTGGCGGCCAGCCCTTACAGCCCGTCATCGCGCCGCTGGCTGAACGTGATTTATATCGACGTCAACGCGGTGGATGATTTCCAACTCAGCGAAGCGGCCCAGCGCTGGTGGCATGAGCCACAGACGCAGAAAACCCTGAAGGCCGTGCGTGACAGTGCATGGGTAGATTATGCCCGCGTGATGCCGCTTAAACTGGCCGGACTGCATCTGGCACATCAGCGCTTTGTTACGCGCAGCGCCAGCGACCCGATGCAAAAGGCCTATCAGAAGTTTGCCCGCGAAGGCGGTGAAAGCCTCTATCAACAGGCGGCTTTTGATGCACTGTATGCGCATCTGGCCAAACAGGGCGAGGGTCCCCACGGCTGGACGCATTGGCCGGAGAAGTACCGCAGTGCGCAAAGTGCCGCAGTGAAAGCTTATTGTGAACAGTACGAAAGCGACGTTGATTTTTACCTCTGGTTGCAGTGGCTGGCCGAATGGCAATTTGCCCGCTGTTACCACGACAGCCAGCAGGCCGACATGCCGATTGGCTTGTACCGCGATCTGGCGGTGGGCGTAGTGGAAGGCGGCGCAGAAACCTGGGGCGATCGTGATGTCTATTGCCTGAAGGCCTCGGTGGGCGCACCGCCGGATATCCTCGGCCCGCTCGGCCAGAACTGGGATCTGCGTCCGATGGATCCGCACGTCATGGTTAAACGCGCCTATCAGCCATTTATCGACCTGCTGCGTTCCAACATGACCAGCTGCGGCGCATTGCGCATCGATCATGTGATGACGCTGCTGCGTTTATGGTGGATCCCTCAGGGGGAAACGGCGGACAACGGCGCTTATGTGCAGTATCCGGTGGACGACCTGCTGGCGATCCTGGCGCTGGAAAGCCAGCGTCACCGCTGTATGGTGATCGGCGAAGATCTGGGGACGGTGCCGGTAGAGATTGTCAGCAAGCTGCGTGAGGGCGGGGTCTACTCCTACAAGGTGCTGTACTTCGAGCGCGATGCGGAGAACCACTTCCGCGCACCACAGTCCTATCCGGTGCAGGCGATGGCTACCATCACCACCCATGACCTGCCGACGCTACGTGGTTACTGGCAAAACGACGACCTAGCACTGGGCAAAAAACTCGGCCTGTACCGCGATGAAGAGGTATTGGACGGGCTTTACGCCGACCGTGCCCGCGCACGGCAAGGGCTGCTCGACGGCTTGCATCAATACGGCTGTGTCCCTAAAAATACCGGTCACAAAGCGGATGCGATGGGTATGACGCCAACCCTCAGCCGTGGTCTTCAACGCTATGTGGCCGACAGCGCCTGTGCCCTGTTGGGGCTTCAGCCCGAAGACTGGCTGGACATGCAAGAGCCGGTCAACATTCCAGGCACCAGCGACGAATACCCCAACTGGCGTCGCAAACTGACCCGCACGTTGGAAGAGATGTTCGCCGACGACGACGTGAATAAGTTGATTAAAGATCTGGATAAACGGCGCAGGAAAGTGTCCGTCAACTGATGTGTTTTTAAGCGATAAAAGGGTTTCCGGCAGTGTACGGAAACCCTTTTTTGTTGGTGAAGTCAGGGTTGTTTGCCGACGTGTATTACGCCAGATGAAGGTAATGGAGTGAATGCGATTCCTATACCCGGCCTGAGATGCATATACACACCATTAATCAGAGAGTTTGCGCTGTCGCTTGCATAAAAAAAAGCGGCCATTTCAGGCCGCTTAACAACGTCAGACACAGAGGTATTTCCAAGAACCAAACAAACAACAACAAGGGCATTACGGTAAAGTCGAAACAAAGGGCAATCTAGCCTTTCACACCCCCCGCGGTTAAGCCGCCGACCAGCCAGCGCTGGGCGACCAGGAACACGGCGGTGATCGGTATTGCCGACAGGATCGCGGCGGCAGCGAAATCGCCCCACAGATAGTTTTGCGGGTTGAGGTATTGCTGCATCCCGACTGCCAGCGTGTAGCTGTTGACGTCGCGCAGCAGCAGAGAGGCTACCGGTACTTCGGTAATCGCGGCGATAAACGACAGAATAAACACTACTGCCAGAATCGGCACTGACAGCGGCAGCAGCACCAGCCTGAACGCCTGCCACGGCGTGGCACCATCGAGCGACGCGGCTTCTTCCAGCGAATTATCGATGGTTTCGAAATAGCCTTTGATGGTCCAGACGTGCAGTGCAATGCCGCCCATGTAGGCAAAAATCACCCCGCCGTGGGTGTTCAGGCCGAGGAACGGCACGTACTGGCCGAGACGGTCGAACAGGGCGTAAAGCGCCACCAGCGACAATACCGCCGGGAACATCTGGAAAATCAGCATACTTTTCAGCAGGGTGCTTTTGCCGCGAAAACGCATGCGGGCAAAGGCGTACGCGCAGGTGGTAGAGAGCGCCACAATGCCAATCGCGGTGATCACTGCAATCTTGATGGAGTTCCACAACCACAGCATTACCGGGAACGGCGGTGGGGTGACGCTGCCGTCGGCGTTGGTTACCGCCATCCCGAGCGCCAGCTTCCAGTGATCCCACGACACTTGATCCGGAATAATGCTACCGGTGGCGAAGTTACCTGGCCGCAGCGAGATGGCGAACACCATCAGCAGCGGAAAGAGGATCAGAGCGACAAAGCACAGCAAGAGCAAATGCGTGATGAACAGCCTGACTTTTTGCGACTTCGGTTTAACCATTGGCATGTCTGTTTCTCCTCAGTCGGGTTAGTCAAACTTCATACGTGAAGCTTTCAGGTTGATGATGGCCAGAGCCCCCACCAGAATGAAAATCAGCGTGGCGATGGCCGCAGCCAGCCCGAAGTCCTGCCCGCCGCCGCCTTCAAAGGCAATGCGGTAGGTGTAGCTGACCAGCAGGTCGGTATGGCCGGCCGGCGTTGTCGTGCCGAGCATATCCGGGCCACCATTGGTCAGCAGCTGGATCAGCACGAAGTTATTAAAGTTGAAGGCAAAACTGGCGATCATCAGCGGCGTCAGCGGTTTTATCAGCAGCGGCAGCGTGATGCGGAAGAAGTTCTGCATCGGCGTCGCGCCGTCCATCGCAGATGCTTCATAGAGATCGTCCGGTACGGCTTTCAGCAGGCCCATACACAGGATCATCATGTACGGATAACCCAGCCAGGTATTGACGATGATGATCATGGTTTTGGCGGTCATTGGGTCGCTGAACCATGCTGGTTTGATACCAAACAAGCTGCTAAGCATCAGGTTGATTTCACCGAAACTCTGGTTGAATAACCCTTTGAAAATCAGAATCGAAATAAAGGCCGGTACCGCGTAAGGCAGGATCAGCAGTACACGGTAAACCGCTTTGCCCTTCAGCTCCTCCCACTGTACGACGCAGGCCAACACCATGCCGACGGCCACGGTCAGCACCACGGTCAGCAGCGAGAAAATAATGGTCCAGACGAAGATCGACAGGAACGGTTTCTGAATGCCGTCGTCATGCAGTACGCGCAGGAAGTTGGCCCAGCCGATATTGACGGTAAAACCGGGGCTGAGTTTTTCGGCCTGCCATTCACCGTTGGCATTCACGGCCTGATAAAACCCGCTTTCCATATTGGGACGGTATACCACGCCGGTTTGCACATTGGTCAACTGCTTACCGTCATCGGCTTTTTTATACAGTGGCTGGCTGCCGGAGAACTGGCGCAGTGAACTCATGCGCAGTGTTTCGCCGTCGGGCAGTTTGGCGGTCAGTTGCCCCAGCGCCTGACGGTTTTGGGTGATCACCCGCAGCCCGGCTTTGTCACCCTGTGGCATCGGCTGCGGCGTGAGAGTCAAGGTTTGTGGTGCCGTGGCGTTGAACTCAAAGGGTTCGGAAACCAGCGTGTCATTGCTGTCCGGTACGCTCAGCGCCAGACGCCATTGGTTGGCGTCGGCAGGATACAGACCAAAGGTGTAGGCTTTATCGGCCTGGAACTGGCGGTCCATCAGCACCGATTGTGCACGTTCGAAAGTCAGCTGATTAGTGCTGCTGTAATTGGTAAAGGCGATAAAAATGGTACACACCAACGGAAACAGCACAAATAACGACATACCGGCGAGGCCGGGATAGACGTAGCGCCATGAATACGCGCGGCGGTTGGTGTAGATATAGAGGCCGACGGAGGAGAGCAACAGCGTCAGCATGGCAAACAAATATTCCCCCTGGGCGTACATCAGTACGATCAGGTAACCGGTAAAGAGTGCGAACAGACCAACAATCAGCCATTTCAGGAGATTGCTTATCTGCCGTTTTTTTCGAAGAGGCAGTCCGGTTTGAGCTGCTTGCATAGACTCGTCATCCTTCAGGTTGAAGCTGTGGCGTGAAGGCGGTTATGCGCTTCACGCCAGTTTTTACGTGTTATTTGGTGACGCGGGTCTCGGCTTCTTTCAGTGCTTGTTGCACGGTCTGACGGCCGTTAATGGCGTTGATGATGGCGCTGCGTTCGGCATACCAGAAGGCACTCATCTGCGGGATATTCGGCATGATTTCGCCGGTTTTTGAGTTAGCCATGGTGGCGGCGATGCGCGGATCTTTCTCCAACTGCTCCTGATAAGACTTCAGCGCCACGGCACCCAGCGGTTTGTCTTTATTGACGGCGGCCAGTCCTTCGTCGGTCATCAGGTAGTTTTCGAGGAACTCTTTTGCCAGCTCTTTGTTCGGGCTGGCGGCGTTGATCCCGGCGGTCAATACACCAACAAATGGCTTGGAGGGTTTGCCATGGAAGGTCGGCAGCAGGGTGACGCCATAGTTGATTTTGCTCTTATCGATGTTTGCCCACGCCCACGGGCCGTCGATGGTCATCGCAGTCTGGCCTTTATTGAAGGCTGCTTCGGCAATGGAGTAATCGGTATCGGCGTTGATGTGCTTATTCTTCACCAGATCGATAATGAATTGCAGACCCGCCTGTGAACCCGCGTTATTTACGCCGGTATCTTTGATGTTGTATTTGCCGTTCTCGTATTTGTACGCATAGCCGCCGTCAGCAGCGATGATTGGCCAGGTGAAGTAGGGTTCCTGAAGATTCCACATGATGGCGCTTTTCCCCTTGGCGCGCAGTTCTTTGTCCAGCGCCGGGATCTCTTCCCAGGTCTTCGGGGCTTCTTTAATGATGTCTTTATTATAAATCAGCGACAATGCTTCGACGGAAACCGGGTAGCCAATCAGTTTGCCGTTGTAGGTGACGGCATCCCAGGTGAACGGGAACAATTTGTCTTTAAAAGCCTGATCCGGGCTGATTTCAGCCAGCAGGCCTGACTGTGCGTAGCCGCCAAAGCGATCATGCGCCCAGAAGATGATATCCGGACCGTCGCCGGTAGCAGCGACCTGCGGGTACTTCTCTTCCAGTTTGTCCGGATGTTCCACCGTGACTTTAATACCCGTGTCTTTTTCGAATTTCTTACCGACTTCCGCCAGGCCGTTATAGCCCTTGTCACCGTTAATCCAGATAACCAGTTTGCCTTCTTCTATTTTGGCAAATGCGGAAGAGGACAACACCAGCGTGGCCAACGCCGAAATGGCCAAGGTGTGTTTGACCCATTTTTTTATGGAAAGATTTTTCAGGGGAAGAGCCTTGATGCTGAGAGTCATAATCCAATCCTTTTATGTCCGGTAGGGAGTCGGGTTTTTATTAGACGTTCGGGTTCTTATCAGAAATAAGAAAAGCTAGCCGGACCAGTGTCGACGATAAGGCAATGCGGCTTCATCATCCCCCTCTCTACGCCCCCGACTCTGGTTGTGTGATCCAGTTAACACTGCCGCGCTTTCTGTGGGGTATCACCCGAAAATATGGGTCGCATTTTGCCATTCAGATCACGAATTTGATCTTTGGTATGAACTTTCAGCCGGTTACGCAAAAGGCTCATCCTCCTTCCTCCTCCCCCATGAAAAACTTTGTTACGGATGATTACCAAACCTGCCGGTTCCCTCACTCTTGCTGACATTCAGTTTCCTTGCTGACAAGGCCAGTCACCGCGAAGTTCGCCTTGCCTCAAAGGACATTTTTACCAGTCAGTTCAGGAGTCGGGTATGGCGGGCGTATCACTTCGTAATCTCTACAAAGCCTTTGGCGAAACCGTTATCTCAAAAGATGTGAACATTGAGATTGAAGAGGGCGAGTTCGTGGTGTTTGTTGGGCCATCCGGCTGCGGCAAATCCACCCTGTTACGCATGATTGCCGGCCTTGAAGACATTACTTCCGGCGAATTGCTGATTGGCGGTCAGCGCATGAATGAAGTGCCTCCGGCCGAGCGCGGCATCGGAATGGTGTTTCAGTCCTACGCCCTCTATCCCCACCTGTCGGTGGCGGAGAACATGTCATTTGGTCTGAAACTGGCCGGCACTAAAAAAGCCGAAATTGCTCAGCGGGTGAATCAGGTGGCAGAGATCCTGCAACTGGCCCATCTGTTGGACCGCCGCCCAAAAGCCCTCTCCGGCGGGCAGCGTCAGCGCGTGGCGATTGGCCGTACGCTGGTGGCAGAACCGAACGTGTTTTTGCTCGATGAGCCCCTTTCTAACCTCGATGCAGCACTGCGTGTGCAGATGCGCATTGAGATCTCTCGTCTGCATAAGCGTCTGAAACGCACCATGATTTACGTCACGCACGACCAGGTTGAAGCCATGACTCTGGCTGACAAAATCGTGGTGCTCGACGCTGGTCGCGTGGCGCAAATCGGTAAACCTCTGGCGCTCTATCACTACCCGGCTAATCGGTTTGTGGCCGGCTTTATCGGATCACCAAAAATGAATTTCCTGCCGGTGAAAGTCACCGGCGCCGAACCTGAACGTGTGCAAATCGAACTACCGGACCGCCAGCGCGTCTGGTTGCCGGTAGAAGGCCGCGACGTGAAGGTCGGTTCCAACCTGTCTCTGGGCATCCGTCCCGAACACTTATTACCGAGCGATATCGCGCAAGTGACGCTGTCAGGTTTGGTGCAGGTGGTCGAACAGCTCGGCAACGAAACCCAGATTCATATCCAGATCCCGGCTATCCGTCAAAACCTGGTGTACCGCCAGAATGACGTGGTGCTGGTAGAAGAAGGTGCAACATTCGCTATTGGCTTGCCGCCACATCGCTGTCACTTGTTCCGCGAGGACGGGACTGCGTGCCGACGGCTACACCCAGAGCCGGGCGTTTAAAGCACGCATCCCCCTACAGGAGAACAATGATGATAACTCTGCGTAAATACTCTCTGCCTCTGGCCGTTGCCGCGGGCATGCTTTCTACACCAGCGATGGCCGTGGATTTCACCGGTTATGCGCGTTCCGGCATTGGCTGGACCGGCAGCGGTGGCGAGCAACAGTGTTTCAAGGCGACCGGCGCTGACAGTAAATACCGTCTGGGTAACGAATGTGAAACCTATGCTGAGTTAAAGCTTGGGCAGGAAGTGTGGAAAGAGGGGGATAAAAGTTTCTACTTCGATACCAACGTAGCCTACTCCGTGTCACAGCAGAACGACTGGGAATCAACCGATCCGGCTTTCCGTGAAGCGAACGTCAAAGGTAAGAACCTGATCGAATGGCTGCCAGGGTCAACCATGTGGGCGGGTAAACGTTTCTACCAACGTCATGACGTTCATATGATCGACTTCTACTACTGGGATATCTCCGGTCCGGGTGCCGGTCTGGAAGATGTGGATCTGGGCTTTGGTAAATTGTCTTTAGCTGCGACGCGTAATACTGAAAGCGGCGGCTCTTACGGCTACATTGCCGACCAGCGCAATGAAATGCCGACTTCCAACGACGTCTTCGACGTGCGTCTGGCCGGTCTGAACCTGAACCCAGGCGGCGTGCTGGAGTTGGGTGTGGATTATGGTCGTGCCAATGCGCGTGACGGTTATTCACTGGCTGATGACGCCTCCAAAGACGGCGTAATGCTGACGGCTGAACACACGCAAAGCATCTACAACGGCTATAACAAATTTGTGCTGCAGTATGCGACGGATTCCATGAATGATCCTAACAGCGGTGCAGCCACGGGTCACTCTAATGGTGCCAGCATCAATAATAACGGCCACATGGTGCGGGTGATCGACCACGGTGCTATCGACTTCAACGATACCTGGAGCCTGATGTACGTGGCGATGTATCAGGATGTTGACCGCGATAATAACAACGGCACCACTTGGTACACCGCGGGTATTCGCCCGATGTACAAATGGACACCAATCATGAGTACCTTAATGGAAGTCGGTTACGACAACGTGAAATCACAACGTACCGGCGATCGTAACGGCCAGTACAAAGTGACGCTGGCGCAACAGTGGCAGGCAGGCGACAGCATCTGGTCACGTCCAGCTATCCGCGTCTTCGCGACGTACGCCAACTGGGATGAAAAATGGGGCTACGACACTGACAGCGGCCCGGACAACGGTCTGGCGATGAACGACACCAGCACCCATACCTATAGTCGTGGTAAGGACAGTGAAGTGACCTTCGGGGCTCAGATGGAAATCTGGTGGTAACTTTTTCCGTCCTCCTTCGCGCTGCTGATGCGTTGGCTGCCCGTCCTCGCCCCGGTCACGTACTGATGTACGCTCCCGGGGACTTGGCCGGTTGCCGCCTTCCAGCAACCCGAATGAGTTAGGAAAAAGGTTGGGCATTTTTAGTCATAAATCGCAGTAAAAAGATGTGCTGGCTGGCGTGACGCTTCGGCTGACCGCCAGCCTTCATGGTGATTCAAAAGGAAATAACGATGAAAAAAAATCTGCTGTCACTGTGTCTGTCGCTGAGCCTGCTGGCTGCCACACCTGCAATGGTGAATGCGGCGCAAAATGATGCGTCGGTTGCGCCGGTGATTTCGGCTCAGACCTTACATAATTTATCGTGGACGCCACTGGTTCCGCCGGTGACGCAGGACGTCACGCTAAGTGCTTCGGGCGTGCAAATTAATCAGGGCGACATTCAGGGCGCGGTGGGGGCATTTGCGCTACCTGCGGACCGTGGATCGCTGGAAATAACCCTGACCAGTATCGCGACCGGTAAAACCGTCTACGCGCCGAATGTACTGGTGCTGGACGAACAGATGCGCCCGGCGGCCTACTATCCGTCGAGCTATTTTCCGTATGAAAAACCGGGCATTGTCTCCAGCGACCGTCTGGAAGGCACTCTGAAACTGACGCCGGCACTGGGTCAAAAACAAATTTACCTGCTGGTGTACACCACTAAACAGGATCTGGCTGAAACCACGCAGATGACTAATCCGGCCAAAGCCTATGCTGCCGGTGTGGGTAACGCCGTACCGGATATTCCGGATCCGGTGGCCCGCCATACACCAACCGGCATGCTGAGCATTAAAGTTCGTGCCGAGCAGAAAGCGGGCAACATCATGATCGGCCAGGCGTTAAGCTTCAACAGTGCCGAAGATGCGCCCGCCGCTGCACCGGTTGTCGTCGGTCAGCCACCGGCTGCGCGCGCCGCTGCACCAGCCGCTCCGGTTAAACCTGCCGAGCCATTGCTCTCGGATTCAGAGACTTACTACAACGACGCAATTAAGAAAGCAGTGAAAGCGGGTGACGTTGATAAGGCACTGAAATTACTGGATGAAGCGGAACGTCTTGGATCGAAAACCGCCCGTAAGACGTTTATTGAGAGCGTGAAGCGTTAATGTTTTAGCTCCTCTCCCTGTGAAGGGGGAGGAGCTAAAAAACCTGGATTTTATTCATTTCCCCTATTTGTTACTCTGTTGTTAATACACTCAGCGGAGCAGGGCGATGGCGTCAAAGAACTGGATCGACTTATCGAAAGATAAAGACAGCGGCATAGAGACGATCCAGGCACATTTTGAAGGTCACGCCTACGATCCGCACTGGCACGACAGCTATCTGGTCGGCGTTACCCGTCAGGGCGTGCAGCAGTTCAGCTGCCGCCGCCAGAAACATCAAAGCCTGCCCGGTAAAGTTTTCATGCTTGAACCTGGTGAGATCCACGACGGCGATGCCATCGCGCCCGGCGGTTTTACCTATCAGATGCTCTATCTGGATCCGCAATGGCTGAGCCGCGAACTGGCGGCCCGCCGTCATGACACCGCCGGCCACGGCGATCCGAGTTTTGAGAACACGCTGGCGCAGGATCCCCGACTGGCACAGGCGATCTCCGGCGCGTTTCAGGCGTTGCATGACAAGGACCTGCGCATTGTGCGCGAATCTGCGCTGGATGGTTTATTGCAGGCGCTCGGCGGCCATCTCACCTGGCAACTCAAGACTGATACGGACGTCGTATTTTCTCCGCTGGCTTATCGCGCCCGTGATTTTCTGCACGCGCATCTGCATGAAGATATCGGGCTGGAGCAGCTGGCTGCGGCCCTCGGTGAAAGCCGTTTTGTCGTCACCCGCGCGTTTAAAGCCGCCTTCGGTTTACCGCCGCACGCCTATCTTATTCAGCTGAAACTGACCCGCGCCCGCGAATGGCTGGCTGCCGGGCGCTCGCCGGTAAGGGTGGCGGCCGATCTCGGTTTTGCCGATCAGAGTCACCTGGGGCGCTGGTTTCGCCGTGCCTATCAGCTGACGCCGGCCCATTATCGTCGGCTGTGCACAAATCTTCCAGATTGAGAAATCCCCGCAGGCTATGCTCGGTTTTAAACACGATTAAAACAACGGAGCCTGCAAAATGAATATCCCCGCAACAGCTTTTTCTGTTTCCTCCACGCTGCCAGAGCGGTGTGTCATCGTTATCAATCAAACATTAAGTGCGGGTCATGCGGCCAATGCCGCGGCCGTGCTGGCGCTGACGCTGGGGCAGCGGCATCCCGGGCTGGTGGGTGGCGCACTGACCGATGGCGACAACCGCGCGCATCCAGGGCTGATCCCGATTGGCATCAGCGTACTGGTGGCCGACAGCCAGACCTTGTCGCAACTCCATGAAACCGTCCTCAATGATGATGAGATGGATGGCGTCATTTTTCCGGTTGAAGGCCAGCAGACCACCGACTACGCCGCTTTTCAGCAGGCGGTTGCCACAGTGCCCACCGGCTCGCTGCAACTGCTGGGCATTGCGCTGGCCGGTAAAAAGAAAGTCGTCAGAAAATTGACCGGTAAACTGGGGCTGCTGAGCTGAAGGCGGTAGCGGCAGAGGATTAACCTCCTGTTATGCGTACTTTTTGCAGCGTTCTGCGGTTACAATCACCGTTTTAAGAGCGCTAAAGAAGGGGCATCCATGAAAACGACCGGTCCTTCGGTGTCTGAAGCGATCACCCGCGATCTGGCCATGCGCGTGATCCGCGGTGAGTTGCCCGCCGGGCTCGCCATTGCCGGAGAGAATGAACTGGCGCTGCACTATTCGGCCTCACGCACCTCGGTGCGTAATGCTTTACAGGTCCTGGCTGCCAAGGGCATGTTGTCAATTCAGCCCAAACGTCGCACTACCGTGAACCCGCGCGAGATGTGGAGTTTCCTTGATGCCGATGTGCTGAGCTGGCTTGAGAATGTCGGCATCGAGCCGGGGATCGTCGAGCATCTGATGGTTACGCGCCTGATCTTCGAGCCCAATGCTGCCGCCATGGCGGCCAGCAACGCCAACGGGCATGATTTGGCCGCAATGGAGGATGCCTGGAACCTGATGTTGCAAGGCCAGCAGCAAAACTCCGCCAGCCTGTTCGAGGAGGGAGATCTGGCCTTTCATTTGGCGATCCTCAAAGCCTGCCATAATCCTTTTTTGATCTCCATCGGCAGCGCGCTGTCGGCGGCCATGCTGCTCTCTTTCAAGCAGACACTCGAAGAAGACCTGCAACTCACCAAAGAGGCGGTGGAGCAACACCGTGTCTTAATGGAAGCCATTCGCCTCAAACAGGTGGATAACTCCCGCGAAATCATGCGTAGCATCCTGCTTGAAGCCGCCAATAAAAACCTCTGGCGCGACACCCCGCAAAAATACTCGCACCTGATGTAAGGACTATTTCACCAGTCCGCGATCTGATTCACAGATTGCGGGCTGTTTTATTTCTATGCTACTTGTAATACAAGATATATAAATAGGTATTACAAGAATGAATAACCATTGGATAGCCGTTGACTGGGGAACCACCAACTTTCGTGCGTTTCTGATTAACCACGATGAGATTAAAGAGCGCCTGAGCGCTCCGCTGGGTTTGCTGCAGGTGACTGACCGCCAGTTTGCGACCACCCTGCAATCCCTGCTGGGCGAATGGCTCACAAAGCATGATAAGTTGCCGATTCTGATGGCAGGCATGGTGGGCTCGCAACAGGGTTGGGCGGAAGTACCCTATGTCACGCTGCCTGCGCACGCCGGTGACTTTGCCACGCATACGGCCGAGGTCGCGACGCCGTGGGGCAGTCGCTGTCATATCGTGGCCGGTGCGACCTGCGAAAGCGAGTGGGGGTTCCCAGACGTTATGCGCGGCGAAGAAGTACAACTTTTAGGGCTGGCTGAACGGTATCCTGCGGCGGAACACCGGGTGATCCTGCCCGGTACCCACAGCAAACACGCCCGCCTGCGTGACGGCAAACTCATCGATTTCAGCACCTTCATGACTGGCGAACTCTACGCCACGCTGATTAACCATTCTTTACTCGGCAAAGATTTACCCTCCTGTGAACAGGATGACGCGGCCTTTGACCTCGGCGTTGCCAATAGCAAGAACACCCCTTTCCTCAGTCACGCGATTTTTTCTGCCCGTACCTTACGTCTGCGCGGTGCGATCACTCCTGCCCAGGTCAGTAGCTATCTCTCGGGGCTGTTGATCGGCAGTGAGATGGCTGCGCTGGATACTGACAATGCCTGGGTCGTGGGTTCCCCGGCGCTGACCCTGAGTTATCAGCGCGCAGCCCGGCACTTTGGCATCACCCTGCACGCGGCGGACGGCTCGGACTGTTTTGTTCAGGGCTTATCACAGATTTATCACAGTGGAGTCTTCGCATGAATTATCAGAAATTTTCCCAGGCGTGGCAGCAGTGTTCACTGCCACTGGTAGCGATTTTGCGCGGTGTCACCCCTGCTGAAGCAGAAGGTGTGGCGCTGACGCTGCTGGAGTGCGGTTTTACCTACCTTGAGGTGCCGATGAACAGCCCGTCACCGCTGGAATCGATCGGCATCATGGCTGACGTACTCGGTTCACGTGCCTATGTCGGTGCCGGTACGGTACTCACGGTGCAGCAGGTTATTGAGGTAGCACAGGCGGGCGGGCAATTGATTATTTCGCCTAACGCGGACATCGCGGTGATTGAAGCAAGCTGTACGTTGAATCTGATTAGCCTGCCGGGCGTGGCGACGCCTACCGAGGCATTTCGTGCCCTGCAGGCTGGTGCACACGGGTTGAAATTATTCCCGGCGGAAATCGTCACGCCTGTCGTCACCAAGGCCATGCGCGCCGTGTTACCGCGTGAAGTGATTTGCCTGCCGGTCGGTGGCATTGCGGCCGATGCAGCGCAAATGCGCACGTATGTACAGGCTGGTGCGCAGGGATTTGGCCTGGGCGGCGGGCTGTATCAACCCGGTATGTCACTGAATGCTCTGCGTGCCAAGGCCGATGCCTATCGCCACGCCTGGCAACAACGTCTGGCCGGGTAACCGCCGATGAACGGATCAATACTCAGCCCGGCACAATCCGTTGGCAACTACCGCGCGATGCTTGGCGAAACGCCGGTATGGTGCTGCGCGACTCAGTCACTGATTTGGGTCGACATTGTACAGCAGCGCCTTCTGCGCCTGTGGCCTGAGCGCGGTGATGACATCGAGATTCATCCGTTACCCTTTATTTGCAGTGCGGCTCTGTTAACCGACCAACCGGATCAGTTGCTGTTGGTGACCAGCGCTGGAGTGAAGCTGTATGACGCCCGGCGGCGCTCTTTTTCCACACTCTGTCCGTGGATCGAAGACGCCCAGACCCGGCCGAACGAAGCGGCCGTCGCGCCGGACGGTTCGCTGTGGTTCAGCACCATGGACATCAACGCGCAGCAGGTTAAAGGCAGCTGGTACCGCTTCGAATCTGGCGATAAAGAGCCAGTGCAGATGCTTGGCGGTCAGCATGTACCCAACACCCTGCTGTGGTTCGGTGGCTATGCGTGGTTTGGCGACACCTTCGCCCACCGTTTTTACCGTTCACCGGCCGAGGCGATGTCACCCGAAACCCTGATGAGCTGGCCGAGCGGTGAGTTTTTTGCCGACGGCTCGGCGCTCGACGCCAGCGGCCTGATGTTCAATGCCCGTTGGGGGGCGGGATGCCTGGCGCGTTATCAACTCACGGATGCCGCGCCCGAGTTTATCGACACCTTGTCTTTGCCGGTTCAGCAACCCTCCAGCTGCGCTTTCGGCGGCCCCGACCTTTCTGACCTTTATGTCACGTCGGCCCGCGATGGTCTGTTAACGCCAACGCCGCAGGACGGCGCACTGCTTCGACTTCATACCTCATTCAACGGACAGCGAGCTTCGCTATTCCAACTATAACAACGGTCTGTTTTTACACGGAAGGTACTTTATGAGCACTCGGAATTTACCCCACACCAACGGGCAAACGTATTTGATTTGCGTCCTGGCTGCATTAGCCGGGCTGTTATTTGGTCTGGACATGGGCGTTATTGCCGGCGCGTTACCCTTTCTCGCGCATGAGTTTGGTTTAAGCAGCCATCAGCAGGAGATGGTTGTCAGCATCATGATGCTCGGTGCCACGTTTGGCGCGCTGTGCAGTGGGCCGATGTCCGGGCGTATCGGGCGCAAAAAGACCCTGCTGATCGGCGCGGTATTGTTCGTGGTCGGTTCGCTGGGTTGCGCTTTTGCACCGGACTTGCTCATGTTGGAAGTGTCCCGCTTCTTGCTGGGTGTGGCAGTGGGCGTTGCCTCGTTTGTGGCCCCGCTTTATCTGTCGGAAATTGCGCCAGAGCATATTCGCGGCAGCATGATTTCGCTCTATCAGTTGATGATCACCATCGGCATCCTGGCGGCGTTCCTGTCTGACGTGGGCTTCAGTGCCAGCGGTAACTGGCGCTGGATGCTGGGCATTATTACATTCCCGGCGCTGGTTCTGTTTATCGGCGTCCTGACGCTGCCGGAAAGCCCGCGCTGGCTGTCGATGAAAGGTAAGAACGATCTGGCGATGAAGGTGCTGACGCTGCTGCGATCCTCCAGTGAAGATGCACGCAAAGAGCTGGATGCTATCCGGGAAAATGTGCAGCAAAAACAGCGCGGCTGGCAGTTATTCCGCACCAACAGCCACTTCCGTCGTTCCACTTACCTTGGTGTGTTATTGCAATTCATGCAGCAGTTCACCGGTATGACGGTGATCATGTATTACGCGCCGAAAATCTTCGCTATCGCCGGTTTTGCCACCACCAAAGAGCAGATGTGGGGCACGGTGATCGCCGGTCTGGTCAACGTTCTGGCGACCTTCATCGCTATTGGTCTGGTGGACCGCTGGGGACGTAAACCGATTTTGAAACTGGGCTTCAGCGTGATGGGCGTTTGCATGGGGCTGATGGGCTACATGTTCTTCGTGGGTATTACTTCGGTTGCGCAGCAATACACTGCCGTTCTGCTGCTGCTTATCTTCATTACCGGTTTTGCCATGAGCGCCGGTCCGCTGATCTGGGTGTTGTGCTCTGAGATCCAACCACTGGCAGGCCGCGATTTTGGCGTCACCTGTTCCACCATGGCCAACTGGATCGCCAACATGATCATCGGCGCCACTTTCCTGACGCTGATCGACTTTATGGGCAGCGCCGCCACCTTCTGGCTGTATGGCGTGCTTAACGTGGTGTGCATTGTTCTGACCATCATCTTCATTCCGGAAACCAAAAATATCTCCCTCGAAAATATCGAGAAAAACCTGATGTCCGGCAAACGCCTGCGTCAGGTCGGTAGCGTGTAGTTCTGTCGTTAATCGTTGTACTGGCGTAGTTCAGCAATCAACAAGAGAGATGACCATGAATAAACAGATCGCCTCCCCCGATGCAGGCAGTGACGGGGTATATCGCAAAATTACCCGACGGCTAATCCCGTTTTTAATTTTGTGTTATTTCTTCGCCTATCTGGACCGGGTAAATATCGGTTTCGCCAAGCTGCATATGCAGGATGCGCTGAATTTCAGCGATACCGTTTATGGCCTGGGGGCCGGAATATTCTTCATCGGTTATTTTCTGTTTGAGTTGCCGAGCAATCTGATGATGCAGCGCTTCGGCGCCCGCGTGTGGATAGCACGCATCATGATCAGCTGGGCGGTGTTGTCGGCCGCCATGGTGTTTGTGACCTCATCAACCCAGTTCTACGTGCTGCGTTTTCTACTCGGTGTGGCTGAGGCCGGTTTCTTCCCCGGCATCGTTTTTTATCTCACGTTGTGGTTTCCGTCGTGGCGGTCGGCCCGCACGCTCGGGCTGTTTATTCTGGTGACCCCGCTGTCGACCATTATTGGCAGCCCGCTGTCCGGTGCCATTCTGAAGTTCTTCGAGAACGTAGATGGCCTGCATAACTGGCAGTGGCTGTTTGTGGTCGAAGCGGTGCCGTCATTCCTGTTGGCGTTTGTGGTGTTGCGTTTTATGGACAACAGCGTGGCCGAAGCCAAATGGCTAACCGACGCTGAAAAACAGGTGGTGATCGACGATCTGGCCACCGATACAAATCGCCAACTGATTGCTAACGCCGGAAAGCCGCAGCAGAACCTGCGCGCGATGCTTTCCAACCGCTACGTGTGGCTGCTGGCGCTGATTTTCTTCAGTTTTAACATTGGCTACTACGGCATCAACTTCTGGTTGCCGTCGATCATTAAATCTTCCGGTGTCACCGATGACCTGAAAATCGGCTTTCTGGCGGCGTTGCCGTACGTGTTTGGTGCAGCATTTATGGTGTGGAACAGCCGCCACTCTGACCTGAAGCGCGAACGCCGCTGGCACATCGCTATTCCGGCGATTATCGGCGCCGTTGGGCTGTCGCTCAGTGCGTATTGCAGCGGGTCGACGGTGTGGATGATGGCGTGGATATGTCTTGCGATGTCCGGAACCCTGGCGTTAATTCCTACCTATATCAGCCTGCCCGGCACGTTGCTGTCGGGCACGGCTGCTGCTGCCGGTATCGCCCTGGTGAACTCCGTGGGCAACCTGGCCGGTTTCTTCGGGCCGGTGGTGCTTGGCTGGCTCAAAGACAACACCGGTACGACCAGTACGGGTTTGTACATTCTGGCGGGTTTCCTGCTGTTGTGCGCCCCGTTGATATTTCTTCTGCCCGCCAGGCTGATTAACCCCAGCCTACAGGCGGCAGCAATTACGCCGGCTAACACCGGCAATGAACCGATTTCGAGGAGAGAAAGTCTATGAGTGGATGTGGTGGTGGAGGTTGCGGTACCTGTGGTGAAGACCACTTCAACCCGATTTTACAAGGTGATGACGGCGCACTGAAACGCGCCCTGTATAAATCAATGGGTCATACTGACGAGCAGTTGCGTAAACCGGTCATTGCGGTGGTGAATAGCTACACCAATGCGACAGCGGGGCATGCCAACCTGAACGAGCTGACGCAGCACGTGCTGAAAGGCATCGATGAAGCGGGTGGCGTTGGCATGGTGTTTGGTACCATCGCGCCGTGCGACGGCATTGCCGAGGGCCACCTTGGGATGCGCTATATTCTGGCGGCCCGCGAAGTGATCACCAGCTCCATTGAAGTGATGATGCGCGCGCACCGCTTTGACGGCATGGTGCTGCTCGGCTCGTGTGACAAAATTGTGCCCGCCATGCTGATGGCCGCTGCGCGACTGGATATCCCCGCCATCATGGTCAACGGCGGCCCGATGTACCCGGCGAGATATAAGGGCAAAGACTGGGACGGCAATATTGTCACTGAAGCCATTGGTTGGAAGCGTCGTGGCGAAATTGATGAAGCTGAATTCCGTCATATCGAAGATATCGCTGAGCCCGGTCCTGGCTCCTGCACCATGTATGGCACTGCCAATACCATGTGTTGTATTGCCGAAGTGCTGGGCATGAGTTTACCGGGCAGCAGCACCTTGCCGGCCATCTCCGTGGAACGCCGCGAATGTGCGCACGAAACCGGGCGCGCGGCGGTGGATCTGGTCAAACGTGGCGTGAATGCGCGGCAAATCATCACGCCTGCTTCCCTGCGTAACGCCATGATCTATCTGCTGGCAACCGGTGGCTCGACGAACGCCATTCTTCACTTACAGGCGATTCACTACGAAGCGGAATATGGTCATCTGCCGCTGCACGCTTTCGATGTGCTCAGTCATCAGGTCCCGCTGGTGGCGTCACTGTATCCGGCGTCCGAATACGACATGATTGACTTCTGGGAGGCAGGTGGCGTGGCCGCGGTAGAGAATGAGTTGCAGGCGCTGATGGATCTCGACGCGCTGACCGTTAGCGGGCAGACCAAACGCGAGTGGCTGGCTAATGGTCAGCAAAAAACCTCGCGACCGGAAGTGGTCCATACGCTGGCGATCCCGGTGCGTAACGAGGCGGGTGTCGCGGTGCTGACCGGTAACCTTTCTCCTCTCGGTTGCGTGGTAAAACCTGCCGCAGTACCGGAAAATCTGATGACCTTCACGGGGCCTGCGGTGGTATTCAATAGTGAGCAGGAGTCGGTGGATGCCATCCTGTCAGGCGAAATTCCTCCTGGCAGCGTGCTGGTCTTGCGCTATGAAGGGCCGAAGGGGGGACCGGGCATGCCTGAGATGTATAAGCCGATGAAATGCCTCGAGGGGATGAATCTGTCCGACAGCTGTGCGCTGATCACCGACGGTCGTTTCTCCGGTTCCAACCGTGGTCTGTTTGTCGGGCATATTTCTCCTGAAGCCTGCGACGGTGGCGATTTAGCGTTGGTCGAAGCGGGGGATTCCATCACGATTGATATTCCGGCCCGTAGCCTGACGTTGAATGTCGCCCCGGAAATTTTAGCCGAACGCCGTACGCACTGGGTTCCGGTGGAAAAACAGGTGCCGCGTGGCTTCCTGCGTTTATATCGTCGCTGGGCATCATCGGCCGCCGAGGGCGCTGTGCTGGCCGATCAGAGTGAGGTCGATTAATTGAATCTATTAACAAAAGTGCAGGGCGTTAACCCGATCGCCGCTTTGCCGTTTACTTCCAGCGGCAACGTTGACTACGCCAGTTTTGGTCGCCTGCTGGAACATCTGGCTGGTACCGGCGCGGACGGTCTGACGCTGTTTGGCATCGCCAGCGAGTTTCCAAAACTGGAAGACGGTGAACGCGCGCGGCTGGCCACGCAGTTTCTCTCTGACCTCAGCGGCAGCGGTATGTACCGCGCGCTGTCGGTCACCGATCACAGTACTGAAGTCGCGGTTAAACGCGCACAAAGCTACCAGAAGCAGGGGGCCGATGCGCTGATGCTGCTGCCGCCGTTCTTCCTGCAACCGGGACCCGCGGCCATTCGTCACCATATATTCTCGGTGCTGGAGGCGGTGGATATTCCGGTGATGGTGCAGTACGCACCAGGGGAGACGGGGCTTTCAATCACACCTGAACAACTCAGTGACGTAGCGGAGCGCTACCCGCACGCGGTTTTCAAAATTGAGTGCAATCCGCCCGTGGATTATACCCGTGAGTTTCTGCAACTTGCTCCACAGGCCCGCGTGATGAATGGCTATGCCGGGCTTTATATGCTGCCAATGCTTGAGGCGGGGGGCAAGGGCGTGATGCCGGGCTGCTCCTTCACTGAGATTTATGTGCAGATTTACCGCCTGTGGCAACAAGGCAAAGGCGCAGAGGCGAGCGAGCTGCACGCAAAACTGCTGCCGTGGATCACCCGCTGGATGACGCACTGCGAGTACATCATTCAGGCGGAAAAAACCATTTTGTATCGTCGTGGCATCATTGCCAGTGATTACTGTCGTCATCCAGGCTGGGTGCTGACCGACGACGACAATGTGCAGCTCAGCGATTTTATCACCACTTTTGCGCTGTAAATTGGCCACTCGCGCAGAGTGTTGCGTCAGAATACTTCTTCAAGGAATTGATATGTCAGATAAAGCATCTCGCGTCGTTGTAGTGACCGGCGCCAGCCAGGGAATTGGCCTGGCGATCGCAAAATCCTTTTTACAAAAAGGCGATATCGTTATTGGCGGCGCATTTTCCCCGCTTGAGAAAGCGCCGCATGCCCGCGAATTAATGGCGCAGTACCCTGAACATTTCCACTACATTTCGGTGGATGTAACCCAAACGGAAGCCATTGCCGGGTTTGCCGAAAAAGCCGAAGCACTGTATGGCCGCGTGGATGTGCTGGTGTCGAATGCCGGTAAAAACGTGTTCAAGGGCATCGACTGCAATGAAGAGGACTGGCATCACAATCTCGATCTCAATCTGCGTTCGCACTGGTTTATGGCCAAGTGCTTCCGCCATGCGCTGGAGCGCTCCCGCGGCGTGATTCTGGTGATGACGTCCAACCATGCCTTCTCTACCATGCCGGGCTGCGCGCCATACAACATCACTAAGCGTGCACTGTTATCGCTGGTGCAAAGCCTGACAATTGAGTGGGGGCCAGCCATTCGCGCAGTCGGCATTGCACCGGGTTTTATCGATACCGCAGGTAACCAGGTGTGGTTTGACTCGCACCCGGATGCAAAAATCGCCCGCGAACAGACCATCCAGAAACATCCGGTGGGACGCCTGGGGCAACCGGAGGAGGTCGGTGAACTGTGTGTTTTCCTCGCCAGCCCGCTGGCTGGCTTTATCGCCGGAACAACGATTGTCATGGATGGCGGACGCAGTGCACTGATGCAGGACTGAGGCCCGTTTTTGTGAGTCTGGTCACGCAATAATTCTGCTGGGCACCTGATAAAACGCTATTATCATTAAAATGAAATAGCGTTTTATTATTTGGAGAGAAGATGAAAATTGCATTGATGATGGAAAATAGCCAGGCCGCTAAAAATGCGTCGGTGCTGAAAGAGTTGAAAACCGTCGCGGATGAGAAATCCTATCCGGTTTACAACGTCGGCATGAGCGACGAGCAGGATCACCACCTCACCTACATTCATTTAGGTATTATGGCCAGCATTTTGCTCAACGCCAAAGCGGTGGATTTTGTGGTAACCGGTTGCGGTACTGGGCAGGGCGCACTGATGTCGCTAAATATTCATCCCGGCGTGATTTGCGGTTACTGCATTGACCCCGCTGATGCCTATCTCTTCGCTCAGATTAATAATGGCAATGCGCTGTCACTGCCGTTCGCCAAAGGCTACGGGTGGGGTGCGGAGCTGAACGTACGCTTTATTTTTGAGAAAGCTTTCACCGGTGTCAAAGGCGAGGGCTATCCGGCGGACCGTAAAGAGCCACAGGTGCGTAACGCAGGCATTCTCAATCAGGTCAAAGCCGCCGTGGTAAAAGATAACTATCTCGACACCCTGCGCGCGATTGATCAGGAGCTGGTGAAAACTGCGGTCAGCGGCCCTCGTTTCCAGCAATGTCTGTTTGAAAACGGCCAGAGCAAGGAGATAGAAGACTTCGTCCGTACCGTTTTAGCCTGAATCCTCAATACCCCTGCCCTCATGGCGGGGGGAGTGTCATAAAGCTGTCACACTGACTCTTTACTCTCCTGCTATTCAAAAAAAATAACAGGAGATCTCCCTTGCGTAAGTCACTCGTCGCATTACTCTTTTTAACCTTTACCTCCGCTGCCTTTACCGTACATGCAGCCGAAGAGGCTAAGCCTTTTATCACCAGCAAAGAGGTTGATCTGAGTAAATATCTGCCCGCACCACCGGCGGATGACTCAGCCCAGACCAAAGCCGAATTGAAAGAGTTGCTGGAAATTCAGGCCAGCCGTACACCTGAGCAGGAAAAAGCAGCGATTGCCGACGCCGAGGAGAATGTCTGGCGCTTTGCCGACGTGATGGGGCCAGAATTCACCGCTGAGAAGTTGCCGAAAGTGGCTGCGCTGTTTGAACGTGTGGTTGCTACTGAAGACGTGGTAGATGATTCTGCCAAGAAGTTCTTCAACCGCCCGCGCCCGTACATGCTGGATGAACAGATTCATCCGCTGCTGAAAAAATCGAAATCAGGTTCCTGGCCTTCCGGCCATTCCACCGTGGGTTACCTGATGGCCACTGTTTTGGCCGACATGGTGCCGGAAAAACGCAACGAACTGTTCACCCGCGCGGCGGACTATGCTGAGAACCGCTTGGTAGCGGGTTTCCACTACCGTTCCGACACCGTCATGAGCCGCACCGGTGCTGCACTTATCGCCCAGAAGATGGCCGAGCAACCTGAATTCCAGACAGAATTCGACGCCGCTAAAGCCGAACTGCGAGGTCAGATGGGGTTGAAATAGGTTTAGCCACCGTATGACAGAAGGCTGCCAAAGGGCGGCCTTTTTTATTTTGTTTTTTGATGGTAATTAGAATTAACAAGTATAATAAAGAATCATTCATTTTTAATTTGACTGTGTTATTGGTTTTTGTTCGTCACGAGATCCAAAGAGAGTTCTTTACCTGTGCAAAATTGGTAGAGTATTTTTAATCGCTTATTAATACTTTTAATTTCTTTGTTAGCATATTCAGAGAAGTCCAGCATCATGCTATCGTTATCTACCCACTCGTCAGTATTTGCAATATCTACAAGTGAATCGCGAAGTTGCTTGAGTTCGAGGGCAGCTTCATAGGCCGGTTCTACTCTTTCATAAAAAACCACGTCGACTTTAACCACTTCATAGAGATACTCTTTAAAAGTAACCACTTGAGGTTCAAATAGTACTCCCTTACCTTTATTATATTCATATCCAATAATTTCAAAACGGGTTTTACGTGATGGTGTCTGCGTTAATTCCAGGTTATATAATTGGTATCCATTGTGCTTAGTAAGTTTGAATATACTGCAGATATCTGAAATCTGATTGCTAAGATACCAATTTAACTCGCATTCGCGAGCCAGTATTCTTTTAAGGGCGCGTATTTCATTTGTCCTTGCATGTTTCTTACGACGTGAATCCAGGATCTCTCTCGTTACAAAAAGTATGACTGTAACAATAGCTGATAGAGGGATCAGCCCACTTTGCTTAAGCCAGTTTTGTATAGCCGCAAATAATTCAGAGACGTATTGCATAATCGTTATCGCCTTTTCATCGCCATTACCCGCTGAAAACAAAAAAGCCACCTCGAGAGAAGTGGCCTAATGTACTGAATTTAAAGCTAAAATTTGGTGGCCCCTACTGGACTTGAACCAGTGACCAAGCGATTATGAGTCGCGTGCTCTAACCAACTGAGCTAAGGGGCCGTGGGACGGGATTATACGGTAAGTTCCGGTAACAGGTCTACAGGTGATCGGTTTGTATGCGCGTTTTGTGTGCGATTATAGCCTGTTGTCATTGTTGCGTTTTTTTGCGATAACTGCGGTAAATACGTCTCAGGGTTACGCCATGATCACCGATATTATTGCTGACGATCTTACCGTGGTGTTTTGCGGGATTAATCCCGGTCTTTCTACTGCCCATCATGGTTTCCATTTTGCCAATGCCAACAACCGTTTCTGGAAGGTGATACATCAGGCCGGATTTACTGATCGTTTGCTGCGGCCTGAAGAGGAGCATCATTTGCTCGACACCGCATGCGGTATCACCATGCTGGTTGAACGGCCGACGGTTGAAGCCACCGAGTTAGTGCGTGATGAGCTACGCGAGGGGGGAGCGGCCCTGACGGCGAAGATTGAGCGCTATCAGCCACGTGCGTTGGCGGTGCTGGGGAAGCAGGCATTCAGCAAGGCATTCGGCATCAGTAAAGTGAACTGGGGTCGCCAGGCGCTAAAAATTGGTCGTACTGAGGTCTGGGTGCTTCCAAATCCGAGCGGGTTGAACCGCGCAACGCTTGATGAGCTGGTTGCTGCCTATCGTGAACTGCGCTTAAGCTTAAAAAACCACTAGCTGAACAGGCGGGAAAGTAACATTCTTTAAATCTGTTTTTTATCCTGCCTTGAATGTCTGTAGTGAATTTTTCTGCTATTTATCTACTTTAAGTCTGAATTTTATTTCTAAAACTTCTGTGTTTCACCTCGCTATCCCTCTTATCATTCCTTTAGATTCCCTTATGTAAGGGGAATGCTTCCCCCGTGTGAAGCAAGATCTTTCCGCTAAAACTTATTCCATCACCTCAACCGGGGTGATGTTAGAGAACATTGGCGGGAGATCCTTCGGGAGAAAAAACTATGGGTGATCTTAAAAAGGGAGAGCAGCAGGAAAGTCTGGATGAGTGGTTCGAGCTTTTTTCTGGTTTACCGCTTCAGCACTCTGAAAGAGAATCTCGTTTAATTCGTTTTTGCGAACGCCACAAAATGAATATTTTATCCGCTATGCCCTGGGTAGCCTCCGAGCTGGCAGAACATTGTGGGTTTGCGTGTTTATTTAATCTGATACATCTCTACGGTGGAAGGAAAATATATCTTCCTAAAGAGGTGACGCGATTTTGTCAGATTTATAATTTAACTATTTCTGCTCACAGCTATCAAAAAATTTATAAGAAAATTGACTCTTCGGGTTATCTGGATACCCCCTCAACCTGGGGTGTGTTCATCGCCATCCGGCGTGCAGCGATGCAGGTCGCCATGAAAGAAGACGTTTCCCCAAAATTATTGACACAAACCTTTGGTATTACGATGCGTAGCATTCGGCTAATTAAATCCCGCAACACATGTTGAAATAAGGAGCCGCAGGAAGGTAAAAGAAGGCAAAGACGACACACAATCATTTATTATCATTTCATTATAAAAGGTAAATAACATGACAAAATATTCCGTAACCGTTGTAAATAACTCCGTGAATACTGGTGCAATTTGTATTTATCAAACCAGTCCAGATATTAGTGACCCGAAAGTAATGTCACTGGCCTGGTTTTCCAAAGTGGCACACCCTAATACCCAGGTATCCTTTGACTGGTCAATCGATTATAGCTTTGTGTGGGATGAAACCGGTTTGCTTATCCCTGGTGTGACATTTGATGCCTCCCAAAGTCTGCCTACCGATCTCACCAGTAAAAATATGGTCACACTGGATTATTCAGACGGTGCGTTCGTGTTCGAAAACCAGACTAAAGGGGCGAAGAACGGGACGATGTATGTCACTTGTGACGGCAATTTGCCGGTGAATGTTGCCTCTGTGGGGGTCGGTATGTCTGGTGCAGGGACCTTCGTCGTACAGGCTCAGCCGAATATCAACCTGAACTTTACGCCTCATCCAACTTACTGGGTCACCTTTGGTAATTACACCCCAGGTCAGGTGCTGGATATTGGTGAGATCACCAATAAACAGAAACTGGAATTTGATGCAAATATTTATGAACTTGATGTGGTTCTGAATCGCGATAATACCTGGACTGTGTAGTCATATCATTCCTATTAATCTCTGATGGAGTATTATTATGATCCTAATTATATGTACTGATGATCCCAACCTGGAGTTGGTGGCCAGAAATACCGTGATGAAATATCCGGATATTTATGAGGCCAGCTATAAAATCTTCCATTCTCAATTGCGTTCCCTGAAGAAAAGTGAAAATCTGTTTATTATCTCTCATGGGGCATTTCAGGGGGATAATGACCGACCAGTCATTGGCGATAAAGCAAAAGCATTTTATTTAAATGGTGATGCGCTATATAAGAGCATTAAGGATATTATTCCGGAGGACTATCGTGGGAATATCTATATTGATGCCTGTGAGTCTGCTGACAGTACGGAAGATCTGATCAGCTTCGCCGATACGTTTTATTTGGAGTTTCATCAGGATTATCCAACATCCGGCGTATATGGTGTTACCGGTGTCAGCCATGGTCTCATTCCATTACCCAGCGATTCAAAATGGGTTGCCGTCGATTTGGAAAGATAGTGATGGGCAGTTATCAGGAAGAGTAGGATATTAAGGAGCCAGCAAAGTGTTCATAAAAAAATAACCCCGGTATCGCTACCGGGGTTATTTATGTTTACGCCAGACTCGTTAACGACTAGTCGTCAAGGAAGCTACGCAGTACTTCAGAGCGGCTTGGGTGGCGCAGTTTACGCAGTGCCTTCGCTTCGATCTGACGGATACGTTCGCGGGTAACGTCGAACTGTTTGCCCACTTCTTCCAGCGTGTGGTCGGTATTCATATCGATACCGAAACGCATACGCAGCACTTTGGCTTCACGTGCAGTCAGACCGGCCAGAACGTCGTGCGTTGCAGAACGCAGGCTTTCTGAAGTGGCAGAATCCAGCGGCAGCTCGAGGGTAGTATCCTCGATGAAATCACCCAGATGCGAATCTTCATCGTCGCCGATTGGCGTTTCCATGGAGATAGGCTCTTTAGCAATTTTCAGCACTTTACGGATTTTGTCTTCCGGCATCAGCATGCGTTCAGCCAGCTCTTCTGGCGTCGGCTCGCGGCCCATCTCTTGCAGCATCTGGCGCGAAATACGGTTGAGTTTGTTGATGGTCTCAATCATATGCACCGGAATACGGATGGTACGCGCCTGGTCGGCGATGGAGCGGGTGATAGCCTGACGGATCCACCAGGTCGCATAAGTTGAGAACTTATAACCACGGCGATATTCAAACTTATCCACGGCTTTCATCAGACCGATGTTACCTTCCTGGATCAGGTCAAGGAACTGCAAACCACGGTTGGTGTATTTCTTGGCGATAGAAATAACCAGACGTAAGTTGGCTTCAACCATCTCTTTCTTGGCGCGACGAGCCTTAGCTTCACCGATCGACATGCGACGGTTAATGTCTTTTACCTGCTCGATAGTCAGGCCGGTCTCTTCTTCAATCTGACGCAGTTTCATCAGGCCGCGTTGTACGTCTTCAGTCACTTCTTTCAGCTTCTCAGACCATGGTTTACCCATTGCCAGAGCCGCGTCGAACCAGGTCTGGCTGGTTTCGTTACTGGAGAACAGAGTGACGAAGTTTTTCTTCGGCATTTTGCACTGTTCAACGCACAGCTTCATGATCAAACGTTCCTGAGTACGGACACGATCCATCATGGAGCGCATGCTGTTAACCAGGAAATCGAACTGTTTTGGCACTAAACGGAACTGCTTGAAGACGTCAGACAGTTTCAGAATTTCTTCTGCGGCGCTCTTGTGGCTACGGCCATTTTTCTTGATGACGGCACGGGTCGCTTCATGCTGTTCACGCAGATCGGTGAACTTCTGGCGCGCGAGTTCCGGGTCGATGCTGTTGTCGTCTTCAGCATCATCGTCTTCATCTTCGTCATCGTCGTTGTCGTTCTGCTCTTCTGTGGTCAGTTCTGAACCCACGTGGGTAGCCGTTGGCGCGATGTCTTCTTCTGCGTTCGGATCAACAAAACCGGTGATCAGATCAGACAGGCGTGCTTCGCCCGCTTCAACGCGGTCATACTGCTCGAGCAGATAGGTAATAGCTTCAGGGTATTCGGCAACGGAACACTGAACCTGGTTGATACCATCTTCGATACGTTTGGCGATGTCGATTTCGCCTTCACGGGTCAGAAGTTCAACGGTACCCATTTCACGCATGTACATGCGAACCGGGTCAGTGGTGCGTCCGATTTCAGATTCAACGCTGGACAGTACCTGTGCAGCAGCTTCTGCTGCATCTTCGTCGGTATCCGGGCGGTTTTCGGCCAGCATTAAGTCATCGGCGTCAGGAGCTTCTTCAAGAACCTGGATGCCCATGTCATTAATCATCTGGATGATGTCTTCGATCTGGTCGGAGTCGACGATATCTTCCGGCAGATGGTCATTGACCTCAGCAAAGGTCAGATAGCCTTGCTCCTTACCACGGGTGACAAGTAGCTTAAGCTGTGACTGCGGGTTTTGCTCCATAAGACGGTATCCACACTTCAGAGTATTTGGGTTGGTGTTGGTCAGCGAAACCGCCAACAATAACGTTTACCCGTTAGGGTATAGGGGCGTTTTCTTGTTGCCGCGGCCCACAAAGGCGACATAGCGCGGGACGGTGTCCCACTTTTTATCGGCACTTAAGCCGTTTGTTTAGTAGCCCATGCCTTCAGGCTTAATTCTTTTTAGCTAAAATCTGATTCAATGAACTGACCTCGGTACGTTCTTCCGGGCTGAGTCCATGCGTTCGGGCTTTAGCAATTAATATTTCGAGCCGTTGCTCTAAAATTGAGTCATACAGGCTGGCAAGCGTGGCACGAAACTCTTCTTCGACCATATCTTCAACGATCATATGGTTCCATGTCGCCAGAGTTTCAAGCTGTTGGTAGAACTTATTGTCGCGGTACAATTCCAGCAACTGGCCCGTAGTAAGGCCCGGTTGGGCTAAGCAAGTGTTTACCAACTCGGTAAACAGGTCCAGCCCCGGTTGCTTCGCTTGTTCCAATCCTTGCAGCGAGGGTATAAGTGTAGCCAGTTGTGGGTTTTGTACCAGTAACCCTATAAGTATACGCATGGTTGTGCGTTTTAGCTGGGGCGCCTGGTAGGTATTCCCACTGTCAGCATGCTTTGGCATCAGCTTTTCGAGCTGGTTGTCATCAAGAATGCCGAGCTTATTGCCTAACTGCTGCCGCAAGTACATCCGCAGCGTTTCTCCGGGCACCTGACGAATCAAAGGCAGAGCCAGCATGCTCAACTTGGTGCGCCCGTCTGGGCTGCTCAAATCGACCTGCGGCATCAGTGAATCGAACAGGAAGGTTGAGAGCGGCAGCGCCTGCTCCATCCGTTGTTCGAACGCTGCTTTACCTTCTTTGCGTACCAGCGTGTCAGGATCTTCGCCATCGGGTAAAAACATAAATCGCAACTGACGGCCATCATTAAGATAGGACAGGGCCGTTTCCAAAGCACGCCAAGCGGCTTCGCGACCGGCTCTGTCACCGTCATAGCAACACACCACGTTATCGGTGGCGCGGAACATCAGCTGAATATGGTCAGCAGTGGTCGACGTGCCCAGAGAGGCAACGGCATAATCGATGCCAAATTGCGCCAGTGCGACGACGTCCATATACCCTTCGACAACCAATAAGCGCAAAGGTGTCGGATGTTTCAACTGAGCTTCATACAAGCCATATAACTGACGGCCTTTATGGAAAATCTCGGTTTCCGGTGAGTTAAGGTATTTCGGCGTACCATCGCCTAAAACCCTGCCACCAAAGGCAATCACGCGGCCGCGTTTGTCACGGATCGGGAACATAACCCGCTCGCGGAAACGGTCATAGCTACGTCCGTTGTCATTGGTGACCAACATACCGGCGTCAATTAATGAGGCTTTGTCATCGGCATTCTTACCAAAACGCTTTAGTGCGTTGTCCCAGCCCGGTGGGGCGAAACCTATGGCAAAATGGTTAATAACGTCTTCACTTAAGCCGCGTTGAGCAAGGTACTCTCTGGCAGGTGCACCGGCGGGTTGTTTAAGTGATTGCTGATAGAAGGCGGCAAGCGGCTCCATCAACTGGTAGAGGCTTTGACGCTGATGGCGCTCCATTTGGCTTGGACCTGTGCCTGCTTCGTACGGCACTTCCAGACCCTGCATTGTCGCCAGTTCCTCGATGCTTTCGACAAACTCAAGCCTGTCGTAGTTCATCAGGAAGTCGACGGCATTGCCGTGCGCTCCACAGCCGAAACAGTGATAAAATTGCTTATCGCTGTTTACGGTGAATGAGGGTGTTTTCTCATGGTGGAAAGGGCAACACGCGTGGTAGTTCTTGCCTTGTTTCTTCAGCTTTACGCGAGCATCGATAAGATCCACGATGTCGACACGAGCCAGCAAGTCATTGATAAATACGCGCGGAATTCTCCCAGCCATAAGCCCCTTACTCACTAGCCTATAAACGAGAACAAGCCGCGCATTCCTTTCGGAAAGCACGGCATGCGTATGCAACTACTCATCGATTTGTGCGTTTTAGCCTAAGCTAAAAGACACGGTGGGGTTGCCCCCGGAGATTAATACAGACGAGTGCGGCGTGCGTTTTCGCGAGCCAGTTTCTTGGCGTGGCGTTTTACTGCAGATGCTTTGGCGCGTTTACGTTCGGTAGTCGGTTTTTCATAGAACTCACGACGACGAACTTCTGCCAGAACACCCGCTTTTTCGCAGGAACGCTTGAAGCGACGCAGAGCTACGTCGAACGGCTCGTTTTCACGTACTTTAATTACAGGCATGTGCCTCTCACCTCGATAAAATCGGTTTGTTTGCTGGTTTGTACCAGCACATTTCAAAATGGTGCGGAATTTTACTCCAACTTGCTCTGCGTTGTAAAGCATAACGGCAAATTGAAGCTGCGCCTTCCAACCCATACAATCCAAAAGTGCGCTCGCTTTTGCGTCGGCCGGCGATTATATACCAATCAACTTAAATTGCTCGACATTAATTGGCGACAAGGTGGTATTTACTTCGCAGAAGCAGCGCTCTGCGGGCGTTGTATGGTAAACTGCGCGCCGCGAGTGGGCGTGAAAACAAGATGGGAAAGGTGATGCGAGTACTGGGTATTGAAACGTCGTGTGATGAAACCGGGATTGCCGTTTATGACAGCGAAGCCGGTTTGTTATCCAACCAACTGTATAGTCAGGTAAAACTGCACGCTGATTACGGCGGCGTAGTGCCGGAGCTGGCATCGCGCGACCACGTCCGCAAAACCATTCCCCTGATTCAGGCAGCATTAAAAGAAGCCGGGTTGACCGCGAAGGACATCGACGGTGTGGCCTACACGGCAGGCCCAGGTTTAGTGGGTGCGCTGCTGGTTGGTGCCACGATCGGCCGTTCGCTGGCGTTCGCCTGGGGCGTACCTGCCGTGCCGGTTCATCATATGGAAGGCCATTTGCTTGCACCCATGCTGGAAGACAATCCGCCTGACTTTCCTTTCGTTGCGTTGCTGGTTTCCGGCGGACATACACAGCTAATCAGCGTGACCGGTATCGGCCAGTATGAGCTGCTGGGTGAATCCGTTGATGACGCCGCAGGCGAAGCCTTCGACAAGACCGCAAAATTGCTGGGTCTGGACTACCCCGGCGGCCCGATGCTGTCGAAAATGGCGCAACAGGGAACGGCAGGGCGCTTCACATTCCCGCGGCCCATGACCGACCGTCCGGGTCTGGACTTCAGTTTTTCCGGCCTGAAAACCTTTGCCGCCAATACCGTTCGTGCCAATGACAGCGATCCACAAACCCACGCGGATATCGCCCGTGCTTTTGAAGATGCGGTGGTGGATACGCTGGCGATCAAGTGTAAACGCGCGCTGGATCATACCGGCTTTAAGCGTCTGGTGATGGCCGGTGGCGTTAGCGCTAACCGTACACTGCGGGCAAAATTAGCCGAGATGATGCAAAAACGCGGCGGGGCGGTATTTTATGCACGCCCTGAATTCTGTACCGATAACGGCGCGATGATTGCCTATGCAGGGATGGTACGGTTAGGCACGGGTCAGAATACGGATTTGAGTATCTCAGTGCGGCCTCGCTGGCCGTTGGCCGAGCTTCCACCGGTCTGAGATGGGACTGAATTTGTGAATAAAAAAACGACCTGCAATGAGGTCGTTTTTTTATGTCTCTGATTCGGCTCTATTTTTCGTTTTCATTTCGTTTGGCAGCGTCCAGCGCTGCTCTTTTCGCCGCACGCTTCTCTTTCCACTTATCCCAAATTTTGGTTTCCTGCCGGCGCCATAAACGCTGAATGTTGTCGTGATGACGCAACAGGATTAGGCATGAGAGCATTGCCACCGGGAAGGTAAACTGAGGTTTGAACCACCAGACATAAAAGGGGGCTATCAACGCACTGACGATGGCTCCCAGTGATGAATAGCCGCTTAGCAGCACCGTCAGAAGCCATGTCCCGGTCATCAACCCTGTCAGGTCCCACCCGATAGGGGCTATGGCCCCAAATGCAGTGGCGACCCCTTTCCCGCCTTTAAAACGGAAAAATACCGGATAGATGTGGCCGACGCAGGCTGCGATAGCAGTCAGGCCCAGATACATTGGGGGAATGTTCAGGCTGTAGGCCAGCCAGACAGGCAACATGCCTTTGAGCACATCGAAAATCAGTACCGTTGCGGCCGCGACGCGACCGCCAATTCGCAGAACGTTGGTGGCACCGGGATTGCCGGAACCTTGTGTTCGGGGATCGGGCAACCCAGCGACCCGGCAAACCAGAATCGCACTGGAAATCGAGCCGCAAAGGTAGGCGAAAATAATCATGCCAAGCGCGGTAGCACTCATAACGCAGTTCCGTCTAATAAGGGTCGTTTTAATCGCAACATCTATGGATAATACGCATTTTCCGCCGGAAGTGGTATCCGGCTGACCCAAAAACAGAGAAACGCGTGATGGATATCGTATTTATTGAGCAACTGAATGTAATCACAACCATTGGCGCTTATGAGTGGGAACAGACCATTCAGCAGAAACTGGTGTTCGATATCGAAATGGCGTGGGATAACCGTCAGGCGGCAGCCAGTGACGACGTAAAAGATTGTTTGAGCTACGCCGATATCAGTGAAGCGGTGATCCAACACGTGTCATCGCAAAGTTTTGCGCTGGTCGAGCGCGTAGCCGAAGAGGTTGCGGCCCTGTTACTGACGCGCTTTAACTCACCCTGGGTACGCATTAAATTGAGTAAACCAGGCGCGGTCGTCCAGGCCTCAAACGTCGGTGTCATCATTGAACGGGGTGTACGCGGCTAACGTTCTCTCTGAAATGACAAATTAAATGTAAATTTCAGCAACTGATTGTGCGATTGTTTGTCATAAAATTGCGTTATAACAGGTTGTTCTTATTGAACGACGCTGGTTTAGCGGCACATGCGTGATGCCGCTTTTTTATTGTCTGAATTTCGTCCTGTTACGTGACAAAACGGGCAGTTTTCACTTCTAACGGTTTGAGGCATTTAAATGGTAGTTGAGAGCCACTCTTTACTGGTTGCCGTCATTTTGGGTGTGGTCGAGGGGTTGACCGAATTTTTGCCGGTATCATCTACCGGACACATGATAATTGTAGGTAATTTGCTGGGCTTTACCGGCGATACTGCCAAATCTTTTGAAGTGATTATTCAGCTTGGTTCGATCATGGCCGTAGTCGTGATGTTCTGGCGCAGGCTGTTTGGCATGATCGGGCTCCATTTCGGCAAACCACCGGTGCATGAAGGGACGGGCACCCGCCGTTTGAATCTTATCCATATTTTGCTGGGTATGCTGCCCGCGACGGTATTGGGGCTGCTTTTCCATTCGCAAATTAAAATGCTGTTTGAGCCGAAAAACGTAATGTATGCGCTGATCGTCGGCGGTATCTGGCTGATTGCCGCCGAATGGCTGAAACCCAAAAAGCCCCGAGCGGAGGGTCTCGACGACATGACTTACCTTCAGGCCCTGATGATTGGCGTGTGTCAGTGTTTAGCATTGTGGCCTGGTTTTTCCCGTTCAGGGGCGACGATCGGCGGGGGAATGTTGCTGGGTGTCAGCCGTTTTGCAGCGTCGGAGTTCTCTTTCCTGCTGGCGGTACCGATGATGTTAGGAGCGACCGTACTGGATCTCTACAAGAGCTACAATTTTCTTTCGCTGGCGGATTTACCTATGTTTGCGACAGGCTTTGTGACGGCGTTTATCGTGGCACTGTTTGCTATCAAAGCATTCCTGACCGTGATTAAGCGCATCTCATTTGTGCCCTTCGCCATCTATCGTTTTATTGTCGCAATTGCCGTGTACGTGGTATTTATTGCCTGACGGTCCCTCTGCAATAACTAAAAAGCGCCCATCTTTACAGAGAGGCGCTTTTTTTATGGTCACAAGAGCGATTTAAAATTCAGCATCCTGCTTTTTTTCCAGTCACCGATCGCCTGGATACGGCGCTTTTTCAACTCGTCGCGGATAGCGGTGCCCTGTAAACCAGACTCCACCACTTCTTTAATCGAGATAGTCTGCGCCACGGCGTAAGCTTCACGCAAATAGTCGCCCTGCGGGTAGGGGTTATGCTCAAAGCCGGTGCGGCCACGGGCATCCGCTTCGCTGGTCAAAATCATCTGCTCGAGACGCTGTGGTTTGCGCCAGACGTCGATGGTGTCGAACAGTTTCAGGATAGTTTCCGGACGCAGTTTATCAACGGTATGTATGAGATCGTGGAACTCAGCCACCAGTTTTGCCAGTTCGCGGATATGCGTCGGTACTTTCAGACGCTGGCAGACATTCTCCACCAGCTTTACCCCGGCCGGGCCATGGCCGTGATGGTGCGGCCAGTATTCGGGTTTGGTCAGCCCTTTGCCGAGATCGTGACACAGAGCAGAGAAACGCACATCCACATCCGGCGTCAGTTCAGCCGCGATTTTCAACGTCATCAACGTATGGATACCGGTGTCGATCTCCGGATGCCATTTTTCCGGTGCGGGGACGCCAAACAGCGCATCAAGTTCCGGGAACAGTACCTTTAGCGTGCCGCAGTCGCGAAGCACCTGGAAATAGACCTGTGGATCCTGGGTCTGCAAGGCTTTTTCGGTCTCTTTCCACACGCGTTCTGGTGTCAGCGCTTCCAGTTCACCACTGTCGGTCATGCGTTGCATTAATTGCTGGGTTTCCGGCGCGACGTGAAAACCGAGATGCGCAAAGCGAGCCGCGAAACGTGCAACACGCAATACGCGCAGCGGATCTTCGCCAAAAGCTGCTGAGACGTGGCGCAGCACCCGCTGTTCGATATCGCGCTGGCCGTGATAAGGGTCAATCAGTTCCCCTTCGGCACTTTGGGCAATCGCGTTGACGGTCAGATCGCGCCGCATCAGGTCTTGTTCGAGGGTGACGTCAGGCGCGGCGTAGCAGGTGAAACCGTTGTAACCAGCCCCAGATTTGCGCTCGGTGCGTGCCAGCGCGTATTCGTCCCGGTTCACCGGGTGTAAAAATACCGGGAAATCCTTGCCGACCTGTTGATAGCCCTGGTCCAGCATATATTCAGGCGTGGCGCCCACGACCACCCAGTCGTGTTCAGTCACTGGCAGATTTAATAAACTGTCTCGGACTGCGCCGCCGACCAGGTAGATCTTCATGATTTAGCTCAGCTCATCCAACGGTCATTTTTCTTACGACGTGGCACCAGATGAGGCAGGATCAGACCGAGGATCAGGCCTACACCCGCCACGCCACCGCCATACATAAACCACTGTAAAATAATGGTGCGTTGTTTGTCGTCCAGCTGCACATTCACCGCACTAACTTTCTTCTGCGCGACGATCAACTGGTTTTTCAGATCCTGATTTTCTTTCTTCAGACCATTAATAATGCCATCGCTGGAGGCCACTTTCTGTTGCATTTCAGCAGTACGCTGATTCCAGCTGGAGTCGATATTGGTTAATTTGTCTGTCAGTGTTTTAACTTGCTGTTCCAGGTCAGGAACACGGGTGCGGATGCTTGGTACGTTGCTCAGCTGATCTAGCGGGATCCAAGCTGTTTTACCTTTTGAATCAACGATTTCACCATATTTTGTACTGTCGTTGACGCTGCGCAGGGTGACCTGTTCACCGGCATTGAGCGTCCCTACGATACGATATTGATTACCCGGACCACTGTGGATATAGGTGATCAGATCGTCGGAAATGTAGCGCTTTTCATCAGCGTGAGCGCCCCAAGTGATGCTTAAAGTAAGCAAAGCGAGACCCATTAGGCGTAATTTCTGCATTTTTTCATCGTTTCTGAGTGAATTTATGGAACGCGATGTGGAACCGACGTCATGAGGGGTTGATACTAAGGGCAACAGTTTGACGACGCAATGTCTAAACAGGAATGGGAACTATCTTACTATCCCGTGATATGCGGCTTGCGCGCATAGCCTGTGTTAGAATTCCGCTCTATCACTAACGCCTTTTGTCGGCTATATGACAGCCTTTTGACATCCAGAACCGGTGTGAAACCACTATGACCGTAGAAATAGAATTAAAATTTATCGCCACCGCGGCGGCTATCGCCGAATTGCCTGATCAATTAGCGCAATTTAAGAGCGAACATGCTGCACCACAGAAACTGACTAACATTTATTACGAAACTGCAGACAACTGGATGCGCAAGCACGATATGGGTCTGCGTATTCGCGGTTTCGATGACCAATACGAAATGACCATTAAGACCGCCGGCAGCGTAGTCGGGGGGCTGCACCAACGCCCTGAGTACAATGTTGAGCTGAAAAAGCCGACGTTAAAACTTAGCGCCTTCCCGAAAGATATCTGGCCGGAAGAGTGCAAAGTTGCTGCACTGCAAAAAGCGTTGCAGCCGCTGTTCAGCACGACCTTTACACGTGAGAAGTGGGTGATCACTTACCAGCAAAGCGAAATCGAACTTGGTCTTGATCAGGGTGAAGTGGTTGCTGGTGAGCTTTCTGAGCCACTGTCTGAAATTGAGCTGGAGCTGAAAAAAGGCAACACGGGCGATTTACTGGCGCTGGCGGCATTGATCGGGCAGAACGGCGGACTGCGTCAGGGAGGCCTGAGCAAAGCTGCGCGTGGCTATCATCTGGCGAAAGGCAATCCGGCCCGGGAACCTCGCTCGTTGCCGGTATTTAAGGCTGCGCCAAAAGCCACCGTCGAGCAGGCCATGGCCGAGGCGTTGGCCCTGGCTATGGATCATTGGCAATACCATGAAGAGTTGTGGGTTCGCGGTGATAAAACTGTTCGCCTGACCGTATTACAAGCCGTGGAAACTGTACGTCAGATTTTGGTGATTTTCGGCGGTCTTGTTCCGCGTAAGGCCTCTACCGAACTGCGCGCGTTACTGACCGATTTAGTCCCCGCTCTGGAGAAGAAAGGTGCCGACGCTGAGGCCGTATGCTATAGCGTGCCTTATCTTCAATGTAAGTTGGCGCTCACATCCTGGCTGGCTACGCAGGTGTGGAAACCTTTCATTGATGATAAATCGCAGAAGAAACTCGACGGTTCGTTCAAGCGTTTCGCTGACATCATGCTGGGCCGTACCGCCGCAGAGCTTAAGGAAGTATTTGGTCAGCCACTGGATGAGGACGGTTTCCGCGATCAGCTCGCACGCCTGAAACGTCACATTATCTCTTTCCATATGTTAGCGGGCGCTTATCCTGAAGAGGCCAGTTCGCCCTATATTAATGGCTGGCTGGAATTGCAACAGGCTATCATTCAGCAGCAACATGCCTGGGAAGACTCAGCGCGTCAGCACGCCGTGATGATGGATGCTTTCTGGCTTAACGGCAAAGTCGCCAAATAAGATAACCCTCGCTGTACCTGGTTTATGGTTGAAGTTTAATTGAACAAGTAGCCTGAGTCTGACTCAGGCTTTTTTGCGAAAGGAACCGGATCTCATGTTGCCACTCTCTCCAACGCTGCAAAGTCAGGCTGACAACTTCATTTTACGTTGTCAGGAACATCCGCAACCGTTGCCGGATATTGATGAAAATACGCTTGCCGCAGTGGCTGGCAGTGATTTTATCAGTGAAAACTTACTGGCTTTCCCGCAGTGGTGGCACGAGATTGTGCAGCATCCGCCGCAGGCGCAGGAGTGGCAGCATTATGGCAACTGGCTGAGCGAAGCGCTGGCGAGCGTGACCGATGAGGCCGGGTTGATGAAAGCGTTACGATTGTTTCGCAAACGTATTTTGACGCGGATTGCCTGGTCGCAGGCACTGATGACCAGTGAATGCAAAGAGACGTTACACCAGCTGAGCGAGCTGGCCGAAACACTGATTGTCAGCGCGCGGGAATGGCTGTATGACGCCTGTTGCCGCGAGTTCGGTACGCCCGTCAACGCTGAGGGCGTGCCCCAGAAGTTGCTGATTTTGGGCATGGGCAAACTGGGCGGCGGTGAACTTAATTTCTCTTCCGATATCGACCTGATTTTTGCCTATCCCGAGAACGGCCAGACGCAGGGCGGACGACGTCAGCTGGATAACGCCCAGTTCTTTACCCGTCTTGGCCAGCGCCTGATAAAGGCGCTGGATCAGCCGACCATCGACGGCTTTGTCTATCGTGTGGATATGCGTCTGCGCCCCTTTGGCGACAGCGGCCCGCTGGTGATGAGTTTCCCGGCGCTGGAAGATTACTATCAGGAGCAGGGGCGCGACTGGGAGCGCTACGCCATGGTCAAGGCGCGCCTGATGGGCGGCGCCGAGGACAGCAGCAGTCAGGAATTGCGCAAAATGCTGATGCCGTTTGTCTTTCGCCGCTATATCGATTTCAGCGTTATCCAGTCGTTGCGCAATATGAAAGGCATGATTGCCCGAGAAGTTCGCCGCCGTGGTCTGAAAGACAACATTAAGCTCGGTGCGGGGGGGATTCGTGAAATCGAATTCATCGCTCAGGTTTTCCAGCTGATCCGCGGGGGGCGTGAGCCTTCATTGCAGCAGCGTTCATTATTACCGACTTTACAGGCTGTGGATGAACTGGGATTACTGCCGACGGTTCAGGTTCAACAATTACGCGACAGCTATCTGTTCCTGCGTCGTCTGGAAAATCTGTTGCAGGCCATTGCCGATGAACAAACGCAAACCCTGCCATCGGATGAACTTAATCAGGCGCGTCTGGCGTGGGGGATGCAATTTGCCAACTGGCCAACCCTGCTTGACGGACTGAATGCCCACATGCAGTCGGTACGCGCTGTGTTTGATGATCTGATTGGTGATGACACGCCGGATGCGGATGAAGATCCTCAGCATGCCCAGTTCAGCAGTCTGTGGAGTGATGCGCTGGACGATACCGACATCGCCGAACTGGTGCCACAGATGACGCCGGAAGCGCAAAGTCATTTATTGCGCCTGATTGCCGAGTTTCGCCGTGATGTGGACAAGCGCACCATTGGCCCACGCGGTCGTGACCAGCTTGACCTGCTGATGCCGGGTTTACTGGCGCAAGTGTGTGCTTACAAAAATGCGGATGTCACCCTGCAGCGTCTGACGTTACTGCTGCTTAACATTGTGACCCGCACCACGTATATCGAACTGCTGGTGGAGTATCCCGGGGCACTGAAACAACTGGTCAGGCTCTGTGCTGCCTCGCCGATGGTCGCCAACCAGCTGGCGCGCCACCCACTGCTGCTCGATGAACTGCTCGATTCCCGCACCCTTTATCAGCCGACGGCGCCTGATGCTTACCGTGATGAGCTTCGCCAGTTCTTACTGCGGGTGCCCGCCGATGACGAAGAACAACAGCTGGAAGCCCTGCGGCAGTTTAAACAGGCACAGCATCTGCGTATCGCTGCCGGTGATATTTCGGGCGCACTGCCGGTAATGAAGGTCAGCGATCACCTGACCTATCTGGCTGAGGCTATCCTCGAAGCGGTGATTCAGCAGGCATGGGATCAGATGATTGCCCGTTACGGCCAGCCGTCTCATTTACAGCAACGCGAAGGCCGCGGTTTTGCCGTGGTCGGCTACGGCAAGTTGGGCGGATGGGAACTTGGCTACAGCTCAGACCTGGATCTGGTGTTCCTGCTCGATTGCGCTCCGGAAGTGATGACCGACGGCGAGCGCAGCATCGATGGCCGCCAGTTCTACCTGCGTCTGGCTCAGCGGATCATGCATCTGTTCAGCACCCGCACCTCGTCCGGTATTTTGTATGAGGTCGATGCCCGTCTGCGTCCTTCCGGTGCGGCGGGAATGCTGGTCAGTACCATCGAGGCCTTTGCGGACTATCAGCAAAACGAAGCCTGGACCTGGGAGCATCAGGCCTTGGTGCGCGCCCGCGTGGTCTACGGCGACCCGCAGCTGACCCGCCAGTTCAATACCACCCGTCGCGAAATTCTATGCCGTCAGCGTGATGCAGATGCGTTGCGCAAAGAAGTGCGCGAAATGCGTGAGAAAATGTATGCCCATCTGGGCAGCAAAAAACGTGATGCCTTTGATCTGAAAGCCGATCCGGGCGGTATCACTGATATTGAATTCATCGCACAATATCTGGTACTGCGTTTCGCCCACGATGAACCGGGTTTGACACGATGGTCAGATAATGTGCGTATTTTCGAGCTGATGGCGCAATACGACATCATGCCGGAGGAGGAAGCGCAACGGTTGAAACACGCTTATGTCACCTTGCGCGATGAAATACACCATCTGGCATTGCAGGAACACAGCGGTAAAGTGGCTGCCGATGCCTTTATTACTGAGCGCGGGCAAATCACCGCCAGCTGGAATAGCTGGCTGGGTTGATGAGATAAATCTCCGTTGTGACGGTTTTTTCGGGGAGGATAATGGCTTGTGATATTATCCCCGCACTATTTTTATGTCAGGTTTTACCTGTTTTGGAGTATGGGATGAAAGTGACTCTGCCTGAGTTTCACCGTGCCGGTGTGCTGGTAGTGGGTGACGTAATGTTAGACCGCTACTGGTATGGCCCGACTAACCGTATTTCGCCGGAAGCGCCGGTGCCGGTGGTGAAAGTCAACACCATAGAGGAGCGCCCAGGTGGTGCGGCCAACGTGGCGATGAATATCGCGTCCCTCGGCGCAGGATCGCGTCTGATCGGCCTGACCGGTGTTGATGATGCAGCCCGTGCGCTGAGTCAGCGCCTGGATGAAGTCAAAGTACAGTGTGATTTTGTGGCGATACCCACCCACCCTACGATCACCAAGCTGCGCGTATTGTCACGCAACCAGCAGCTGATCCGCCTCGACTTTGAAGAGGGTTTTGAAGGCGTTGATCTCACACCGATGCTGCAAAAAATCGAACAGGCGCTGCCACAGAGCGGTGCGCTGGTGCTGTCGGACTACGCCAAAGGCGCGCTGACTGACGTTCAGCCGATGATCCAGCTGGCGAAAAAAGCCGGTGTGCCTGTGCTTATTGATCCTAAAGGTTCGGACTTTGAACGTTATCGCGGCGCCACGTTGCTGACGCCTAACCTGTCAGAATTCGAAGCAGTCGTCGGGCATTGTAAAAACGAGCAAGAGCTGGTCGAACGTGGCATGAAGCTGGTGGCAGATTTCGAACTTTCTGCGCTGCTGGTGACCCGTTCCGAACACGGTATGACGTTGCTGCAACCTGGCAAAGAGCCGCTGCATCTGCCTACGCAGGCGCAGGAAGTGTATGACGTGACCGGTGCTGGTGACACGGTAATTGGTGTGCTGGCTGCCGCACTGGCGGCGGGTAACTCGCTGGAAGAGTCCTGTTTCCTTGCCAATGCGGCAGCCGGTGTTGTGGTCGGTAAACTGGGTACCTCGACGGTATCCCCGGTTGAGCTGGAAAATGCCATCGGCGGGCGTTCAGACGTCGGTTTCGGCATCATGACCGAAACTGAACTGAAAGCAGCAGTGGCGATGGCCCGTCAGCGTGGTGAGAAAGTGGTGATGACCAACGGCATTTTCGACATTCTGCATGCCGGCCATGTCTCCTATTTGGCGAATGCCCGCAAGCTTGGCGACCGGTTGATCGTCGCAGTTAACAGCGATGCGTCGACTAAGCGCCTGAAAGGTGAAAGCCGTCCGGTCAATCCACTGCAAAACCGCATGATTGTGCTGGGCGCGCTGGGCGCAGTGGATTGGGTCGTCGCGTTTGAAGAAGATACCCCGCAGCGATTGATCGCCGGGATCTTGCCGGATCTGCTGGTTAAAGGTGGGGATTACAAACCAGAGCAAATCGCCGGTTGCGAAGAGGTCTGGGCCAATGGCGGAGAAGTGCGGGTGCTCAACTTCGAAGATGGTTTATCTACCACCAAAATTATCAATCAGATCAAAGCGCAGGATTAATTTCTGCGGTGGCGACTGACCCTGAAACCGTGAAGGCCTGGCATGATGCCGGGCCTTTATTTTATGAACCAGACTCCGGCAGAAGAGGCGTATGTGAGTGGATTAAAACAGGAGTTGGGGCTGGCACAGGGTGTCGGGCTGCTTTCAACCTCGTTACTGGGGACGGGCGTTTTTGCAGTGCCGGCACTGGCCGCTCAACTGGCGCAATACGACAGCCTGTGGGCGTGGCCGGTGCTAATTCTGCTGGTCTTCCCGATCGCTATCGGCTTTGCGGCTTTAGGGCGGCACTTCCCCAGCGCAGGGGGCGCCGCGCATTTTGTCGGAACGGCCTTTGGGCCCCACATGGCGCGGGTGACCGGCTGGTTGTTTCTCTCGGTCATTCCGGTCGGTCTTCCGGCTGCTTTACATATCGCAGCGGGTTTCTGGCAGGCAACCTTTGGCTGGAGCAGCGGAAACCTGTTACTGGTTCAGCTTGGGACGCTATTCGCGATCTGGTTTCTCGGTACCCGCAGCGCGGGCTCGAGCGCAAACATTCAGACGCTGATCGCTTTCCTGGTGATCGCGCTGGTGGTGGCTATCTGGTGGAAGGGCGGGATCACGCTCAGCCAGATCCCGCTGCCAAAAGTGGCGGATGTGTCACCATCGTCGATATTTAGCGCGCTGGCGGTCATGTTTTGGTGCTTTGTCGGTCTCGAAGCTTTTGCGCATCTGGCGACCGAATTTCGTCACCCGGAACGTGATTTCCCGCGCGCGCTGCTGATTGGCATGCTGGTGGCGGGCGCCGTCTATTGGGGTTGTACTGTAGCGGTGCTGAAATTTCACGCCTGGGGCGAAGGGCGCGAGGCGGCGGCGTCGCTGCCGGGTATCGTGGTGCAGTTGTTCGGTCAACATGCGCTGTGGGTGGCCTGCATCATCGGCTATCTGGCCTGTTTCGCCAGCGTGAATATCTATACCCAAAGCTTTGCGAGATTGGTGTGGTCGCAGGCGCAACTGAAACCGAAAAGCCGCCTGGCGCAACTCTCGGCCCAGCGCGTACCGGTTGCTGCGCTCAATGCCGTCGTCGGTAGCTGTGTGCTGTTTACACTGCTGATTTATTGGCTGCACCTGCCGCTCGACGCGCTGATTGTCTATGCCAACGGCATCTTCATTCTGATCTATCTGCTGTGCATGCTGGCGGGCTGGCGGTTACTGAAAGGGCGTTCGAGGATGATGGCGTTGCTGGGCAGTCTGCTGTGTTGCCTGCTACTGGCGATGGTCGGCTGGAAGTCGTTGTATGCGTTGCTGATGTTGGCAATATTATGGCGTTTTCTGCCTAAGCTGCGATCGGTCGCGCAGGCGTAATAACCGTCATTGTTCTATTTAAAAAGGCCTGTGGAAACAGGCCTTTTATGTTCGCAAACCGCAGGAGGATGTTAAGCCGGATCGTGCGGTTTTTGCGTTGCAGCCAATTTGCCTTCCAGTTCGGTCAAACGCTGTTCCATTGCTACCAGCTTCTCGCGGGTGCGCAGCAAAACCTGAGTCTGGACATCAAACTCTTCACGATTGACCAGATCCATGCGGCTGAACTGCGCCTGCAAAACCTGACGGATTTTCTTCTCGGCATCTTCACCAAATTCACGGATGCCTTTCGGCATAGATTCATGAACCTGACGGGCAATTTGTTCAATTTTCTTCGGGTCAATCATGTGGGTTACCTTATTTCGCAGTAGGCGCTTATCCCTAGTGTAATCGCAGACGCCGTTTCTATAAACCTTCCCGATGGCATTAATCGGTCATTCGACACATTGCTCCGACCATTTAATGGCGTTATAGTTGACCTGCTTATTCTCAGGGCGGGGTGAAAGTCCCCACCGGCGGTAAACCACAGTCAGTACTGATGAAACGCATTTTCGTCTTGAGTGGAAGCCCGCGAGCGCTCAATCCTTCGGGGTTAGAGGTCAGCAGATCCGGTGTAATTCCGGGGCCGACGGTTAAAGTCCGGATGGGAGAGAGTAACGGTTCAAGCCGGACAATGAATATTGTCCGCTGCGTTATTTTTTCACACTGTCGCACGGCACCGCCGGGCCACAGTGATACTCCTCAAGACGCCCTGATTCTGGTAATCCACATAAATTTTAATGAGGTTATTTTTACCATGAATCAGACTCTACTTTCCGAATTCGGTACGCCAGTTCAACGCGTTGAACGCGCACTTGATGCATTGCGCAATGGCCGCGGTGTGATGGTACTGGATGACGAAGATCGTGAAAACGAAGGCGATTTAATCTTTGCCGCCGAAAATATGACCGTTGAGCAGATGGCGCTGACGATTCGCCACGGCAGCGGCATTGTTTGCCTCACCATGAATGAAGATAGCCGTAAAAAGCTCGATCTGCCGATGATGGTTGAGAACAACTCCAGTCAGTTCCAGACGCCTTTTACCGTAACTATTGAAGCGGCTGAAGGGGTAACGACCGGTGTTTCTGCTGCTGACCGTATCACCACTATCCGCACGGCGATAAAAGACGGCGCAAAACCTTCTGACCTTCACCGCCCGGGACATATCTTCCCGCTGCGCGCGCAGGCAGGCGGTGTGCTGACCCGTGGTGGTCATACGGAAGCGTCCGTTGATCTCGTCACGCTGGCCGGTCTCAAGCCTTTCGGTGTGCTGTGTGAGCTGACTAATGACGATGGCAGTATGGCGCATGCGCCAGAAGCTATCGTGTTTGCCAAAAAACACGCTATGCCAGTGCTGACTATCGAAGATCTGGTGGCCTACCGTCAGGCGCAGACCCAACAAGCCAGTTAAGTTTTTTGGCTTCTTCTCATAAAGGCCGCCTTGTGCGGTCTTTTTTGTGTGTGAAATTGTCAAATTTATTGAATAACTTCATCACTGTTATCCGGCTGTGTACTGCCGTGAAAAAGAGTACCGTATTTTCATCGCGCAGAGTCTCCCGCCGGGAGCTCTGCCCCTCTTTCACTTTGCGGTAAGGATAACGTTATGACTTCGCTTCGTATGCCCGCGCTGTTTTTAGGTCACGGCAGTCCGATGAACGTGCTTGAAGACAACACTTATACTCGTGCATGGCAGGCGTTGGGCGAAACCCTGCCGCGTCCGAAGGCCATTGTAGCGGTATCTGCTCACTGGTTTACCCGTGGCACCGCAGTAACGGCAATGGAAAACCCTCGCACCATCCATGATTTTGGTGGCTTCCCGCAGGCGCTGTTTGATAAACGCTACCCTGCACCGGGTTCACCGGCGCTGGCAAAACAGCTGCAAGAGTTGCTCAAACCTATCAACGTTACTGCTGATACCAGTGAGTGGGGTTTTGACCACGGCACCTGGGGAGTGCTTATCAAGATGTATCCGGATGCGGATATCCCTGTCGTGCAACTTAGTATCGATGGTACCCAGCCAGCGGAGTATCACTATCAGATTGGCAAAAAACTGGCAGCCTTGCGCGATGAAGGCGTGATGATAGTTGCCAGCGGCAACGTGGTGCACAACTTGAGGATGGTGAAGTGGGAAGGCAACGCGGAGCCTTATCCGTGGGCGGTCACCTTCAACCAGTACGTATTAGATAACCTGGCCTGGAAGGGCGCGGCTAAAGAGCATCCGCTGGTGAATTTCATGCAGCACGACGGCGCGGCGCTTTCTAATCCGTCAGTTGAGCACTACCTACCGCTGCTGTACGTATTAGGTGCATGGGATGGTGAGGAGGCGATCACGACGCCAACCGACGGGATTGTAATGAGTTCGCTGAGTATGTTATCTGTACAATTAGGCTAAGTGTTCAGACATAAAAAAACGGAGAGTGAAGTGATTCGCTCTCCGTTTTTATCGGGCGATCCGCATGGTCAACCGACAATCACGTGCGGGTAGAAACGCGACAGATCTTGTGTGATCAGTGCTTTATCTTCACGCAGACCGATGCCACAGGGTTGATCGTTAACCAGCCAGCTGCCGATCAGCGTGTAGCTGTCGCCGAATTTTGGCAGATGATGGAACTGCTGCACAATCATACCTTCTTCACCATACGGGCCATCTACGCTCACCACTTCCTGTCCTTTTTCGATGATGCGGATATTGGCACCTTCGCGAGAGAACAGCGGTTTAATCACGTAGTGATCCATTTCCGGGTGCGGATCTTCTGCGAAGTATGACGGCAACAAATTCGGGTGATCCGGGAACATTTGCCACAGCAGGGGCAGCAGCGCTTTATTCGACAAAATCGCTTTCCAGGCCGGTTCCAGCCAGCGTACGCCGGCATCTTCGAGCTTGGTGGAGAAGATCTCGCGGAACATAAACTCCCACGGATAGAGCTTGAACAGGTTGCTGATCACCTGATCCTGTGGATCGGTAAACTGACCGCGTTCACCCAGGCCAATCTCTTCGATAAACAGAAATTCGCTGGCCAGTTCCGCTTCCAGTGCGCAATCCTGTAAATATTGCACCGTACCGCGATCTTCCTCGGTGTCTTCACAGCAGGCGAAATGCAGCAGCGAGAAACCGTGCTGGTTTTTCAGCTCACTGAAACGCTCAATCAGTTTTTCCTGCAGACTATTGTACTGATCGGCATCCTGTGGGAGTTTTCCGGCAGCAAGTTGATCTTCCAGCCACAGCCACTGAAAAAAGGCTGCTTCATACAGTGAGGTCGGAGTATCAGCATTGTTCTCCAGCAACTTCGGTGGGTTAACACCGTCGTAGGCCAGATCCAGACGGGAGTAAAGCGAAGGCTGCTGAGTCTTCCATGAACTGCGGACAAACTCCCAGACGTGTTTCGGGATTTGGAATTTCGCCATCAGCGCATCATCACCAACGACTTTTTCCACCACTTTCAGGCACATCTGGTGGATATCAGCGGTGGCATCTTCGATCTCTTCAATCTGCGCTAACGTGAACTGATAGTAGGCATCTTCACACCAGTAGGGCTCGCCATACATGGTGTGAAAATTGAAGCCAAACTCAGTGGCTTTTTCGCGCCAGTCTGGGCGCTCTGCAATCGCTAAACGTTTCATGACGGCCTCTTAGCCACCCATGCTGCGTGAAGGTGAACGCGTGGTTGATGCCGAGCTACGCTGCATCGTGTTCTGTTTAGCTACGCTCTCACCGAAGCCACCACGCGTAACCGTGCTGGTAGTGGCCGGTTTTGGTGCCATTGCCGTTTTCGGCACGGTCATGGTGCGTCCACCTGCGGTGGCCGGGCCGTAGCTTTTGCCGGTGGCATCGACGAATTTGCCGTTGGCCGGGCTGGCCGCATTTTTAGAGGTAAACAGCGGTTGCTGAGCAAAGCCCGCGCCGCCACCCATCATGCGACCCATCATATAACCGGCCATCAGAGGCATCCAGAAACTGCCGCTTTGCTGAGTTTGTGCCGCCATACCAGCCTGAGCGGGGGCTTGCGTACACTGGCCTTCGCCGAATTCAGCAACACATTCTTCGCGGCTGGCATATTTCGGCGCGGTTTTTTCCGCTTCTTTTTTGGCTGCATCATAAGACGCGGCACATTGCGCGCTGTTAGACGGGTTGGCTTTTGAGCAATCGTCCACATTCTGGTACAGCGAGACGGTTTCATCACTCTTTTCACAGCCAGAAAGCATAAATACGGCACTGACAGCGAGAGCGACAGGGGTAATGCGGTAGCTACGCCAGGATTTCCGGAAGGTAGCCAGATTGATGTTTTGTGTCCGTTTCATCGAATATATCCCATGTGTAGGGCTTTTTTGCCCTTTCCCAGTAGTGCGTAAGAATAGGGTAAAGACGGTTAATGTTAAAGCAGTCAGGGGCAATTGTTACGAGACTTTACGAAAGGCTGTGACACAGACAAAAAAAAGCAGCCTTTCAGGCTGCTTAGGTCGAAAATAGCGAATTACCGGTATAACCAGATTAATTCTGGAATGGATTCCCGCTTTTCTTCGTACTGATCGTGTTGCTGTTGGTGGTTGCCGGAGTTCGGTTTACCACCGGCGAGCTGACTTTTTCAGCCTTAACGCTTTTTTGTGCCGGCGCTGCAGTCGGGTTATTGCCGTAGCCGTCTGCCGAAGCGTCCTGCTGTGGGTTTTCCGGTGCGACGGCATCAGGTGCGGTTGGGATGGATTTACCCAGTGCACCGTTCAGCGCCATCAGATCATTTTCGTTCAGCGTACCCAATGCAGATTTGATATTTAACTGGTTAATCAGATAGTTGTAACGAGCTGCTGACAGCTGTTGTTTGGCGTTGTACAGGGTCGTGGTTGCATCCAACACATCAACAATAGTACGGGTACCCACCTGGTAACCGGCTTCCATTGCGTCTAAAGAACTTTGCGCAGAAACAACGGCTTGTTTATACGCATTGATGCTGCTGATAGACGCAGAAATGTTGTTGAAGGAAGAACGCACGGTCTGCACGACAGAACGGTGCGCGCTTTCCAACTGCTCACTGGCGCCAACAAAGTTGTATTGCGCCTGTTGGACCTGGGAGTTTACCGAGCCGCCAGTATAGAGTGGCAGGGAGAAGCTGATACCGACTTTATTCTGGCCCGCATCACTGTCCTGGTAGCTACCAGAGCCGGTGTTCGAACCGTTGTATTTGGTATTGCTCAACCCTGTCGATGCCGTCAGGTCTACCGTCGGCATATGGCCGGT
>CAMLBO010000010.1 GCA_946478305.1 uncultured Enterobacterales bacterium
CCATCGACCCCCACCATGTCAAGGTGGTGCTCTAACCAACTGAGCTACGGACGCACATCTGATAAAACTCACTACCGGGTACTTCGCAGAATTTTGGTGCGTCCGAATGGACTCGAACCATCGACCCCCACCATGTCAAGGTGGTGCTCTAACCAACTGAGCTACGGACGCATCTTTTTCTGTCTGCCAGTGCGGCAGCGGGGACGAATATTAACGACCTACCCGATGGCTGGCAAGGGAAAAAAAACATTTTGCCATTATATTGTGACCGAGTGATGCGTGAATGTTCACTGCGTTGATTTTTTGAACATTAATGATGAAAAACTCAGCCGCGTTAACAGGAGTATCCGACGGCTGAGCTTTAGGTTTGAAGATTAACGCCCGACTTTATCCAGAATGGTGAACGAGGGTTGTTTCTGAATCCAACGGATACGCAGAGCCACCATCGCTGCTGCAAACGTCAGTCCCAGTATAAAGCCCCACCAGAAACCGCTTGGCCCCATTGCGGGGACCAGATAATTGGTCAGCCCAAGCAGATAACCCACCGGCAGCCCCAATATCCAATATGCCACAAAGGTAATATAGAAGATGGATCGGGTATCTTTATAGCCACGCAGCACACCGGTACCTATTACCTGAATGGCATCCGAAATCTGGTAAATCGCTGCCAGCAACATCAGGCTGGAGGCCAGTGCCACTACCTGAGGACTGTCATTATAGAGGGCGGCAATCTGCTCGCGGAATATCACCGACATTAATGCCGTAATACATGCCATCACGACACCGGTAAAAATACTGGTATAGGCTGAGACTTTGGCTCCATCAACGGAGGCTTCCCCCAGTCGTGAACCGACCCGAATAGTTGCAGCAACGCCCAGCGACAGAGGGATAACAAACATCAATGAGCCGAAATTAAGGGCAATCTGATGACTGGCAACGGCGACAATACCCAGCGGGGAAACCAGCAGTGCCACAATGGCAAACAGCGTGACTTCAAAAAACAGAGCCAGTGCGATCGGTAAACCTAATTGCGTCAGACGTTTCAGCGTGGACCAGTCAGGTTTGGCAAAACGGGTCGGCGCCACGATATCTTTCATCGAATAGGTGCGTTTTACGTAAATTCGCATGAGCAAGAACATCACCCAATAGACGGTACCGGTCGCTACGCCGCAACCTACGCCACCCAAAGCAGGAGCACCCAGTTTCCCGTAGATGAAGATGTAGTTAACCGGAATATTGACCAGCAGGCCGATAAAACCGAACACCATCCCAGGTTTAGTTTTCGATAACCCCTCACATTGCACGCGTAACACCTGGAAAAACAGATAGCCGGGTGCGCCCCACATGATGGCATGCAGATAACCAATCGCCTTGGCTTTGAGCTGCGGGTCAATATTGTGCATCAGCCCGATAATTTGGTCACAGTGATACAACACACTAATAATAAGCACTGATACGCCGGAGGCCAGCCAGAAACCCTGCTGTACCTGATGGGCTATTTTATCTCGTCGGCCTGCACCATTAAGCTGCGCGATAGTCGGTGTCAGAGCCAGCAAAAGGCCATGACCAAACAAGATTGCCGGTAACCAAATTGAGGTCCCAACGGCAACAGCAGCCATGTCAGTCGCACTGACGCCGCCAGCCATAATAGTATCCACCACGCCCATCGAGGTTTGCGCAATTTGGGCCAGGATAACGGGGATCGCGAGAGCTAATAACACACGCGCTTCTGTAAGGTACTTCTGCACGCATACACCTTTTATGATTTGAATAAACACGCCACGAGGGAATTGGCGCTAAGATAGCGAAAAATAACCCAAAGATTGTACATCGTCAGGCTTTTTAAGCAATAAAAGCTGTTAACGGTGGGTTACGTTTTGCCCTTTTCAGTTGCTGATATTTTGCCCTCATTGATTTGGCTTTCTATTAAATCTGCGGCAAACTGGCAGGCAGAAACGAAATACACTGCAGGTGCTTTTCTGCACAAAATGAATGAGGCAGGCCTATGTTTACCGGTATTGTTCAGGGCACAGGAACGTTGGTGTCCATTGATGAAAAACCTAATTTTCGGACTCATGTTGTGCAGATGCCAGCACACATGCTTGACAATCTTGAGCTCGGGGCTTCGGTGTCGCACAACGGCTGTTGTTTGACGGTAACTGAAGTGAAGGGCGATTTGGTCAGTTTTGATCTGGTAAAAGAGACCCTTCGTCTGACTAATCTGGGTGATTTACAGCCAGGTTCACAGATAAACCTGGAGCGCGCCGCGCGTTTTGACGATGAGATTGGCGGCCATCTCATGTCCGGGCATATTATTTGTACGGCGGAAGTGGCAAAAATTCTCACCTCCGAAAATAACCGGCAAATCTGGTTCCGTATGCCGCATGAAGATTTAATGAAATATGTATTACATAAAGGTTTCATTGGTATTGATGGTATCAGTCTCACCGTCGGTGAAGTCACTAAAACACGCTTTTGCGTGCATCTGATCCCTGAGACTCTGCAACGTACAACATTAGGCACTAAACGTCTGGGGGATAAAATTAATATTGAAATTGATCCACAGACTCAGGCCATCGTAGATACCGTCGAGCGCGTTTTGGCCAGTCGTGAAGCTGCTATGGCCGCCGCTCAGGCAATGGTGGAGCAACACGAAAATAATTAATCAGGGCATTAAGCTGTAAATAAAAAAAAACCGGGCAGGGTAACTGTCCGGCTTTTATCACAAATGCGGGTTCAGATGGTTAACGCGGTACGCGAATTCCGCCTTCAACACCCTGAGGGCTAAACAGGACTTGCCAGAGCTGAATATCGCGCGCCCGGAACGCACCGGCACAGGCATTCAGGTAGTAAGTAAACATACGCTCAAAGCGGTCAGAGTATTTTTCCGCCAGCGATGGCCACGCCTGCTGGAAGCGCTCAAACCAGGCCATCAATGTCCGGTCATAATCCGCCCCGATGTTATGCCAGTCTTCCATAACAAACAGTGATTCGGTGGTCTGAGCAATTTGTTTGATGGAAGGTAAACAGCCATTAGGGAAAATATATTTATCGATCCACGGATCCACGCTTAAATCTGATTTATTCGACCCAATAGTATGCAGCAGGAACAAGCCATCAGGTTTAATGTTGTGTTTAACAACATCGAAGTAGGTCTGATAATTCTTCGGGCCAACATGTTCAAACATCCCTACAGAGACAATCCGGTCGAACTGATCGTTAAGATCGCGGTAATCCTGCAGCAAAATAGTGACGTCAAGATCCTTACAGCGGTCCTGAGCCATTTTTTGCTGTTCAGCAGAAATGGTGACGCCGACCACGCTGACGCCATAATGTTTTGCGGCAAATTCCGACAGCCCACCCCAGCCACAACCAATATCCAGCAAACGCAGGCCAGGTTTTAATTGCAACTTATCGCAAATCATCTTTAATTTGGCTTCCTGAGCTTGCTCAAGCGTGGTGGCCTCTTTCCAGTAGCCGCAGGAATACTGCATATAGGGGTCAAGCATCATACTGAACAGGTCATTACCCAAATCATAATGCTCTTTACCGACAATCCAGGCGCGTTTTTTGGATTGCAGATTGGTTAGCCGTGCGGCTGCGATGCGGAGTGTGTCTTTAAAATGTCGGGGAAGTTTACTTTCAAGACCGGCATTGAGCACTCGCTGGAAGAAGATATCCAGTCGTTCGCACTCCCACCAGCCGTCCATGTAACTTTCACCCAGGCCCAAAGAGCCTTCCTGTAAAACACGTTTGAGGAAATCAGGATTTTTTACTTGGATGTCGAAAGGGCGGTTACCGTTAATCTGCACATCTGCCATTCCCAACATTTCATTGACGATACGGTACCACTGATTGTCCTGAATACTCAGATCTTCTACACACGATGAACTCATAGCTTCTCCATCACTTTCTCTTCTGACTTATTAACCTGCCGGAAAAATACTAGGGCAATTTATGCAGGTCATTATGAGAACAGACGGTTATTCCGCCTTGTCTGATATGCGACTATGAACAGAGGAAATTAGAAGATCACCCATGACCAGAGTGGTATAGGGTGAAAAATCCTTTTTTATAAAACGTGACGCAGTACCCGCGCACGAAAGTAACTTGTAATAAATGCTTTATATAAATGTTATTTTAAACGGTTTTATTGAGTATAAACTCGCCTGCGCGCATTCTCAACGACAAATCGCGCGCGGCGATTATATTCTTTAAGTGACTGTCACCTAAGGGTATTATGATATTTGGTTAGCATGTTACGCTTCACCTTGTGATAAATCCTTATTTTTGGCAACGTTCACTCCATCCCTGTGCTCTGTGCTCTTTTTTGCCAACACATAACCCAATGCGACGAGTGCCAATGTTCCCAGCATAACCGTAACGGTAGCCAGCAACGGGCGGGAAATAAACGCCGAAACCAACAGGCTGGCAAAAAAGCACAAACCTAATTGTAGTGTATTTTGCAGCGCAGCGGCTTTCCCTGTATTGGCAGGAAATGTCATTAATGCATTAGCAACCACAATCGGGTAGCAGGCACCGTTAACCAGCGCCATCAGACAGAACGGGATCAGCAGGGTTAATAGCGTTGCATCGGTAAGTGTTGCCACCAGGTAGAGTGACACTACGCTCAGTGCATAACCGGTCAGCAGCCAGGGAAGGATGCGGTTACCGTCGATCTTGCTGATTAACAAACGGCACCCAAATCCACCGATCAGGAAAGCGATGGTCTGCGGCACATAGCTCAGACCAATCACTCCAGGGGTGTACCCCATATCGCTAAGGATGAAAGGTGAGCCGGTCAGCCAGGCGAAAAATCCCGCTGAACAGGCGGCATAAATCATCACGTTACCGCTGAAAATCGGTGACGCCATTAATCTGAAAAAGCTAATCCGGTTTGCTTCGACGCTGCCGGCACTCTTCTTGCTCTCCTGAATGCGGAAAGAGCAAATTAAAAGTACAACGCCAATCGCCAGGAGCAGGGCAAAAATAGCTTCCCAATCGAAATGATTTAAGACCCAGGCACCGAGCAGTGGTGCAAGGGCAGGGGATAATGCAACCAGTGGCATTATCGTGGCGAACGTTCTTTTCGCGACGTCAGGCGAATAACGATCAACCACCAATGCCTGCCAGCTTACTGCCGCCGCACACACGCCGATAGCTTGCAAAAAACGCAGCGCCAATAGCAGGTAGATGTTCTGCACCCATATCATGCCCAGGCAACCCAGTGCGAAAAGCGTGAGGCCGGCGATCAGGACAGGTCGGCGCCCGAGCTTGTCAGACAGCGGCCCCCACAGTAATTGTCCAATAGCAAACCCGCCCAGAAAAATACTCAAGCTGGCGCTGATAAATCCTGGCGTAGTCGCCAGAGTGGCTTGCATGGTACTGAAAGCAGGCAGGTACATATCGGTGGCTAAAAAGCCCAGCATGCTCAACCCGGCAAGGTAAAGCATAAATCCAAAGGAGGGTTTCATGATTTTCTCTTTTTTGTGGCGATGTTTGTTATGCGAAAAGTAAATTAACGGTGGCACAACGTGCAGGCGTTCTCAGGCGCGAAGTGTAAAGGTTGTGCTTACTGCTTGTGAAACGCTAATATTTGCACTCTTGTATCAAAAAATTTGAATGCAGCCAAAAGAGACGATTATGTGGTCTGAATATTCCCTGGAAGTGGTTGATGCCGTGGCGCGTACCGGCAGTTTCAGTGCTGCTGCGCTTGAGTTGCATCGGGTACCTTCTGCGGTCAGCTATACGGTTCGCCAGCTGGAGCAATGGCTGGCTGTGCCGCTGTTTGAGCGTCGACACCGCGATGTTGAGCTGACACCGGCGGGTCAGGTTTTTGTTGAAGAGGCGCGGCTGCTTATCAAAAAAATGATGGCGACGCGGCGCCAGTGTCAGCAGGTGGCGAACGGCTGGCGCGGGCAACTGAATGTCGCAGTGGACCGTATTGTAAAACCTGACAGGTCACGACGTCTTGTCACTGACTTCTATCGCGCCTTTCCTGATATGGAACTGATTATTCATTCCGAGGTGTTTAACGGTGTATGGGATGCGCTGGTAGATGGCCGCGCGGATGTTGCTATCGGTGCAACACGTGCGGTACCAACGGGAGGTCGTTTCAGTTTCCGGGATATGGGATTCATGGACTGGCACTGCGTAGTTAGCCCAGATCATCCTCTGGCGGCGCTCACAGCGCCTCTGGCCGATGAGCAACTGCGAGCTTATCCGGCACTTTGCATTGAAGATACTTCGCGCAATTTACCCAAGCGAGATACGTGGACGCTCGATAATCAGCGACGCCTGGTCGTGCCGGACTGGACCTGTGCCATAGACTGTCTTTGTGAGGGATTATGTGTGGGGATGATGCCTGTGCATCTGGTGGCGACGTGGATAGCCCAGCAAAAACTGAGTGTACTGACGCTGGCGACCGAATTCCCTGAAAGCGCCTGCTGTGTGACGTGGGACCAAAGTAATCAGTCTCCTGCGCTGGCATGGCTGCTGGAATATCTGGGGGACACGCCTACGTTAAATCAGGAATGGTTGCGTAATTAAAAACGCCTGCAAATTGGCAGGCGTTGTCGGTAAGATAAATCATCTGGTGAAACTAGCGGCGATAGTCCCGATATGGGCCATCAGCCACCGAGCGACGTTCCACCAGTTTTGGGTGCACCTCGATGGTTTGCGACTCTTCACGCTTGCTGATAATACGGTCTAGCAGCATGGTAAAGGCCATTTCGCCCAGTCGTTCTTTCGGCTGATGAATAGTCGTCAGTGCCGGCGAGAAATAGCGGGCGTTGCGCACGTTATCATAGCCGATCACAGAAATATCCTGAGGCACTCGCAGGCCCATCTCATCTGCAGCACAAATGGCCCCCATGGCCATTACATCGCCGCCGCAGAATACCGCGGTAGGGCGCTGTTTCTGCATCAGAATTTTATGCATCGCCTGGTAGCCTGACTCCGGCTCGAAGTCGCCCTGGACCACCCACTCTTCACGCAGTGGAATATTAGCCTCTTTCAACGCTTTGACGAACCCCTGGAAACGCCCTCCACCGGTGTTACGTGCTAACTGGCCGGGGATCACGCCGATGTCACGATGACCTCGCTCGATCAGATAGCGCCCGGCCATATAGCCACCTTCAAAGGCATTATCAATGATGCTATCGGTAAAGTTTTTACGTGCTTCGCCCCAATCCATAACCACCATCGGGATAGAGCGATACTCTTCGAGCATATCGAGCAACGCATCGGGATACTCTGCGCACATTACCAACAAGCCATCAACGCGCTTTTGTGCCAGCATCGCCAGATAAGCCTGTTGCTTATCAAGATTATTATGCGAATTACACAAAATCAGGGTGTAACCTTTAGCGAAACAACTGTTCTCTACGGCCTCGATCACTTCGGCGAAATAGGGCGCTTCGCTGGATGTCGCCAGTAATCCGATAGATTTTGTATTGTTGACCTTGAGGCTACGGGCCACCGCACTTGGCGAGTAGTGCAGCTCTTTAATGGCAGTCTGCACGGCGGCTTTAGTTTCTTCGGCGACGAAACGTGTTTTATTGATGACGTGCGACACGGTTGTGGTAGAAACGCCAGCCCGTTTTGCGACATCTTTTATCGTTGCCATGAAAAGAATGACTCCTGTCTGACGTGCCTTAGCACGTTAGCATTATGTTAATCGTTTGCCTGCGTGGATCTGACTGCTGCATAAGAGTTAAGCAGTGAAATCGTTGGTGGGTTTTTCAGAAAATGACAACTGTCTGAAAGAGCGTTGGAATGAATCGCCCGCCCGCAGCGTGGTAACCGCGAATTTTCTCTTATATCTTGCTAAAGGGGAAGTAAAAAGTCTTCTTCACACGGGGAATGATCGCGAGATTTTAAACCGAAACTGTGAGAAAATGCGTTGGCACACAAACTGTATGGCTTATGACAAGCCCACATTTGATCCAGAAGGGGTTTTTTTTAATGGATACTAATCTGAAATTTGCTCTCATTACTGTGGTTGGCGCACTGGCGATGATTATAGCGTTCAGTTTCACCGCAGTGATGCACTGATCTATTTTTCATCCTCATGTACTGAGGAGGGAAATGCCATAAAAAGGGCGATACCTATAACAGGAATCGCCCTTTTCAATTTTACCTATTCACCGCATTCACCGCATTCGCAGATAATCGCTTTAGAGGCGAGATACGATGTCATAAACGTTTCGTTAAATGCTATTCATCGCTGATTAGCAGGACTTCGGACTTAACGAATCGTTTTAGGCGTCATAACCCGACGCGCGCCAACATAGTGATCTTGCCAGTAATCCTCGCCGAGTGAGGTGATTTTGATTTCTTCGCCCGTGCGCGGAGACTGAATAAATTTACCGTTACCCACATACACGCCGACATGATCGGCGGCGCCGCGATTATTGATTCTGAAGAAGACTAAATCGCCGCTTTCCAGTTCACCGCGTTTAACCGGTGCCGCATCACGAAGATGGTACATTTCGTTAGCCGTGCGTGGCATTTTGATACGGATCAGATCTTTGTATGCGTAATACACTAAGCCACTGCAATCAAAACCTGTATTAGGCGAGGTTCCACCCCAACGATACGGCTTGCCAACCTGATGCATCAGTTTCGTCATCGCGGTCTGCTGAGCATGCTGATAGCGTTTTTTGTGTGATGCGCTCAATGCTATAGGTTTGGTATCTTTTTCGAGTGACTCTTTGCTTGTTCGATGTCGTCCGTAGGCTTTTTTACTGTGCCGGTTACTATCATTCCTGGCGAGCGTCCGGCTCTCTTTCATCGACTCTTTTTTACTGACGGCATTTTTTGCCGTTTTCTTTTCAGGGTGTTCGCGGCGTACCAGTTTGTAACGAGGGGCCTTTGGGGTTTCTTTAAGTTTGGCTTTTTGCTGTTTAACCGGTTCTGCCTTGGATTTCTTACTGGTACGTGCAACGGCTTTTCGCTTTCGACGCTCATCAGGCTTTGCCTGACTGACATGGTTTTTCCGCTGTTCAGCAGCAATATGCGATTTTGGCGAAGCATGCGCCAGATTCAGAAATAGCTGGGTGAAGAGCAGTACGGAAAGCGTAAAAAATAAACGCATAGCGTCGTTACCAATATGGCCCAAAAGTTAAACATCAGAGATGTCAGAGTATTGCCTAAATGAAGCAGACAAAACAGCACGTATTGCCTCGATTCTAGACCATATTGTGAGAAAAAGTTAATGGCTTTTTGAAAGTTGCAAATATAGACATTTTTAGCAGAAAAAAAATACACTTTTCATGAGGTTGAAATTGCGCATCTGGCCGAAGTTATCTGTCACGTGGGTGTTAAATTGATCATCTAAAAATGTTATTCTGAATGAATGTTTCTTATTAAGAAACGTCAGTGACGCTTATTAAACTGAGTCAGTTCAAAAAATTGTAAAATAGTGGTTGCAAAAAGCCTTATAAAAAATGGCGTTTTTATCCCGTGCCCGCCATCGTTACAATAGATGATAAGCGACAAGGGGGGCAATTTTCACCCACATCCCGCGCATAATGAGTAATGACCGTGACAGCCATTATTTGGCTTGAGGAAGCAAGAAATGACGACACCAACGATTGAAAAAATTCAGAAGCAGGTTTCCGAAAACCCGATTCTTCTGTACATGAAAGGCTCACCGAAACTGCCAAGCTGTGGTTTCTCTGCCCAGGCTGTGCAGGCGCTTTCGGCTTGTGGCGAACGTTTTGCCTATGTTGATATCCTGCAGAATCCGGATATCCGTGCTGAAATGCCAAAGTTTGCTAACTGGCCTACTTTCCCACAATTGTGGGTTGACGGTGAGCTGGTAGGGGGTTGTGACATCGTGATTGAAATGTACCAGCGAGGTGAGCTACAAACGCTTATCAAAGAAACCGCTGAGAAGTACAAATCCTCTGAAGAGCAACAGCCAGAGTAATTTTTTATCCCCGTGTTTTAGCGGTGTGAAGCAAATAAAAAGAGCGGCTCAATGAGTCGCTCTTTTTTGTCTGAATTGTCAGGGCGTTGTCGCTGACGTTTACTCTTCGCTTTCTTGCGCCTGAGCTTCTTCTTCGTCCGCACTTATGGGGAGTGGCCAACCACCCAGCCGCTTCCAGCGATTGACCAGTTCACAGAATAGCTCTGCGGTTTGCTCAGTATCATACAGCGCCGAATGCGCCTGGCTGCTGTCGAACGTCATACCCGCGCTGATGCAAGCTTTGGCCAGTACGGTCTGACCGAACACCAGCCCGCTTAATGCGGCGGTATCGAAAGTTGCAAAAGGGTGGAAGGGGTTGCGTTTCAAGCCGGCGCGTTCTGCGGCCGCCATCAAAAAGCTGTGATCAAAATTAGCATTGTGGGCCACGATAATGGCGCGATTGCAGTTCTGTTCTTTCATCCCTTTACGGATGACTTTGAAGATCTCATGCAGGGCTTCGTATTCACTGACTGCACCACGCAGCGGATTCGACGGGTCGATGCCGTTAAAGGCAAGAGCTTCCGGCACCAGAATCGAGCCTTCGAAAGGCTCAACGTGGAAATGTACCGTTTCATCGGTTTCCAGCCAGCCATCTTTATCCATTTTCAGGGTGATCGCGGCGATTTCCAGCAGCGCGTCAGTCTTAGCGTTAAATCCCGCAGTTTCTACGTCGATAACCACGGGGTAAAAACCACGAAAACGGCCTCTCAGGGCGTTAGTGTCACAATTGTCGGCCATCAGTTTCTTATCTTCATCGAATTCAGCACGCATTATGGCAAATTTCTCTGCCATTTGCAGGTGGGCAGCGGGTAATGGCATTAAAAAAGGGCGCCTGGGCGCCCTGGAGGTCAGGAGGGGAAATTAATTTCCCAGACCCTGTCCGGCATGGGTGGATTCGATCAGTTCAATTTTGTAACCGTCCGGATCCTCTACAAACGCAATAATAGTTGAACCGCCTTTAACCGGGCCCGCCTCACGCGTCACATTACCGCCAGCATTACGAATGTCTTCACAGGTCTGCGCGACGTCATCAACGCCGAGTGCAATATGACCATACGCTGTGCCGAGGTCATAGCTGTGCACATCCCAGTTATAGGTCAGTTCAATCACCGCACCTTTGCTTTCATCGGTATATCCTACGAATGCCAGCGAGTATTTATATTCGGTATTTTCGCTGGTACGCAACAGACGCATACCTAATACCTCAGTATAGAATTTGATTGAGCGTTGCAGGTCGCCGACGCGGAGCATGGTATGAAGTAAGCGCATAATTTCCTCTGATTGCAGGGGTAAGTAATGAATAACAGACTAACTGATTGTCACTGTTCAGGCAAAAAAACGCGGCAGCCGGAGGGCAACGGCTGCCGCACTGTTTTGAAGTCAAAATAGACTCTGTAACCTTATAACGACAATCTTACAGCGTTGGATAATCAGTATAACCTTGTGCGCCGCCGCCGTAGAAGGAGTCAGCTTTTGGCTCGTTCAGTGACGCATGGCTTTTCAGTCGCTCAACCAGGTCTGGGTTGGCAATATAGCTACGACCAAAGGCAACGGCATCGATATAGCCTTTCTCGATCAATTCTTCGCCTTTCTCGGCGGTATAAGCACCAGCACCGACAATCACTCCCTGATAATGGGCGCGGATTGCTGCACGGAACGATTCTGAATAAGGCTTACCGCCGGCCCAGTCTGGCTCGGAAATATGCAGGTAGGCCAATTTACGCTTATTCAGCTCATCAAGCAGATACAGAGCAGCCTCTTCCTGATCTTCACCATTGTCCAGGCCGTTGAACGGACCCAGCGGGGAGATACGAATACCCACACGATCAGCGCCAATTTCAGCAATGGATGCATCAACGACTTCCAGCGTCAGGCGGGTGCGGTTTTCGATACTGCCGCCATAAATGTCGGTGCGCACGTTAGAGGCCGGTGACATGAACTGGTGTAGCAGATAGCCATGCGCCGCGTGGATCTCGATATAATCGAAGTCGGCTTCACGTGAATTGGCTGCCGCCTGGCGGAAATCATTGATGATGCCGGGAATTTCACTTAGCTCCAGCGCACGTGGGGTAGGGCAGTCAACGCGGACCGCATAACCTTGTTCATCACGCAGGCTGGTACGGGTATTCGGGTTGATAGCCGAAGATGAAACCGGCGTCTGACCGCCAGGTTGCACACTATTGTGTGAGATGCGACCGGTGTGCCAGAGCTGAACCGCTATGTGTCCTTCTTTCTGATGGACACCTGCAACAATTTTTTTCCATGCTGCAGTTTGTTCTGGCGTATGTAATCCAGGAGCGCCCGCGTAGCCTTTCGCCTGGAAAGAAACCTGGGTCGCTTCGGTAATAATAAGGCCCGCGCTGTGGCGCTGTGAATAATACTCACCCATCAGCGGGGTAGGAATATCACCGGGCTCAATGCTGCGCAAACGGGTCAATGGAGCCATAAATACGCGATTCGGTAAGGTCTTATTACCAACAACAATCGGGGTGAAAAGCTTAGTCATGTTCTAAAACTCCGTGTTAATAGACTGGTCGGTCTGGTGAGGGCTTAAGCCCTGGCCAAAAAAACGCAATCCTATTAGGGTTTGGATTCGTGATGAGTTAGCGGCGCGCTGACGCCATGTCAGCGCACCTTATCAGGGGGTTGCAATAGCATTTCAACACTTTCCAGTGCCGCCGCAAGGGGGGTCACTGAGCGTTTAATTTTTGCCAGCAGGGAAGCACCGAGCCACAGCGAATACAGTGTTGCCGCCGCGATGGCCGGAGAAACAGGTACGCTAAGCGACCCTTCGGCAATTCCTTTTTCGATGGCATCTTTGAGGCGGTTAATAACCCGCGTCGAGCCCTGTTCAAGACTATGCCGCATCGGTTCTGACAGATCGCTAACCTCAGCGGAGAGCTTGACTGACAGGCAAGCGTTGTGGCATTCACTGCCGCAGAAATTGGTAATATTCTGCGCGTAGTAACTCAGAATATGATGGCGCTGATCGCCCTGGCTTTGATTAAAAAGCTGTTGCAGATGAGCATCATAATGTTCGAAATAACGCTGAATCATTGCTTCACCAAAGGCTTCCTTAGAACGGAAGTGATGGTAGAAGGAACCCTTCGGTACTTCTGCCGTTTTCAGCAGCTCCGTCAAACCCATACCGGTAAAACCCAGACGCAGGCTCAATTCTTCGCCGGTGGCCAGCAGATGTTCGCGTGTATCGATGTGTGGTTGAGCATGTTTGTTCATGGAAGTGAGAGTAATAGACCGATCGGTCTAGGTCAAGGGACTCAACATAAAAGAGCACTTTTTTGTCAGGCGATTTGTTGTATTAAAGAGACGCAAATGTTGCAGAACATCAAAAGAGACTTGCGGGATACCGCCAAAGCGTCTTCAATAAGGATTCAATGATCGATGCGGAGACGTCGTGGCTCAACAGCTCGAGTTTTTTGACATTCCCAGCCCTTGCCGTGGTATCTGCCAGGCGGATAATCGCGGCTTTTGTCGTGGGTGCCTGCGTAGTCGGGAAGAGCGCTTCGGCTGGATGACAATGACCGACCCTGAAAAACGCCAGGTGCTGCGTTTGTGCCATCAGCGGCTGCTGCGTTTGCAGCGTGCAGGTAAAAAGCCTGATGATCCCTTGCCTGAACAACCCTCGCTTTTTTAATCCTTAGTGCATCCTGCAACTGGCAGAGATCAATACAGATATTGGCTTAGTTCTGTATGCTGTCAGTGTCTTACACTCTTTCATCATGAATATATCGAGGTAATAACATGGATCCCCGTACCCTACTGTCCGCGCAGGGCCCAGATTTTTCCCGCATGATTTGCGGTTACTGGCGCCTGATGGAATGGAACATGACACCACAGCAACTGCTTGGTTTTATTGAACAGCACGTTGAACTCGGTATCACGACTGCCGATCACGCGGATATCTATGGTGGCTATGCATGTGAAGCGGCGTTTGGTGAAGCAATGCGCCTGAAAGCTGCGCTGCGCGAAAAAATGCAAATCGTCAGTAAATGTGGGATTGCTACCACTGCCAATCCGCACAATACAATCGGTCACTATATTACTGACAAAAAGTACATTATCGAGCGGGCAGAAAAATCGTTGAGCAACCTGCATACCGACTATCTGGATCTGCTGTTAATTCACCGCCCGGATCCACTGATGAATGCCGATGATGTTGCTGAGGCATTCTCCTCACTGCATAAAAGCGGCAAAGTGAAGCATTTTGGGGTCTCCAATTTCACGCCTGCACAGTTCACTCTTTTACAGTCACGCTTGCCATTCGCGCTGGTGACCAATCAGCTGGAGATTTCACCTGTACACCAGCCGGCTATCCTCGATGGCTCGTTGGATTTGTGTCAACAATTGCGCATCAAACCGATGGCCTGGTCATGCCTTGGCGGCGGCAGCTTGTTCAGTGATGCTAAATTCCAACCACTGCGTGATGAATTGCAAAAAGTTGCAGAAGAGATCGGTGCAGAAAGTATTGAACAGGTGGTGTATGCGTGGGTGATGCGTTTGCCATCACAGCCGCTGCCGATCATCGGTTCAGGCAAAATTGAACGGGTGAAATCAGCCTGGAAATCCCTGTCGCTGGAGCTGACGCGTCAGCAATGGTTCCGTATTCGTAAAGCCGCTCTGGGTTACGACGTACCTTAATTCTTCGCCCTCGGCGTCGCACGCAGGTGACGTCGAGGACGTTGGATCATATCGAATTAACGATATTCAGTGTTTGGTCATGCAGGCTGAACCGGGCTGCCAGTAGCAATTTCTTCAATTGAAATCGCCTGCTGTAACTGTGACAGCGAGCAATACAGGCGCCAGATGACCCCGGCCAGTTCCCGGCCCGATTCATCATGATGATGTGCCAGTGAGTTGCTGATGCGCATGAGTTCAATCAGGCTTGAATCCAACACGACATGACTGACACCACGCTCAGTCATGATACCTTTCAGACAGTGAATACAGACATCACGCACGGCAGATAACGGGTCTGAACGGGTTTCCCATTCGCGCAATTGCCATACGATATGGCTACAATTGAGCAACACCACGCCCCAGCGTAACAACCAGGTTCGTGAAACCTGATCCTTACTTTGGTTGAGCTGATTGATCCGATGATAAATCAGTGATTCAAACTCGAGATGGCTAAGTTGTGGTTTACGGCTAAGTTGGTCGATGAAATCACGACGCAGTGCGCGGATAATACGTCGGCTCTTACGTTTGTCAGAGCTTGGCCGTAATACCTGAAAGGCAATTCCTGCCAGCATTACGCCTACAATTCTGCCAATCCCGTCATTGATAAATCCGCCATAGTCATAGCTTGGCGGATTGGTCACCGCCAAAAATGAACCGCTGAAGACAATCAGCTGTCCCCACAGCCCTGCAAAACGCTTGTACTGCAACTTCATCATTTGCATGGTGACCAGAATGGGCAGCAGGAAGGCGCAAAATACCCAAAAATCATTAAGCTGAATCATCAGGCCAAATTTGAGAATAAAGCAGGCAACGAACAGCAACAGCAGGGATTTAATCAGTAATGTGATGCTGCTTATGGGGGAGGCAGTAGAAGAGTAGAGCACACAACTTACTGCTGTCAGCGCCACGGCAGATGTCCCTGAGCTCCATTGAGTGCTCATCCAAAACCAGCAGGCAATAACAATGCATAAAAAGGTACGAATACCGTTATAGGCGGCTTCGTAGGTATCGGTGTGCTCAGTAAGGCGACTGACATGCGGGGGCTGCAGAAATTCCACCTGCGCGGCGTTGGTATTTTCAACGCGTTGTAACCAGCGTTCGTTGCGCAGATAGAGCCAACAAAAGTCTCGCAATCTTTTCCAGAAAGCCTGATAGCGGAAATCTGAGGTGTCATGTGGTTTTATCTGGCTGAGTATTTTGGCGATTTCGTATTTATTAGTTTCGGGATTTCTGAGCTCATCCAGTAATAGAGCCAGCAACTCGTAGAGTTGTTCTGGTGGCTGTGGCCAATTGAGCAGCATGCGCCGCAAGCTGGAAATATAACTGGTCATCCGCAACTGCTGGTGCAGTAAATAGTTGAGGATATTGTTTTGTTGGCGAAGACGGTAGTGGCTCCATACCGCCTGAATACGCAGCAGATTCATGGTGAGGATCTGGCCGATTACGCCTTCATGTGAGGTGCGGATTTGTTCGGTGATATCCGGACGCCAAAGCAGTTTAGCGTGATCCAGCAATTGCGTATGCATTTTGCGCAACGAGGTAAGCAGGGCATCCCCGTCTGAGGTGCTGGGAAGAACCATCATCATAAAACCGCCGCATAAAATCCCCGTGATCACCTCACAGACACGGGCCTGGGCAATATCAAAAATCTTACCCGTGTCGGTCACGTTGACTGTTGAGAAAGCGATGATCGCGGCGGTATAACCGGCCAATGCGAATGCGTAGGAGACATTATTTTGATAATGGTTGGAAACGTAAGTGCAAAGGCCTAACCATGCAGCGATGGAAAAGGTAAATAGCCAGGGGTCATTCAGACAATGGCCAGCGATCAACACCGAGGCCAGCGCGCCAATCAGGCTGCCTATGACACGCCCAATACTTTTGCTGATCACCCCCCCAACGGTAGGGAAACTCACCACCGCTGCAGAAGTCATGGCCCAATAGGGATCGTCGAGCTGTAAATAGAAGGCGATGAACAACGCCAGGCATATTGCAATCGAGTTGCGCAGGGCATAACGCCATTGTCCGCCCGTGGCTTTTCCCCACGGGGTGTTTTTCCATTCAAGCCAGGATAGATTCACGGCGCCCGCCTTCAGTAATGCACGGAAATAGTGGCGGTAGTACCTGCGACCAATACGATATCGGCAGGGACATTGAGCAATTTAATGCGGACGGGTACACGCTGGGCAAGTCTTACCCAGGGAACATTGGGCTTAACGTTCATTAATAAATCATCGGAAGCATCCACACTCTGGTCATATATTGCCCGTCCAATACTTTCGACCTGCCCCTGTAACGGAATATTGCCATTGTACAAAGTAATATCCGCCTGACTGCCCTCTTTAATATGCCGCAGTTTCGTTTCTTCGAAATAGCCTAAAACATAAAATGAGTGCGTATCAACCAGCCCGACGATAGGCGTCCCGGCAGTGGCGTAGTTACCTTTACGGGTTTGCAGGTTGGTAATATAGCCGTCAGTAGGAGCAAATATTTTGGTTTTGCTGAGATTCCACTTGGCCTGTTCAAGCGAGGCCTGTGCGGCTTGATATTGCGCTTTCATGGCTTTGGCCGAAATATTGGACTCGTCGAGTGATTCAGCAGAGATAATATTGGCCGCCAGACCACGTCGGCGTTGCGCTTCATGATTCGCTTTATCGAGGTCGGCACCGGCCTTGGCAAGTGCGGCGTCAGCATTATCCAATGCTATCTGGTACGGCACCGGGTCAAGAACGAAAAGTAAATCACCACTTTTAACAAACTGATTATCATGGACATTAATCTCAGTGATACGGCCTGATACTTCAGGAGTTATATCAACCAGTTCGGCGCGAACTTTGCCGTCCCGTGTCCATGGCGACTGCATATAGTAATTCCACATCCACCAGCCAGCACATAATGCGACGGCAAAAACTAGCACCGTTGAGAAATATTTCAGCGTCTTAAATTTCATGTTCTTACCCATTGACCAGAAGTAACAAGGCACCACAAATAGAGATGACGAAAATAGACAAATCCATCAATGTTGGATGCCACACCTCGCCGGAATAGATCCACTCACGCAAAAGATGATGGATCAGAATCCAGAAAACCAGCCCAAGCAAAATGGCCTTAAAAATGGGTGGGAAATAAAGCGAGGCTCCCAGAACTAAATCCGTCAGCGGGAAGCCTGAAAAGAACATTTGCGCATCCACAATATTAATCTCTGCGGGTGATTGTGTTATAAACGAGGTCAATGCAAGGAGGCACAGGCCGTTACCTGACTGACAGTGATAAGATCCAGTATATCTAGAAACGTAATTACACGAATTAAATTCCAAAAACTAAGCTAAACTCTGGGGAGTCACCTTAGCATGCTAATTATAAGGAGGGTTAATTGGAATCGAACCTAGGATCAGACTTAGCACGATTAGTTCGTGCCTGGCGAGCACTGATCGATGAGCGTTTAAAACCGCTCGAGTTGACGCAAACGCATTGGGTCACCTTGCATAACATCAATATGTTACCGCCAGAACAATCACAAATTCAGTTGGCCAAAGCGATCGGAATTGAGCAACCCTCTTTGGTCAGAACGCTGGACCAGCTTGAAGAGAAGAAACTCATTACCCGCCAAACCTGTGCAAGCGATCGCCGTGCAAAACGCATCAAACTCACTGAGGAAGCAGCACCGATTATCAATGCAATGGAGTCCGTGATTGATTCAACGCGTAAAGAGATCCTGACCGGGATGTCTCATGCAGATATAGAACAGTTATCTGGCATGTTGGCTCGTCTGGAAAGGAACATTGCCGCGCTGCAAAGCAAATCATAACAATCCCGCTGTAGTACGTGTGGCTTTCAGTGCGTTTCTAATTGCCAGCAGCACTGCCTTTTCTCACAGCAACGCGATTTTATGAGCTCATGATAACGCTGTTATGGCGTTTGAAAGCAAAAAAAGCCGGAAGCTTTCGCTCCCGGCTTTTCTGTTTTTCAGGATCCTGACAAGCGCAATCAGGCGCTTGGAGATACTGTAACTGTGCTGCCGCTGGTTGCCAGACTTACACGCTGGCCAACGCTGAACTTGGTTGGACCGGTTTTTTGTACAACCTGAATGGTGGTGCCATCATCGCGACGAATTTGCAACTCGACGGCATTAGATCGATTAAGAGTGCTTTGCACTCCCTGACCGGCTACACCACCGAGTACTGCACCACCCGCAGTTGCCAGGCTACGGCCCGTACCGGCACCCACGGTGTTACCAAGGAAACCACCCAATACTGCGCCACCCAGTGCACCAATAATGTTGCTTTCATCGCCGCCCTGAATCTGTACCGCACGGGTTGAAAGAATGGTGCCGTAAGAAACCTGCTGGATCTGTTTGGCCTGAGAAGCGGAGTAGACATCGCCTGATGCCGTGTTGTCATTCACACAGCCTGCAAGAGTAACACCCGCGAGGGCGACGGCCAGAAAACGCTTAATCATAAAATGCTCCTGTTTAAATTCACGCGACTACAGTCTCAAAAAATCGACAATGCAGGGGCGTAGGTCTAACGTTCCACGGTTCAACATCCTGTCGAGGGTGTCGAGTAGCTTAGAAACTCCGGCTGACACTTAGGTAACTTGTTGAAGCTCATTCCTAATAAAGCCAAGAATACATGAGGTCTGCTCAACTAATAATAAACGGTGGTTTATGATTTAGACAGTGTTTGTGTGAAATCACCCCCAACAGACCTCCGAGCCTTAAGGGTAGTCAATATCTCAGCTTGTTGGTCTGAAAGGTGGGGCTAAGTTAACAAAAAACAAACGCACCAATCACATAGCGCAATAAAAACCACGTTACTCATAGCGCTGCCAGATGAATTCTGCTTTATTTGACCCTAAAGCACGGGCGACCGTTTTTTCCGGAGGGTTAAAGGATGTTATCTATGAAGTCAGGACGCTATATCGGTGTTATGTCAGGGACAAGCCTTGATGGGGTTGATGTCGTGCTGGCAGCCATTGACGAACGCATGGTCGCCCAGCAGGCCAGCCATTCACATCCGATCCCTATCGAATTGAAAAATGCCATCTTGGGAATGTGTCAGGGACAACAGGTTACGCTGGCACAGGTTGGTGAACTCGACACCCGGCTGGGTATTCTGTTCGGCGAGGCCGTATTGGCGCTGCTGGAAAAAGTTGGTATCAGCGCTGAAGAAGTGACGGCCATTGGTTGTCATGGGCAGACGGTGTGGCATCAGCCTAAAGGTGAAGCGACATTCTCGATGCAGTTGGGTGATAACAACCGTATTGCTGCTCTCACCGGTATTACTACCGTGGGTGATTTCCGTCGCCGCGATATGGCTTACGGCGGGCAGGGCGCACCACTTGTACCGGCATTTCACCAGGCATTGTTGGCGGATCCGGCTGAACGCCGTATGATCCTCAATATAGGAGGGATTGCTAACCTCTCTCTTCTGCTGCCAGGCCAGCCAATCCGTGGTTATGATACCGGGCCTGGTAATATGCTGATGGATGCCTGGATCTGGCGGCACCGCGCACTGCCTTACGACAAAAATGCCGAATGGGCCAATGAGGGGCGAGTTAACCTGACCTTGCTTCAACAGATGCTTTCTGACCCCTATTTTGCTGAGCCGGCACCGAAAAGCACAGGGCGCGAATATTTCAATATTTCGTGGCTGGAAAAACAGCTTGCCAGAGTGCATCAACTGGCACCCGAAGATGTCCAGGCCACGCTGGCTGAACTGACCGCCGTCAGTATTGCAGAACAGGTACAGTTGGCTGGTGGGTGCGACCGCCTGATGGTGTGTGGTGGCGGTGCGAGGAATCCGCTGGTGATGGCACGTCTCTCTGCAATGCTGCCGGGAACTGAGGTTTGTACCACGGACACTTTTGGTGTCAGCGGTGACGATATGGAAGCTTTAGCCTTTGCATGGCTGGCATTTCGAACGCTGTCGGGAAAATCGGGCAATCTGCCGTCGGTCACCGGGGCCAGCCGCGAGACGGTGCTGGGGGCAATTTACCCGGCCTCCGTCAACAGTAGCCGATGATATCTCGGCTTAATCCCAATGTGTTATGCCTCAGGGCGTGGTAATAAATCGGATTAAGCCAGAATCATAAGGAGCTATAAGATGAAAAAAGCGATCTTCGCTTTGGCAGGGTTATCACTGGCAGGGTGCAGCCAGCTTCACCATGAGCCGCCAGCACCGACGGAACAGTTACATTATCAGTGCGGGACAACGCCGCTGACTGTTACGCTGGATAAACCCGCGCAGCAGGTAGATTTCCTGCTCGATGGCAAACAACTGAAGCTGAAACAGGTGGAAGCTGCATCGGGCACTAAATACAGTGACGGCCAATATACCTTCTGGTCAAAAGGCCCTGCAGCGTTCGTGCAGCGTGGTGAGGCAATTATCCTCGATGACTGCGTACAGAAATAGTCGTTAAACAACGATCCCCCTTTTTTCTTTGCCCCGCAATGACGTGTCAGGAAGATTGAGATCCTGACGCGTCAGGCGCAGAATAGCGCCTACCTCACTTTGTCGCGTACTGAACTCATATGACTGATAATAATGAATTTGATGTAGCAGACTCCCGCCGTGAATACACCCGCGGTGGTCTGCGTCGTGCCGATCTCCCCGCTGAGCCTCTGTCGTTGTTTGAGCGCTGGCTGAAACAGGCTTGTGAAGCCAAACTCGCCGATCCTACCGCGATGGTCGTTGCCACGGTTGATGAGCACGGGCAACCTTTCCAGCGCATCGTATTGCTCAAACATTATGACGAAAAAGGGCTGGTATTTTATACCAATCTGGGGAGCCGTAAGGCGCAGCAATTGGCCAACAATAGTCACATCAGTTTACTGTTCCCTTGGCATATGCTGGACCGTCAGGTGATTGTGCTCGGCCAGGCCGAGCGACTATCTACTTTTGAAGTGATGAAGTACTTTGCCAGCCGCCCTAAAGATAGCCAGATTGGCGCGTGGGTGTCTCAGCAATCCAGCCGCATATCTGCACGTGGTGTACTGGAAAGTAAATTCCTTGAACTCAAACAGAAATTTAGCCAAGGCGAAGTGCCCCTGCCGAGTTTCTGGGGCGGTTTTCGAGTAAACGTGGCATCCATGGAGTTCTGGCAGGGCGGTGAACACCGTCTGCACGATCGGTTCATTTATCAGCGCGACGCCGCTGAGAAAGAAACTGGTTGGAAAATAGACCGCCTCGCTCCCTGAACCACGAAAAATCACTCGATTCCCTAGCGCTGGGACGACGAGCGCTTTATTCTATGTCGTTCCCCGTAATGGTGAGAGAAAAGGCACATGCGCGGCATGATGCCAGACATGAATCTGCACAGGTTCAGTAAATAATAAATGGAGTCTTTGATGGCGAGCAGCAACCTGATTAAACAACTGCAAGAGCGGGGCCTCATTGCCCAGGTGACGGATGAACAAGCGTTAGCAGAGCGACTGGCGCAAGGGCCAATTGCACTCTATTGCGGTTTCGATCCTACCGCAGACAGCTTGCATTTGGGTCATCTGGTGCCTTTGCTTTGCCTGAAGCGCTTCCAGCTTAACGGCCATAAACCGGTCGCGCTGGTAGGCGGAGCCACAGGTCTGATTGGTGATCCGAGCTTTAAGGCCACCGAGCGTAAGCTTAATACCAATGAAACCGTGAACGAGTGGGTGGAAAAAATTCGCCATCAGGTTTCACCGTTCCTGGATTTCAACTGTGGCGAAAATAGCGCCATCACCGCCAATAACTACGACTGGTTTGGTGGCATGAACGTGCTGACCTTCCTGCGCGACATTGGTAAGCACTTCTCCGTTAATCAGATGATTAACAAAGAAGCGGTGAAACAGCGTCTGAATCGCGATGACAGCGGTATCTCCTTCACCGAGTTCTCTTACAACCTGTTGCAGGGTTACGACTTCTCTGAGCTTTACAGTCGCCATAAAGTCGAGTTGCAAATTGGTGGTTCCGACCAGTGGGGTAACATCACCTCAGGTATCGACCTAACCCGTCGTATGCACCAGAAGCAGGTCTTCGGCCTCACGGTTCCGCTGATCACCAAAGCGGATGGCACCAAATTCGGTAAGACCGAAGGTGGTGCAGTCTGGCTGGATCCGAAGAAAACCAGCCCGTACAAGTTCTACCAGTTCTGGATCAATACCGCTGATGCCGATGTTTACCGTTTCCTGAAGTTCTTCACATTCATGAGTATCGAAGAGATCAATGCGCTGGAAGAAGAAGATAAAAACAGCGGTAAGGCACCACGCGCCCAGTATGTTCTGGCCGAAGAAGTGACCGGTATGGTTCACGGTGCAGAAGGCCTGGCTGCCGCACGCCGTATTACCGAAAGCCTGTTCTCTGGTGCATTAAGTGAAATGACCGAGGCCGACCTGGCGCAGTTGGAACAAGATGGTATGCCCGTCGTCACATTGGATGCTGAAGCCGATCTGCAACAGGCGCTGGTTACCGGCGATATGGCCCCTTCTCGTGGGCAGGCCCGTACCATGATCTCTTCCAATGCTATTAGCCTCAACGGTGAAAAGCAGACTGACCCGGAATACCGTTTTAGTGAAAGCGATCGCCTGTTCGGCCGTTATGCACTGTTGCGCCGTGGTAAAAAGAATTACAGTCTGCTGATCTGGAAATAAGATCCACTGCATTTACAAGGGGCTATTCAGCCCCTTTATTTTAAGCTGATCTATCAAATACTATGCCAATGCGCCATCCACCGATGACGTCAGTATCGGGACTTGCCATGAAAAATATTCTTTCTATTCAGTCACACACCGTTTTTGGTCATGCCGGCAACAGCGCGGCAGAATTTCCTATGCGCCGCATGGGCGTAAACGTTTGGCCGCTTAATACGGTGCAATTTTCCAACCATACGCAGTACGGTCATTGGACCGGTTGCGTTATGCCAGCCAGCCATCTGACAGAAATCGCGCAGGGTATCGCTGATATTGACCGTCTGAAAGATTGTGACGCGGTATTGAGTGGATACATTGGTTCGCCGGAGCAGGGGCAGAGTATTTTGCAGATCGTCCGTCAGGTGAAAGCGGCTAATCCCGATGCCTGGTATTTCTGCGATCCTGTGATGGGGCATCCGGAGAAAGGCTGCATTGTCGCGCCGGGCGTGGCAGAGTTTCACTGCAAAGAAGCGTTGATCAACTGCGATATTATTGCCCCGAATTTGCTTGAACTTGAACTGCTTGGCGGTCATACCGTTCACAACGTGGAAGAAGCCGTCGCGACGGCGCGCGAACTGATCGCCAAAGGGCCTAAAATCGTGCTTGTGAAACACCTCAGCCGTGCCGGATACCACAGCGATCGGTTTGAGATGTTATTGGTGACTGCCGATGAAGCCTGGCATATTGACCGTCCATTAGTTGATTTTGGTGTGCGCCAGCCGGTTGGCGTGGGTGACTTAACCAGCGGCTTGCTGCTGGTTAATTTACTCAAAGGCGAAGCGCTGGATAAAGCCCTTGAGCATGTGACGGCGGCGGTATATGAAGTGATGCTGGCAACGCACGCGATGGGCGAATATGAACTGCAGGTGGTTGCGGCTCAGGATAAGATGGTGAAACCAGAGCATCATTTTCCGGCCATTAAACTTTAATAAACAACGTGTTCGAGAAAAAATAAAAAACGCCCCGGTTGACTCAGTACGGGGCGTTTTTGATTGTAGGGCGAACTAAAACTTATTTCAGACCTTCAGCAACCAGAGCCGCATCAACAGCCGGGCGTGCTGCCACGCGATCCAGATACGCGTTCAAATCAGTCAGTGCGCTCAGATCAAACTTCAGCGCTTTCGCCCAACCCATCACCGTGAACAGATAGGCATCGGCTACGCTGAAGCGTGCACCCAGTAAGTACTGATGTCCTTTGAGGGAATCATTCACGTAGGCAAATTTCTTCGCCAGCGCTTCGCGGGTCAGCGCTTTGAACTCTTCCGGTGTTTTCGGATTGAACAGTGGGCTAAAGCCTTTATGCAGTTCAGTGGCAATGTAGTTTAGCCACTCCAGTGCGTGATAGCGCGCCAGCGTACCTACTTCTGGCAACAATTGGCGGTCCGGTTTCTGGTCAGCCAGATACTGTACGATCGCCACACCTTCAGTCAGGATGCTGCCATCGTTAAGTTCCAGCGTAGGGATCTGACCTTTTGGGTTTACAGCAAGAAAATCATCTCCGCTTTCGGTTTTCTTGGTCGCCAAATCAACCTTAATGATGCTGAAATCCAGCCCGGCTTCGCGCAGAATAATGTGCGGGGAAAGGGAACAGGCACCGGCTTTATAATAAAGTTTCATACAAACTCCGTAAGTTTGAACAATTGTCACACAGGCCTTGCAGCCGCAGCATCGAAAGACAGGGCTGCACAGGGTAAAGAGCTGCCACTATCCTAGGGCCGCCAGTGAAAATTGTCAGTGACTAATTCGTGCTGTTAGCGCGAATGGAGTTTCAAATGCTCACGCACTGCGCGTTCCACACTTTCAGGTGCAGGTAATAACGGTGCGCGCAGTTCATTTTGCAGTAACCCCTGTAATGACAGTGCATATTTAATCGCCGTCGGATTAGGTGCACTGAACATCAGGCGCATCATGGGCAGCAGTGTAAAGAAGGTCTGACGAGCGCCAGCCAGATCGGCCACCTTTATCTGTTCAATTAACACTACAAATTGCTCAGTGAACAGATGGGAGGATGCCGCAATAGCGCCGCTGCCGCCAAGACAAAGCGTGGAGAATATCTGTGTATCTTCTCCACACAGTACGTCCAACTGGCCATCGGCAATCAGTGAGAGCGTGAGCTCAAGGCTCCCTCCGCAATCTTTCACCGCGACGATTTTCGGGTGAACAGCCAGCTGACGCAGTGTTTCAAGTTCCAGATGGATGCCGGTACGGTAGGGAACGTTGTAGACGATGATCGGAACCGTTGAATGGTCGGCCAGTTCAGTGAACCATGCCGCCAGCGCCGCTTGCGAGGGGCGAATATAGTAAGGCGCTGGGAGCAAAATACCGGCAATCGGTCGCTGTAAAATCGACGCCTGCATGGCACGGACCGACGGCAGATGGGTTCCGGACAGCCCCATCACCACCTGATGCCCGGGAACAATGTTAAGTACCGCATCGAGCACTAAAAGCTGCTCCTCGTCGGTCAGCATTGGCGCTTCACCGGTTGTTCCGCACACCACCACGCCATCAATGCCTTTTTTAAGCAAATGGGTACAAAGCGTCTGTAAGGCCGGGAAATCAATCTCACCCTGATGAAAAGGCGTGACCAGTGGGACCCAAATACCTGAAAACGATGACATGAATAACTTCCTTCGACGGCAAAATGTATGCCAGCGATCATGTCAGCAAAGCAGGGGATGATGCCAATTGAAAGAATTCATCGCGGGAAATAAGTTATTTACCAAGCTTATATCATCCCCCACGCAGCATATTCAATTCGTTGTCTAACAGGCTACGCAGCACATCGACCGGTACCGGCCGGGAGAAAAGATATCCTTGCAGATGCGAACAACCCGCTGATATTAGGAAAGATTTTTGCAACTGGTTTTCAACGCCTTCAGCAATAACGTTCAGCTTCATTTTATTTCCAAGCTGTGAGACGGCGGAAACAATGGCGGCAGTATCATTCACTTCTGTGACATATTGCACAAACGAACGGTCGATTTTTACGCTGTCAACGGCAATGTCTTTCAATAAACTGAGGCTGGAATAGCCGGTACCGAAATCATCCAGTGAGATTTTTACCCCGGCTTTGCGCAGGCGGACCAGGTGCGTAAGGCTGGTGGAGTTAGCATTCATGACGGATGTTTCAGTCAGCTCCAGCTCCAGACGGTTGGCCGGGAAACCTTCTTCGCCGAGCAAGGTCAGGATTCTGTCGGCAAAATTAGCCTCTCCCAATTGTACCGCTGAAACGTTAATCGCCAGATTGAGTGCGTTGAAGCCATTAATCTGCCGGCAAGCCTGCCGTAAAATAATTTCTCCCAGTTGAATCACCATCCCGGTCTCTTCGGCCAAGGCGATAAACTGTACCGGTGAGACGGCGCCCAGTACGCCGTGCTTCCAGCGAGCTAGCGCCTCAACGCAGACCACCTTTTCATCGGCGCTGCGCAAGATGGGTTGGTAAACGCAGGTCAGATCACCCTCTTTTGCCAGGGATTCTGCCAGCGCCTTGACCATAATACGTTTACTGACGCTGCTGGCATCCAGCAGTTCTGAGTAGAAAGAGAACTTATTTTTTCCGCGCTGTTTGGCATCCAGTAAAGCGGTATTTCCGCGGCGCATGATCTCGCCGGCGGTAATATTTTCAGCGCCAAACATCACGATCCCTAAAGAGAGCGTTACCATCGGATTGGCGCGAGTCAGGCTGAAGGGCTGACGCATCATTACCAGAATTTCCAGCGCCAGATTATTTGCCTGCTCCTGCGTCGGACTGTTACGTAAAACTATCGCGAACTCATCGCCGCCAATGCGCGATACGGTACCGGTATTCCCGGTTTCATTACGCAAGCGTTGACCGAACTCAGATAAAATCGCATCACCGGCCTGATAGCCATAGGTATCATTGATGTAGTTGAATTCGTTGAGATTGAGCAGAAAGAGTGCGTAAGGCTCAGGACGGTACATGCGCTGGGCAGCAATCTGGCTCAGATCCTCATTGAGGGCAGTGCGGTTGGGTAAACCGGTCAGCACATCATGGCGGGCAAGATAACGGATCTGCGCTTCAGAACTGCGCAACAGGGAAATATCCATTATTGACGTCAGAATGAAGTGGCGATGTTCAAGCGTGAGGCGTGTTTTACGTACCAGTACGGTGCGGCTTTTTCCATTAGCATCAATGAGCATTTCCTCATTGACGTTTTTCTCTCCGGTCATTAACACGGCTATATCACGTTCGCGCTGGCGGGCCGACTGAATATCTTCGGTAAAGAATGAGATATCCTTGCCAATAAGATCCTCCCGGCGACGACCAAACAACTCGCAGGCTTTTTGATTTAGAAAAACCAATTTGCGCTCATCATCCTTCAGGACGGTCGCCTCTGTAAGTGCGTCGAGAACTGCCTGGTATATCGCAATATCAGTAAACATGAGTTAATAATCCTGAGCAGAATAGGCGTCTTTCAGGGCGATGGGATAACCCAACGCAGAATATAGAGAACCGGGAGAAATCAAACAATATTGTAATTATTACTCACATTCAGGTGAGAAGATTACAGTAGTTTTTAAATTTTTAAATTCAATCACTTATCATGCGCTAAGTCAGGTAAGCGATATTTTATGCGGAGGATTATCGATCAGTTGATCCGATAAGGTTTTCGGCTGCATTGTTGAGCGGGAAGTTGTACGGAAAATGTCAGGGTAATTTATCTTTAGGGCTAAATTTCTCATTCCATTCCCGACGGTACTTGCGCGACTGGTTACGCCCTTTGATCCACAGGAATGTACAGACTATGCATACCCCGGCCGAAAAGACGATATTACGCATATCCTGATCATAGAAAATAACCAAGGTGCAATCGAGTGCGGCGATAAATGCAAACCATTTATACATATGTGATTGCCGGCGCGTTTCGGCATTAAGGCGTTTTAACTGCCGTCCCTCATCCAGGACTTTCTTATTATCCATCGTTGATATCCTGTTATTTTGCGAAGGTAGTGGTATCTAAAGCGTAGCAAATGTGGAATCTCGCAGAAATAACGGTTATCCAATTCCCAGCAATTATCGCATTAATGTGTCACAACGTCTGCCGGTTCAATGCGCTGATTAACCACCCTGATTTGCTCTCTTAACCATTCAAGTGCCGGGTCGCTATCGACATTAACCGGCCAGACCACAGAATTTGGAAAAACCTCTACTTTGAGGGGAACGGGGCACAGCACCAGCCCGAACATTGCACAGTAGCGTCCGGCAATGCGGCTTGGCAGCGTGACCAGCACCGGTGAATGTTGGGCGAAAGAGAGCAGAGCCAGAAAGTTTGGCGCGGAAAAGACAGCATTCAGCGTTGCTCCGGCGCGGTTAAAGGCATTTTCAATGCATCCCATCAGGCTGCCGCTGAACGACATCAGGGCATGAGGGTGAGTGAGGTAGTCCTGGATTTGAATCGGCGAGCTGAAGGGCATCAGTGCCGGATTAAAGCAGCAGGCCAGCTGCTCTTCGAACAGAATTTCGCTGCGATGCCATTGCGCTTGCTCACCAAAACAACCGACGGCCAAATCGATCTCGCCGTTATCGAGCAGGGCATGCAAATTTTGACGCTCGGCGTGGCGGGCAACCAGACGGATACCCGGTGCGACTACCCGTAAATGTGCCATCAGTTCGGGCAACAAATGTACTTCCAACTCGCTTGAGAAACCGAGATGGAAGGTGCGCTGTTCGGTCAGAGGGGAAAATTGTTCGCTGAACGCCAGTGCATCCTCAGCCTTTTGCAAAACGGATCTGACGCGGCTGGCCAGACTACGAGCCCGCGCGGTGGGTTTCATGGTTTGACCGACACGAACAAACAATTCATCGCCAAAAAGCATACGCAGCGTTTTCAGTGAGTGGCTCATCGCGGGTTGTTGGATTTTCAGGCGTGCGGCTGCGCGGGTGACGTTCAGCTCCTCCATCATCGCATCAAAGGCAATCAGCAAGTTCAGGTCAAAATTTCGTAAATTGAAATGATCGATAGTTGTCATGAATGGCATCGATTTGAGTAATGGTTAATGGATTTATACGATGCTTTCACCCACTACACAAGTGAAGGTACGCAATGAAACGTGCAGAGAATATTTTTTACGTCGGGGATCTGAAAATCACCCGTATTGATGAGCTGACGTTAAGAGGCGCGGATCCCGCCAGGCTATTTGGCGAAAACTGGCAGCCTGCTGCGCTGGAAAAGCATCGCGCATGGCTGGTCCCGGAAAATCTGGATGCAGATGAGAATACGCTGGTGCAGAGCACGCACTGTTGGCTGGTCCAGTCTCCCGGCTTCACATTGCTGGTGGACACGGCGTCAGGTAATGATAAAGAGCGTCCGCACAACCTGGTTTTTCACCACCTGCAAACAGATTTTTTGGCACAGTTGGCTCTTGCGGGCGTGAATCCTGGCGATATCGATTATGTACTCTTGACCCATTTACATGTTGATCATGTCGGTTGGAATACAAGGTGGTTGAACAGCAAATGGGTGCCGACCTTTCCGAATGCCACTTACCTGATGTCAGGTACCGAGGTGGAATACTACGGGTCTGCGGCCAGCCACAATAAAGCGAATATTCCCAGTCTTGGTGTGTTTGCCGACAGTGTTCTGCCAGTGATCAGTGCAGGTCAGGCGCGGATGGTGGCGCGTGGCGGTGGGGAAGTGCTCAAAGGTGTAACTTTTATTCCGACACCAGGACATAGCCTTGACCATATGTCCGTAAGCATTGAATCAGAAGGGGAAGAGGCCTTTTTCGCCGGCGATCTGATGCATCATCCGTTGCAGGTTTATTATCCAGAACTTAATTCAATGTATTGCGAATTTGCAGGGTCTGCTCGTGCCTCGCGCCTGTGGGGGTTGCAATATGCCGCAGAGCGCCAGGCCATCTGGTTCAGTCCGCACTTTGCCTCCAGTTCGGCGGGGCGGGTCACCCGAGAGGTTGACACTTTCCACTGGCAATTTCTGTGAAATCCTCAGACAAGGCAAATCCAATGAATATCAAAACTAAACCTGTTTTCAATATCGACGATATTGTCGCTGAATCTATCATGATCGACAGTGACACGCCGGGAGTCAGTCTGCATCTGCGGCGGAAATATCTGCGCTCGCAGAGCGAATATACGACGGATAACACGCTGGTAATGGTGCACGGCGCCACTTACTCATCCGGCAGTTTGTATGACGTACGGCTTGACGGACTTTCGTTTATGGATGCGCTGGCACTGCGGGGGCTGAACGTTTACGCCGTCGACGTGCGTGGCTATGGTCATTCAACCCGGCCGGTGGAAATGGAGGCGCCGCCGGACGATAACCCCCCGCTGTATGGCACCGAAATTGGCGTTCGCGATCTGGCACACGCGGTTGAGTGGGTTCGGCAATCACTTGGGCTGGAACGGGTGCAGATCTTCGGTATGTCCTGGGGCGGCACCGTCGCCGGGGCCTATACCAGCCGCAATAATGACAAGGTGAACCGGCTGGTGCTACTGGCACCCCAGTGGTTAAACGACCAGGGGGCGAGGATTGATGAAGGTGGCAAGCTGGGGGCATACCGCCACGTTGCCGTGGGCGAAAGTAAAATGCGCTGGGTCAGCGCCGCACCGGCTGAACATCGTGAAACGTTGATTCCGCCGGGCTGGTTTGAGGCCTGGGCAGCAGCGTCTCTGGCAGAAGATCCTAAGAGCAACCATTATCAGCCACCCGCCATGCGGGCTGTAAATGGCACAATTCAGGATGTGCGTGACTTCTGGAGCGTTAACCGGCCGTTCTATCAGCCACAGGAGATCACCCGGCCGGTACTGCTGGTGCATGGCGAGTGGGATGCGGATGTCCCGCTGCGTCTGATGAATCACTACTTTACTGCCTTAACCTCGTCTCCTGAGCGGCGCTGGGTAGAGATAGGTGAGGCCACTCATATGATGCTGATGGAGAAGAACCGCTTAACGGTATTTCGCACCGTGGCCGATTTCTATTTTCCCTAAAAATCGTTATATACAGCAAAAATAACGTCGGCTAAGGCTGACGTTATTTATTCTATTGATTTCACGAGGCGGGGTAGATTATCTTTTAGGAATATTCTTAATATATGGTGTGGAAATGACCGATTCTTCTTCGCGGAAAATTGTGGATTCAGCCAATATTTACCAGGATTTCGAAACCCGCTTTTATGAGTGGGAAGACGGTATGTCAAGCGCAGGGTTTAAGTTGGAATTGCCGGATAACACCTGCGAGGGTTTTGACTGGGGGGTGACGGGCTATAATTTTGGCCGGGTGATTGGCGGCGTGTTGACTGTCAGCGAACATGATATCAACCGGCAGTATGGCAACCTGTTTTCCATGCCCGATCACATCGTGATTTTTATCGTGATTATCGGTGGGATGGATGTGCAATGTTTTGGGCGACGTAACCAGATGGTGCAGGGAGATATCCTGATTCAGGATATGTCACAGCCCATTCAAATACGTGTCTATCCGGGGGAGGTAAAACCGCGTCTTTGTACGTATCAATACATCATTATGCCCAAACACAGCCTGCATTTTAATGTAGATATTGCATCGCTGCATGGTAAGCACATTCCTGCCTCTTCACCGGTGAATATCATCTTACGTAACCATTTTGCCACTATGGTACAGGTTTTCGATCAGATGACGGAGCAGGAGGTGCTGAGCACCGGCGAAGGCGCCGCCGCGGTATTCCTGCAAACTTTGCATCTGGTGGCCGGTAAAAAAGTCGAGCATCCTTTCGAACAAAGTGCGCGTCTGGAGCGCATCTGTTTGCATATCGAAAAGCATATTGCATCGCCCGTCAGCGTCGATGCTTTGTGCAAGACCTTTGCAATTTCCCGATCGGCACTATACAGACTGTTTGAACCGCTGGGCGGAATTGCGCAGTTTGTCCGCAGTCGTCGTCTGTTACTTGCCAAACGCCTGCTGCGCTCGTCCTCCATGTCGGACCACAGCCTGGCGGCAATAGCGCGCCAGTGCGGCCTTGAGCTAAGCGCTTTACGCCGCTATTTCAATGAATTTTATGGCGCTACGCCCAAAGAGATGCGTGAAAAATTTCGTCTGGCCGGGAAACTGGAGGGGCACCGTGATGCGACGCATGTTAACTGGGTAAGCTCGCTGTAAAGATAGAACAGGTTCTGAATGTTGGTTTATCACGCGAAATTTGATCTGTCACTATTCTGATTTTTTTCGCCTAATCTGCTATTTCCGGCGGCTTTGCCGCCAAAAGCAGTAAACTCGCCAGATGCCCCGATCTAAATTGAGAACGCATTATGGTAGTTCCGCAACTGGCTGTTGACGAAACGGCGCGCCTGAGTTTACTGGCTTCGCTGGGCATTCTCGACATGCCCAGGGTCGAAGAGATTGATCGCATCACCCGTCTGGCCGCCCGGCATTTTCAGGTTAAAGCGGTGCTGGTTTCGCTCATTGATGCAGACAGACAGTGGTTTCTCTCTTTTGCCGGTATCGATTTTAACGAAGCCCCGCGCGATACCTCTTTTTGTGGACACACTATTTTAAAGCCAGAACCCATGATAGTGATGGATGCCCGGCTGGATCTGCGTTTTCATGATAATCCGCTGGTGACTGGATCTCCACATATCGTCTTCTATGCGGGGTGCCCGCTATTATCACGGGAAGGTGTGGCGCTGGGAGCGCTGTGTCTGGTCGATGATAAAATCCGGGCCTGGAGCCATGAGGATTTACAAACTCTGTGCGATCTGGCCGCGCTGGTCCAGAGCTTTATCTTCAGTCTGGAGAATGTGCAGTACAAAGCACAACTGGAATATGAGGCTAATCACGATGCCCTGACCGGTCTGCCCAACCGCCGTGCCTTCCAGCAATCGCTTGACTATCTGGTCAGTCAGCAAAAAAATGCCGACCGTGACATAGCACTGCTGTTTCTGGATATCGACAATTTCAAGACCTATAACGATACCTACGGCCACGAATTCGGTGATCTGGTGTTGAAATTTTTTGGTCATGTGCTGCGGGATAATGTCCGCACTCAGGATATTGTGGCGCGTCTGGCCGGGGATGAATTCACCATTTTATTACATCAGCTAGAACAGAGTGAAAGCGACGTCAGTCAGATCTGCAACGGTCTGTTAGCCGCACTGGGTAATATCAAAACAGTGGCAGGCATACCGGTCACGCTGTCTGCCAGTATTGGTGTTTGCTTTGGACGTGCCAGGCAGCATCAGTTACCCGATACGCTAATGGCTCGCGCTGACGCTGCAATGTATCGCGCCAAGCAGGCGGGAAAAGGGCGCTATTTCCTCGGTTAAGCCGTTATCCCGTTCAAGATGCCTTTCATTAACACAAAAAAAACGCCTCTCTGCAGAGGCGTTCGTTGTGGGGGGAAACCTATTCAGTGATCACTTAGCAGCAGCCAGCTCATGTGCTTTGTCATCATCGTCACGATCCAGCGTCATGCGGTGCAGCTTAGAGGCAGTCAGCAGCATCAGCAGAGCAATAATGCCGGTGGCAATGCCAATCTGCAGGAAGACGTGGCTGTAAATCGCCAGTGACGCATGGCTGTCCTGAATATCGGCAGGTACTGCAGTCAGGCTGGCAACGTAACCGGCAATGATTGCAGCGGCAGCGGTTGTCAGGAACCAGGCACCCATGATGAAGCCCATCAGACGCTGTGGAACCAACTGTGCCACCATCGCCAGACCCAGACCAGAAATCATCAGTTCACCAATACTCTGCAGGGCATAGCTCAATACCAGCCAGTTTACGGAAACAATCCCGTGCTCATTGGCCACACTGGCACCCCACGGCAACACAAGGAAGGCACCGGAACACAACACCATGCCGATGGCGAACTTATGCGGCATCGGCATACGGTCACCCACTTTGGTGTAAATCGCTGCCAGAATTGGGCTGGCAACCATGATCCAGAATGGGTTAAGCGCCTGGAACTGTTCAGGCTGGAAGCTGATACCCAGCAGGTCGTGTCCAACGTTGTGGATCGCGAAGAAGTTGAGGGAAGTAGGCATCTGGCTGTACAGCACGAAGAACACCACGGCTTCCATCATCAGCAGGAAAGCCACGATCATCTTACGGCGGGCAATGCCCTGCATTGCGAACGTTTCTTTCGCAAAAACTATGATAATGCCGATAGAAACCACGGCCAGCACCATACGAGCAATGGTTTGGTTATGCAGCAACCAGCTGGAAATGAACACCAGTGCCACAACGCCGACCAAAACCATCAGCAGTTTCTTGAACTGCAACGGTTCGAAGTCTGGTTTTGAACCCTGACGTTTTACCCATTTGCGGCAGAACATGAAGTTCACGATGGTGATCAACATACCCACGACGCTGAGGGAGAACGCGACGCTCCAGCCATACTTGGCAGCTAACCACGGGGTGGCCAGCATAGAGAAGAACGAGCCGATGTTGACCGACATGTAGTACATAGTGAATGCGCCATCGAGACGCGGGTCATCTTTTTCGTAGCAGGTTGAAAGCAATGAGGATGGGTTTGCTTTGAACAGACCGCTACCTACGGCAATAGTTGCCATACCGAGATAGACCCAGAAGACTTCGTGGTTGGAGTACGCAACGAAGGAATAACCTAACGCAAGAACGATCGCGCCCAGAACGATGACGCGTTTTGAACCCAGTACTTTGTCGCCCAACCAGCCGCCGATGGCTACAAAGCCATAAACCAGCGCACTGAATGATGAGAACAGGGTGATGGACTCTGCTTCACTCAGGCCAAGTTGTTTGACCAGGTAAACCGCCATGATCCCCTGCAAGCCGTAGTAACCAAACCGTTCCCAGAGTTCGATAGAGAAGATCAGGTAAAACGCTTTAGGTTGTTTGAAAGCATTCAGACTGACGCTTTCATCCTTCGATGTGTTTTTGTTTGCTGTTGACACAAGTACCTCTGTTTATCACTCCCTGTCCTGAACGACAGGAGACGCAAAAGTGGCGCAAATTAAGCACCCTTTGCATTGTTATAAGATGGGATGACGGCGGGTAATGTTCCCTATCTTCGTAAATGAGGCAAGGAGTTTGACATATCCCGTTACATATAACCAATTCAGCCTGATGAAACTATGTTCGAAATGTTATGCAGAATTAAAAATTATGTTTTAGCTGTACAGCAAATGAATCTATCGTATGAATAATAAACCAGGCGGGTTGTTGCGGATAATCTGGCATTTTAGAAAAATCTTAGTGAATGTGTTGGGTATTCTGTGAATAAATGGAGCATAAACGTGGTGAATTAATTTCAAGGCGGAGTTTTCCGAATTGCTTTCAGTGCGGAAAGCACATTTACAAATTGGCCGTCGATTGTAGTGTGACCTACCTCACTTTTTAACACTAAATTTTAGCTAGAAAAGAAGATTCGTACGACTTATGGAGGTTACAGGCGGCAGAGATAGAAGGCGTGGGGGTAATTAGCCCGGGTATACCGGGCCAGAATAATGCGAAGAAAAAGCCACCTTAAGGTGCCGTGGTATCACCTAAGGTCTGAATCAATCGGTTTGACCAGGCAAACAGCGCGGTGGTAAGCAGAATATCCAGTGATTGCGCGGCACTGTAACCCGCATCCGAAAGAGCATGCAGTTCATTGGCGTTAAATCTTTCAGGCGTGCGTGTCAGCGCTGAGGTGGCCAACAATAAAACCTGCTCAGGGCTGTTATCCCCCTTTTGATTAGCAGGATGAAGACTGTCTTGTTCACTAAATAGCCCGTTTATTTGCTGCTCCTCCCCCCCTGCCTGTAAATAAGAACGGCCATGAATCCCTGCGCAGTACAGACAGCCATTAAGCCGCGATGTAGCGACGGCTGCCAGTTCACGCCAGGGAGCTTTACGCGGCTCACGGACGTGCATCACGTGATTAAACACGGCAGAGAATTCACTAAGAGAGGGAGCATCCTGCACCAGCAGACGATAAAACGATGAGGAACGGGCATCGGGTGCGATGAGATCCAGCACATCTTGCTGATGTTTACTGGCTGTGGCCGGGTCAACCTCCGGTAAACGCGCCTGCCACTGGCGCAACGTCAGCGAAAACCCTTGTTGAACGCAGGATTCCGGAGCATGAAAGCCCGGCAATACGGCCGCCACACGTCCCCGTAATGCCCCCAGAATGGCCAGAACACGCGCCTGATAGCTGACAAAACCGATCAGTTGAATAAAGGTAACAATATCCTGGGTGCTGAGACCGACATCACTCAGTTGCTCTAACATAGGTGGCGTTATGAGTGTTGGCTGAGTGGCGAGCAGGCGGGCAAACTGTGTGATGTGGGTCTGGCGGATATTACTTTCACGGGAAGCATTAGGGCTGGCGAGCGGGGCGAGACGGGCAGCGTAGTGGCTACAAAGAGGTTGCACACCAGTGACCTGAGCTACTGTCAGGGCACTGCTAAGACGGTCATAGAGTGATAATGACACCTTGCGTGATAATTCTACTCGTTCTGGAAAAAGACAGGCATAACATGCGCGTGACGCCTTCAACAACCCCTCATTTTCAGTAAACAGGCGGCGTAATGATGGTTCAAGTGGCTTATCCAGCCCGAGCAAAAAGCGATCCTCTACCCGCGCTGCCTGAGTGTCTGTCGGCAGATGTCCCTGCTGGCTGGATTGTGTTTCGTGATACCAGCCGTTGTGCACGGCGCGGCGCTGTTGTTCCATGATCGGGTCCTTTGCATCAGGCAAAATTTCAGACCCTATCCTTGCCGATACGCGCTGCCAGATAAAATAATGTTAAGCGATAAATAATAGCTAAAAAGAATAGTAAACCTGAATATCACGGCAGAAAGCGATAAGAAACCCGGCGTGGCTGATGCCAGCAAAAAAACAGCCCGAAAGAGGGCTGCTGTGATGTGAATGGTTCTGGAAGTTCAAATGAATCAAGGCTTCTTGCCATCGCGACGCCAGGCATCGGCGGTCAGCGCTTCCCCAAAATGACTGGATATTAACCTCTTTGTCAGGTCGTGCAGCGGTGCAGCCAGGACTTCAGCGGTATTACCACGTTCAACGACTTCACCGTCATGCATGACAATCACCTGATCGCTAATGTGTTTCATCATGCCAAGATGTTGAGTCACGTAGATGTACGAAATACCCTGTTTTTCCTGCAACTCCAGCATCATGTTGATAATTTGCGAACGCATTGACATATCCAGCGAAGCAAGTGCTTCATCAGCAATAATCACCTTGGGCTGCAGGATCAGAGCACGGGCCAGCGCCACACGTTGTTTCTGGCCTGAAGCCAGCATATGGGGATAGTAATAGGCATGATCCGGCAACATGCCGACCATTCGGAGAGTTTGGTTGATACGTTGCTCGCGCTGAAGGGCATCAAGTTCACCGTTTAGACGCAGCGGGGCCTCCAGCAGTTGGCCAATGCGTTGTCGCGGATTGAGAGAGGTGTTGGGATCCTGAAAAATCATCCTGATCTGTTGGCTGCGAAAACGGTAGTCGCCATAAGCCAGAGGATGATCATCAATAAGGATTTCACCGTCTGACGGCTCAATCATACCTGACAGCATTTTGGCGAGGGTCGATTTTCCTGAACCATTTTCACCAATAATGGCCAGTGTCTGACGCTCGCGCAGGGTGAAGCTGACCGGCTTGACGGCATCCAGATCCATCTTACGGAACAGGCCTGTGCGATAACGGAAGGTCTTTCTCAGGTTACGCACTTCCAGCAAAGTCTCGGCCATTATTGCTCCTCCATGTTCAGCGGGAAATGACAGGCGAAGGCATGGGTTTTCACCAGGCGCAGACGAGGGGTCTCAATGCATTTTTTCTGCGCATAAGGGCAACGTGGTCCAAGGCGGCAACCAATGGGCAAATGTTCCAGTGAAGGAATGGCACCTGGCAGAGTATTGAGACGACTTTTATGGGGCAAAGAGCGGCCAAAGTCGGGCATCGCGCGAATAAGTGCCTGTGTGTAAGGGTGGTGGGGAGCAATCAACAGTTCTTCGCACGCAGCGCTTTCAACGGTCTGTCCGCAATAGAGAACGTTAATCCGGTTAGCCCATTTACTCATCATCTGCAGGTCATGGCTGATCAGTAAAATCGTCGTGTTGTTGTTCTGATTGAGCCGCGACAACAGCCGGAAAATCTGTGCCTGGGTGGTCGGTTCCATGGCATTGGTGGGTTCATCGGCAATCAGCAGACGCGGCTGGTTAGCCAGTGCAATCGCGATCATGACTTTCTGGCATTCACCCTCCGTCAGCTCATAAGGGAAGCTGGCCATAATATCTTTATGATCTTTGATGCCGACGCGGTGCAGCAGTTCAATGGCGCGCCGTCTGCGCCAGCGGAATCGTTGATACCAGCGGCCTTTGTATGTCCAGCCGGGAATAGCCTGTATTAGCTGTTTCCCAATGCTTTCAGATGGATCCAGGCAGGATTGGGGCTCCTGGAAAATCATCGAGATGTTTTGCCCGATGAGTTTACGGCGTTCACGCGGGCTAAGATGCATCAATTCGATATCGTCGAAGCGCATTCGGTCCGCAGTCACGCGCCAGTTGTCTTTGGTTACGCCACAGATGGCTTTAGCAATCAGACTTTTGCCCGAGCCAGATTCACCTACCAAGCCGCGTATTTCACCCGCATTGAGGGTCATGCTTACGCGATCAACCGCTTTAACCGGGCCGTCGGCGGTCATAAACTCAATGGTCAGATTGCGGATATCGAGTAACGGCATTATTCCACCCCCGCATTAATTGCCCGACGCATTCCGTCACCCAGCAGGTTAATCAACAATACGCTGACCAGAATTGCAGCGCCGGGCAGCATCACTGACCAGGGCGCGACATAGACCAGTTCCAGCGAGTCACCCAACATCGCCCCCCATTCCGGGGAGGGAAGTTGAGCACCCAAATCAAGGAAACCGAGCGCGGCAATATCGAGTACGGCCATTGACAGGGCTCGGGTGAATTCGGTCACCAGTACGGCAACGATGTTGGGCAGTACCGCATAACGCAGGATCTGCCAGGTTGATGCTCCGTCGAGCCTTACGGCAATGACATACTCTTTTTCCAGTTCATCATGCACCGCGCTGTAGATAGTGCGGGCGATGCGCGGTAAAAGTGCCAACCAGACGGCCAGCATGGCATGTTCCAATCGTGGCCCGAGGAAGGCGACCACAATGATTGCCAGCAACAGCGAAGGAATGGAAAGCAGGGTATCGAGAATGTGATTCAGAATGGCGGATTTCAAACCACGGGTGATCCCAGCTAAAACCCCAATGACTATGCCTATTAATGAGGCGGCAACCGTCACCACTACGGCGCCACCGATAGTCGGTGCGGCACCGGTGAGCAGCCGGCTGAGCAGATCGCGGCCCAGGTCATCAGTGCCGAGGAAAAATGCCACGTTACCGTTGCGCGACCAAGAAGGTGGCAGCAACTGGGAGCCGAGAAATTGCTGGTCCAGCGCATAGGGTGCCAGCAGATGGCCGAAAACACACACAAACAGCAGGCCGAGAACGCCATAAAAGCCAATCATCGACAACGTGTCGCGATAGAAAATGCTCCACATCTGGCGGAACGGGCTTGGCATCTGTTTTTCACGGTATACGTTATCGTAGGGCATACCATTCCTTATGTTTCAGCGGATTCATCATTGCGCCGAGAATATCCGACAATACGTTTACAACGATCACCAGCGATCCGACAACCATCACTCCGGCTGAAATTGCGGCATAGTCCTGTTGACGAATGGCATTGATCATCCAGCGTCCGATCCCGGGCCAGTTGAAAACCATCTCTGTGATCATCGCGAGCGTCAGCATGGTGGAAAATTGCAGGCCCAGCTTAGGAATAATCGGTGGCAGGGCATTATGCAGAACGTGGCGGCGAATGATGGTAAAACGTGACAACCCGCGGGTTGCTGCAGCTTTGACATAGTTTTTCGCCAGCACGTCATCGGTGCTGATGCGCATCAAACGAATAACTTCCGTGGTTGGCGCGACGGCCAGAGCCGCAATTGGCAAAATCATGTGGCGAATAGCACTTGCGATCATTTCATGGCGGTATTGCGAGTCCGATAACCAAGCATCGACCAGCGTCAGGCCGGTAACTGTTTTTAACTGGTAGAGAAGATCAAGCCGCCCGGAAACCGGCAGCCAGCCGAGTTGCAATGAGAAGAACAGCATCAGCAACAGTGCCAACCAGAAAACCGGAATCGAAAAGCCCATCAGTGCGAGGGTACTGATGGCGACGTCTGGCCATTTACCTCTCATCACACCGGCGGTGATCCCAAGCGGGATCCCCACGAGCAGAGCAAATGCGAAGGCCAGTACGCACAGTTCCATGGTGGCTGGGAACACGGCTTTAAGTTGAGTACTGATGTTTCCACCATTGATACTCGACACCCCAAAATCAAACTGCATGAGCCCGGTGAAGTAGAACTGATAGGCATCCCACAAAGAGGCACCGCGCAGCGGGGCATTGGGCGTAAAATAGCTCAGGCTGAATGCCACGATGCTGAGAAAGAACAGGGTGATCAGCAATAACAGCAAACGCCGCATAATGAAGATGATCATGGCGCTTTCCTCGTTTCACTGTCGCGGAAGACTCCGGCAAAAGATGAGTTGCCAAACGGGCTAAGCACTAATCCTTTAATATCATAACGGTAGGCCTGCAGGCGCAGGGAAGACGCCAGCGGCAGTACTGGCAGCTGTTGTTCAAGGATTTTTTGTGCCTGCTGATAATATTCGATGCGCTGCGAAAGTTGCTGTGACAGTAAACCCTGACGTAATAATTGATCAAATTCAGGGTTACACCAGTGAGCATAGTTGGTCTGCGAACGGATTGCTGCGCAGCTCAGCATCGGACGGAAGAAGCTGTCCGGATCGTTGCTGTCGGTCGCCCAGCCGACCAGCGTCAGATCATGGTTCATTTCCATCAGACGGGCCTCCTGAAAACGGCCTTCGACCGGCACGATCACCACTTTTATGCCCACCTGAGCCAGATCGGCTTGCAGCAATTCTGCCGTTTTCAGCGGGCTGGGATTATAGGACTGTGAAACCGTAGGCACCCACAGATGCAAGGTAAGTTTTTCCTGACCGAGATCTTTGAGGATTTGCCGCGCTTTATCTGGGTCATATTCCGTGACTTTGGCATTGCTGTCATAAGCCCAGGATGCCCGCGGCAAAATAGAGGCAGCGGTTTCAGCCGTACCGTAGTAGATCGATTGCATCAGGCGCTGATTATTTATCGACAGCGCGATGGCCTGGCGGATACGCGGATCATTAAGCGGCGCTTTGTTGGTATTGAATGCCAGATAAGCAACATTCATACCTGGGCGCAGCGTAAGACGCAGGCGCGGATCGTCGCGTAAAATTGACAGCTGGCTGGCCGCTGGATAGGCCAACACGTCACATTCCCCGGTCAACAATTTTGACAGACGACCGGTTCCGCCGACACCCATATCAATCACGACTTGTGACATGCGTGGTACGCCTTTCCAGTAATCTCCGTTTCGCGCCAGCCGTACATACTGACCGGTGCGGTACTCACTGAGTTGGAAAGGCCCGGTGCCTACCGGTTCGCGATCAATTTGTTCTTCATTGCCTTTCTTTTGCAAGTTATCCGCATACTCTGCGGATAAAACGGGTGCGTAATGGGTAGCGAGATGCCACAGGAAAGAGGCATCCGGCTTGTTAAGGCGGAACTCCACCGTGTAATCATCGAGTTTTTTCACGCTTTTCACTGCGTTGGCAAATTGCAGACTATCAAAATAGGGATAATCGTCGCCGTTCACGCTGTGATAGTGATTTTGCGGATCGATAATGCGCTGGGTACTGAAAACTACGTCGTCAGCGTTCATCATACGGGTTGGCTTAAACCATGGCGTGGTCTGGAAGGGCACGTCCTTACGCAGATGAAAACGGTAGGTCGCACCGTCATCCAGCACTTCCCAACTCTGAGCCAGTTCCGGGATCAGGCGGTAGGTATAAGGGTCAACATCCAGCAGGCGGTCGTACAGCTGGGCTGCAAGAGTGTCAATAATCAGACCGCTGCTGGCTTTCTGCGGGTTGAATGTATTGATCATCCCGTTCACGCAATAAACAAACCCGCTCTGGCGGATGTCACTGTTCTGAGTTGTGGCTGGCGAGCTGGCCGTCAGCGGTTTGGCGGGCGGTGAGGGGGGCACGGTAGTAGCCGCGTTAGCCAGACCGCCCAGTAACAGCATCCACAAAGGTAAACGACGCATAAGGGCTTCAATGTTAAGTAGCAATAGCCTAAGTGTATCGTACTCTGCCAGCCTCCCCAATTCATTGCGCAAAACTCCGTCCTGTCTGTCGAGACTTCACGCAATTTCTTATCAAAGCCATGACGAAAGGCCTTGAAAATGAGTGATAATTGTAATGTTATAATATAACATTAAATCCGAATGCACTGGTTTGGCATTCATCTTCGTGAGGTCTACATGTCTTTATTACCCGTTACGGTACTCTCCGGATTCCTTGGTGCCGGAAAAACGACTGTGCTAAATCATATCCTTAATAACCGCCAGGGAATGCGTGTGGCAGTGATCGTCAATGACATGAGTGAAGTCAATATCGACGCAGCACTGGTATCCAATGAGATTACACTCGACCGTCAGCAAGAAAAGCTGGTGGAGATGAGTAATGGTTGTATTTGCTGTACGTTGCGAGAGGATTTGTTAATTTCTGTGCGCGAAATGGCGCAGTCAGGGCGCTTTGACTATTTGCTCATTGAGTCGAGCGGGATCTCTGAACCGCTGCCTGTCGCTGAGACATTTACCTTTGAAGATGAGGAAGGGAGGAGTTTGTCGCAGTTTGCGCGGCTCGATACGCTGGTGACGGTAGTCGATGGCGTCAATTTCATGCGTCAATATCAGGAGGCGCGGAGCGTTCAGGAGGCCGGGGAGAGTCTGGGCGAAGAGGATGAGCGCAGCGTTACGGATCTGCTCATTGACCAGATAGAATTTTGCGATGTGCTGCTGGTCAGTAAAACCGATCTACTCGACAGCGCTCAGCAGCGTGAAGTGGTGGCATTACTAAAAAGTTTAAATCCGCAGGCGGAAATTCTGCCAATTTCTCCAGGCAGTTTGCCGCTGGACCGCGTGCTGAATACCCATCGTTTCGATTTTGCCAGAGCGCAGCAGGCACCGGGCTGGCTGAAAGAGTTGCGAGGAGAGCATACCCCGGAGACGCAGGAGTATGGCATCAGCAGTTTTGTCTACACTGCCCGCCGCCCCTTTGATCCGGACAAGTTTTATCGCGTAGTGCATGGTGATTGGGGCGGTGGCAACTTGTTAAGGTCTAAGGGATTTTTCTGGCTGGCCACGCGTCCGCGCCACGCCGGTAACTGGAGTCAGGCCGGGGGCATTGCACGTTACGGTATGGCCGGCACTTTCTGGCGCGCGCTGCCGGAAAGTGACTGGCCACAGGACCCGGAAACCCGCGAGAGTATTATGGAAAAGTGGGAGGAGCCTTTCGGCGATATGCGTCAGGAACTGGTGTTCATCGGGCAGCATCTTGATAAACAAGAGATCGTTCGCCAGCTGGATGCCTGCCTGCTAAGTGTTGAACAGATGGCTGAAGGGATAGATAGTTGGATGGGAATGGCCGATCCCTTCCCTCACTGGTGATCCACACCAACCTCAGGGCTATGAACTGTTGATAAACAAATAGCTACAAGCTTAGTGTGGTAATGAGAAATATTCTCAATAACTACTTTACAGACGATACTGATAACTATTATCATTCATTTCGGCCGGATGAGAGGTATCGTAAGGGTGTTGATTAACCGGTACGACATTGCTCACATTGCTTCCAGTATTACTTAGCCAGCTCGGGTGCTGGCTTTTTTTTTGCCTGCTATTCTTCACTTTCCTGACTGTTCACCTGAATACCATGCTTTTTCAACATTCCTCGTAACTGATGGTAGGTCAGCGCCAGTAGATCAGCCGCTTTGCGTTGGTTGAATCGCGCCTGCTGCAATGCCTGCTCAATCAGCTGTTTTTCCTGTTCATTCATCCACAATTTTAAATCCAGGGGCAATTCGGGTAATGCGCTTCGGCTCTTAACGCTCAGAGGCATATAAGATTTGGATGAAGCTTTGGCAAACGGATTGAGAATGATGTCGTCGAGTTGAAGCTCACTCGTCCCGTGGCGGTACATTGAGCGCTCAACCACGTTTTTCAGTTCACGCACATTTCCAGGCCAACTGTACCTAAGTAAAGTGTCGCGCGCGTGGGCAGTGAAACCTGGAAATAGTGGGAGGGAGAGCTCGCGGCACATCTGGATAGCGAAGTGTTCAGCCAGCAACATGATGTCCTGCTGGCGTTCGCGCAGTGGCGGAAGCTGGACAACATCAAACGCCAGCCGGTCTAGCAGGTCGGCGCGGAATTTACCCGCGGCGGCCAGGGCAGGTAAATCATCGTTGGTGGCGCACACCAGGCGCACGTCGACCTGCAACGGCTGGCTGCCCCCGACACGCTCAAGATGCCCGTATTCAATTACCCGCAGTAACTTCTCCTGAACCAGCATCGGTGCCGTCGCCAGCTCATCGAGAAACAGCGTACCGCCGTCCGCTCGCTCAAAACGGCCCAGATGACGCTTCTGCGCCCCGGTAAATGCGCCAGCTTCATGGCCGAAAAGTTCGGAGTCCAGCAGGTTTTCATTCAGCGCCGCGCAGTTAAGCGAAATAAAGGGCCCCTGCCAGCGAGGTGATAAATAGTGCAAACGGTGTGCAATCAGCTCTTTACCACTGCCGCGTTCGCCAGTGACCAGCACCGGTTTATTCAGCTTCGCCAGACGCGAGACTTGTTCCAATACTTCGATAAAGGCATTGGCTTCGCCTAGCAGGTTATCCGTGGTGGTATTCATGGCGATTCCTTGTGGTGAAAAAAACTAATTCTTAGTGAATTTAATCATACGTCAAATGTGTGTTATATCATCAAAAATAAAAAATCCATTTAATTCATGACGATGCGCTCTGCAAAAAGTTGGCACGGGATTTGATATAGGTAATGTGTACAGGAAGCCTTGTGGCTGACTCTTTTCACCGGCAACACGTTGGCCGGTCGCTCACAGAATCAAAGAGGAATTTCGATTATGGGTATTTTTTCTCGTTTCGCTGACATCGTGAATGCCAACATCAACACGTTGTTGGATAAAGCCGAAGATCCGCAAAAACTGGTCCGCCTGATGATCCAGGAAATGGAAGACACGCTGGTCGAAGTACGTTCGACTTCAGCCCGTGCGCTGGCGGAGAAGAAACAGTTGAGCCGCCGCATTGAGCAGGGCGAAGCCCAGCAGGCAGAGTGGCAGGACAAAGCCGAGTTGGCGCTGCGTAAAGATAAAGACGATCTGGCCCGTGCGGCGCTGATCGAAAAACAGAAACTGGCAGATCTGGTTGCCACGTTACGAAATGAAGTGGTCACCGTTGAAGAGACGCTGGACCGCATGAAGTCAGAAATCGTTGAGCTGGAAAACAAACTGACTGAAACCCGGGCCCGTCAGCAGGCATTGACTCTGCGTCATCAGGCTGCGTCGTCATCCCGTGATGTACGTCGCCAGCTCGACAGCGGCAAAATTGATGAAGCCATGGCGCGTTTTGAGCAGTTCGAGCGTCGAATTGACCATATGGAAGCTGAAGCAGAGACTGTTAGCGTCGGCAAAAAGAAATCACTCGACCAGCAGTTTGCTGAGTTGAAAGCGGATGATGAGATCAGCGCACAGATCGCGGCATTGAAAGCCAAGATGCAGAATACGCCTGAGGCTTAATTTGCATTGTTTAACCTGCCTGTCTGTTTACGGGCAGGCAGGTTCTTGCAGGATAAACGCCGTTCCCGGCAGTAATAAGACTCATAAGGAGATGCAATGAGCTTCCTGTTTTTAGCCATTCCACTGACCATTTTTGTGCTATTTGTTGCGCCTATCTGGCTCTGGCTGCACTACAGCAACCGTTCACAAAATGGCAATCAGTTGACTCAGCATGAGATGCAAAATCTCACTCAGTTAACGCAAGACGCGCGCCGTATGCGTGAGCGCATTCAGGCGCTGGAAGAAATTCTGGATGCTGAGCATCCTACCTGGAGGCAATCATAATGGCGACGGGATTATCGGAAAGAAAACTGTACCGGGTACCAGAAGAGGGCATGATCAAAGGCGTACTGGCTGGGCTTGCACACTACCTTGGCGTCCCGGTTAAACTGCTGCGCATTATGGCCGTGTTATCGATTTTCTTCGGCCTGTTTATGTTTACTTTTATTGCCTATGTGGTCCTGTGCTTCGTGTTGGATCCGGTACCTGCCAATAAGTTTGATGATGAAAGTGCACCTTCCCCACGCAATCTGCTGGATGAAGCTGACCGAGAACTGAGGGCCAGTGAACAGCGTCTACGCCAGGTGGAACGCTATGTAACTTCTGAAACCTTTGGGGTACGCAGCCGTTTCCGTCAGCTTTAGTCCATGCCCCTGGCCGCCGGACGTTGTGCCGGTTGCCACTCTCCCTTTTACGTCCCGCTTAAGGAATCTTTATGACCCGCTATTTGAATTCCTCGCTGCCGGGTAAAGGCAGCTTGTTACGGAAAATATTCAGCGTACTGGTTACGCTGGCGCTAACCTTTGGTCCTGCCGGTATGGCAGCCCGAGTGCTGAGAGTGGCAGGAAAAGGTCCTCTGCGTTATGTTTTGGCACTATTATTAGAACCATTATTCAAACGTATTTTGACCGCGCTGTTTGGGCGCTACGCCAGGGAGAGCAATGAAAAGACTACAAAACGAGTTTAATTCACTGGTCAATCGCGGAATGGACCGGCATTTGCGTCTGGCAGTGACCGGCCTTAGCCGCAGCGGGAAAACTGCCTTTATTACCGCTTTCGTCAATCAGCTGCTACATCTGCACAGCGGCGCACGTTTACCCCTATTCTCCGCCGCACGCGAAGAGCGACTGCTCGGCGTGAAGCGTATCCCGCAGCGCGATCTCGGCGTTTCCCGCTTTACTTATGATGAGGGTATGGCCCAGCTGCACGGCACGCCGCCAAACTGGCCAACACCCACGCGTGGTGTGAGTGAAATTCGCCTCGCGCTGCGTTACCGCTCCAATGATTCTCTGCTGCGCCATTTCCGGGACACCTCGACACTCTATCTCGAAATTGTTGATTATCCCGGTGAATGGCTGCTCGACTTACCTATGCTGGAGCAAAATTATCTCGACTGGTCACGCCAGATGGCGGGGCTGTTACAGGGCGATCGCGCCGAATGGGCGAAGCCGTGGCTGACGCTGAGCCAGCAATGCGACCCGCTGGCACCGGCTGACGAAAATCAGCTCGCTGCTATCGCACAGGCCTATACCGACTATTTGACCCGCTGTAAAAAGGAAGGGTTGCATTTTATTCAGCCGGGCCGTTTTGTCCTGCCGGGCGATCTGGCCGGTGCGCCCGCATTACAATTTTTCCCGTGGCCCGAAATGGCGAAATACAGCGATGTACAGCTTGCTCAGGCAGATAAACACAGCAATCTCGGCATGTTGCGTGCGCGTTTCGACTATTACTGTCAGTCAATTGTGAAAGGCTTCTACAAGGAGCATTTCGTCCGTTTCGACCGGCAGATTGTGCTGGTGGATTGCCTGCAACCGCTGAACAGCGGGCCACAGGCCTTCAATGACATGCGGCTCGCGCTTACGCAGCTGATGCAAAGTTTCCATTATGGAAAACGCACGCTGTTTCGCCGCCTGTTTAATCCATGCATCGACAAACTAATGTTTGCCGCCACCAAGGCTGACCATATCACCGGCGATCAGCATGCCAACCTGGTGTCGCTGTTACAGCAATTGGTACAGGAGGCCTGGCAGAATGCCGCCTTCGAAGGGATCAGTATGGATTGTGCGGGGCTGGCATCGGTGCAGGCTACTGAAACCGGTATTGTGGAATATCAGGGGCAACCGTTGCCGGCGCTGAAAGGTCACCGTCTGAGCGACGGTGCGCCGCTGACCGTCTTCCCCGGTGAAGTCCCCGCACGTCTGCCAGGTCCCGCTTTCTGGCAGCAGCAAGGTTTCCACTTTGACGAATTTCGCCCGCGTGAAATGAGTGTGGATGCGCCGTTACCGCATATCCGACTGGATGCCGTGATGGAGTTTTTACTGGGAGATAAAATGCGATGAACGACACAATCAAGCCACGTATCGATTTCGAACAGGGATTGAAAGAGGCTCAGGAACCCGTTTTACGTGCCGGCAAGACATTTGAAGGCCCGCTGGCTGAGCGTTTTTTACCCGTGGACTCCACTGAAGCAGAGATTGAACAGCAGGAGGGAGAAGCCGAAGCCGTGATCAACCGTGCTCTGAAACCGCGCCGCAGTGTGTGGGGCAAGATGGTGCGGCTGGGACTGGCAGTATTTGGGATAAGTGTCATTGCTCAAAGTGTGCAATGGGTGCACAGCGCCTGGCTTCAACAAGATTGGATTGCACTCGGTGGCTGTATCGCCGGGGGGCTGATTGTGGTGGCAGGCGTCGGTTCGGTACTGACTGAATGGCGTAGACTCTACCGCCTGCGTCAACGTGCTGACGAACGCGATACCGCCCGCGATTTGTTGCACAGTCATGGCTTGGGGCAGGGGCGGGTTTTCTGCGAGAAACTTGCAGCTCAGGCCGGTTTGGATCAAAGCCACCCGGCGCTGCAGCGCTGGCAGGCTTCACTGCATGAAACGCAAAACGACCGTGAAGTCGTAGAACTTTACGCCAGGCTGGTTCAGCCGGTGCTTGATGCACAGGCTCGTCGCGAAATTAGCAACTCAGCTGCCGAATCGGCACTGATGATCGCGGTCAGTCCGCTGGCGCTGGTAGATATGGCCTTTATCGCCTGGCGCAATTTGCGTCTGGTGAACCGGATTGCCGTCCTGTATGGCATTGAGCTGGGCTACTTCAGCCGCCTGCGCCTGTTTCGTCTGGTGCTGCTCAATATCGCCTTTGCCGGCGCTTCTGAACTGGTGCGGGAAGTGGGAATGGACTGGATGTCACAGGATCTGGCCGCACGTCTCTCCGCGCGGGCCGCGCAGGGTATAGGTGCCGGATTACTGACGGCGCGTCTGGGCATTAAAACCATGGAATTGTGCCGCCCACTGCCGTGGCTGGCAGGGGATAAACCTAAGCTGGGGGATTTTCGCAGCGAACTGATTGGCAAGCTGAAAGCCAGTCTGATATAGACCGATAAGCGGAATGCTGGCGTTTAATTCAGCGTGTTAATGATGACAAAAAGAAGGCGCTCACCGAAGTGAGCGCCAGCATGAACCCAATTGTAAACTCAGGTAGTGAGATACAAGGTTTTGGTACAACTAAGCCGAACTAGGTTGTCAGGTAGTTTTGTGCGTCAGCCAGACCTTTGGAGATTTGGTCATAAGCTTTATTTACCGCATTACTGGTATCACTGACTGCATCCTGACCAAAGCTCGACAGGCGGTCGGCGACTTTATTCACGTCTTCAGACCAACCAGCACCATTAACCATTTCAATGTCACGTTCTGTTAATTGTTTCATCTTGGGTCATCCTCTTGTCTGTTAAACAACGATCCCGAACTCTTGGGATCTTATGAAGGCATCGTGTAAATATTTTTACGTGATGTCCTCACGAGACTTAAGACTAGAACAGAGTGACCCAGAGGTGACTAGGAATAATCTCCTTAAGCTAAATTAAATTATAACATTATGATTTTTAAAGTTTTTAAATTTATTTCTTTTGCCTTTCTATAGAGTTTATAGGATTTTTATAGATGAAGTGGGACTTGGTGGGTTATTCACAGAGAAAAGCAATGCGCATCTGGAAGGTATTTTTATGAATAATAATTCAGCGGTTTTGTTATTTCCTACCCGGATGGTCGTGCTCTCATATATTTTATTGAATGCATAACAGATATTTCCCGTGAGTAACTATTTTCTTCAGCAATGTGTTTTGTTTAGCTTGTTCAGCTATTTCAGAGTAATCGTGGTTGCCAGCTTTCGGGGGGCTGTCTATCTTCCTATTACTATTATTCTGAGGCGTCATCATTATGTTCATTGAGACTGATCATTATGCTCTTTCGTAAAGAGGTTAATGAACATCAGCAAAGTCACTGGGCCGGAAAGGCTTTATTGTTGGCAGGGTGGCCAGTGTGGATGGTGGCTTCACTGACTGGGCTATTTTTAGTCGCGCTGTTGACGTTTTTGATCTCAGCAAACTATACCCGACGGATTAATGTCAGCGGGGAGATTATCACGCAGCCCCACAGCATCAATCTCTTCAGCCCGGAGCAGGGTGTGATCACCGGTCTGTTTGTTGACACCGGTAAGCCGGTCAAAAAAGGTCAACCGTTATATCAGATTGATGTTAGCCGGGTGACGCAGGCAGGGAATGTCAGCACCACTACGCTGGCAGCCATCAAAAAGCAGCGTGAGCAAATCGATACGATCATTACGCAATTGCAGAATAATAAGCGCGCCACGCTGGAGAATTTGCAACAGCAGCTGGATCAATACGAAAAAGCCCATCAGGTATCCCAGAGCATGGTGGATTCAGCGCAGGAAGGGCTGAATGCGATGAAAAAAAGTATGCAGAATTATGGGGCTTATCAGAAGAAAGGGCTGATCAATACTGACCAGCTGAATAATCAGCGCTACCTCTTTTATCAGCAACAAACCTCATTCCAAAGCCTCAATACTCAGTCAATTCAGGAATCGCTACAGATAACCAATTTGCGCAGTGAACTGGTCACCAAAGCCGCTGATTTTGATAACCAGATTTCGCAATATGGTTATCAGCGTAATGATCTGGAGCGGCAGCTGGCGCAGGCCGATGCCAAAGGATCACTGCTGATCACCGCGCCAACCGATGGCAAGATTTCTTCCCTCAGCGTTACGCCGGGTCAGATGGTTAATGCGGGCGATAGCCTGGCGCAGCTGGTTCCGGCCAAAAATTCTCCGTTCTTCCTGGTTGCCTGGTTACCCAACGAAAGCCTGCCCTATGTGAAGCCGGGTGAGCATATTAACATCCGTTATGAAGCTTATCCGTTTGAGAAGTACGGGCAGTTTCCCGGCAAAGTACAGTCGGTGTCATCTGCTCCTGTGTCAGAGCAGGAACTGAGTTCTTACTCCAGTGCACCGCGTGATGCCAATGGTAAAGTCAATGGCCCTTATTACAAGGTGCTGGTGTCGCTGGATAAAAATCAACTTAACTGGCATGGCGAACAGCTGAATTTATCCAGCGGGATGAAGGCTGAATCCACTATGTTCCTCGAGAAACGTCCGCTCTATCAATGGATGTTGTCACCGTATTACAGCATGAAGAAAAGCGTGGTAGGGCCAATTAATGAATCTCGATAACGTCCGCGAGCTGGCTGACCGCCTGCATTTCAGTTTTCGCCATAAAGTCCCGCAGATTATTCAGACCGAAGCCGCAGAATGTGGATTAGCCTGTCTGGCGATGGTCTGTGGCTATCATGGCAAGCATGTTGATCTGCAAACCCTGCGCCAGCGTTACGGTATTTCATCGCGTGGAGCGACGTTACGCACACTGATGGATATCGGCAATGCCAACGAACTCAAATCCCGTGCCCTGAAGCTGGATATTGATGAACTTAACGCCCTGAAAACGCCCTGCATTCTTCACTGGGATCTTAATCACTTTGTGGTGCTGGTGGCGGTTAAACAGGGGAAAGTGATTATTCACGACCCCGCATTTGGTCGCCGTTCATTGGGTATCCGCGAAGTCTCTGAACATTTCACCGGCGTCGCGCTGGAGCTCTGGCCAGACAGCGGTTTTACCTCTGAGAAGCCACGGGTAAGACTTAATCTGCGCAAGATGATGGGCAATGTCAGCGGGCTGGTCCCCGCGCTGACGAAGATTTTTTGTCTTTCACTGATGATAGAGTCGGTCAACCTGCTGCTACCGGTGGGGATGCAACTGGTGATGGACCATGTGATACCGGCCAAAGATCCGGACCTGTTAACGCTCATTTGCCTGGGATTGCTGTTCTTTATTATCTTCCGTACCGGTGTCAGCATGTTGCGCGCCTGGACGTCATTGGTAATGAGTACGCTCATCGACGTACAGTGGAAGGCGCGCCTGTTCGATCATCTGCTCAAATTGCCGCTCGATTACTTCGAAAAACGCAAACTCGGGGATATCCAGTCCCGCTTTACCTCACTTGACACGCTGCGTACCACGCTGACCACCAATGTGGTGAACAGCATTATCGACGGCATTATGTCCATCGGACTGATTGTGATGATGGTGCTGTATGGCGGCTGGCTTATCTGGGTGATTCTGGGTTTCACCGCAATATATGTGATATTCCGGCTCTCAACCTACAACGCTTACCGGCAGGTGTCGGAGGAGCAGATCGTCAAAGGCGCCCGTGCAGGCTCGCACTTTATGGAAACGCTGTATGGCATCAGCACGCTGAAAGCGCTGGGACTGTCGAAGGCCAGGGCTAATTTCTGGCTGAATATGAATGTTGATAATGCCAATGCCACGGTGCGTAAAACCAAATTCGAGATGATGTTTACCGGCGGGAATACGCTGATCGCCACTCTCGATCAGGTTGCGCTTTTGTGGCTGGGTGCGACTCAGGTAATTGATGGGCATATGACGCTCGGGATGTTCGTGGCATTTAATACCTACCGTGGACAGTTCTCTGAACGTGCCGCCAATCTGCTTAATATGGTGCTGCAACTGCGGATGCTGTCGCTGCACCGTGACCGTATTGCTGATATTGCCCTGACTGACACAGAACAGAGTCTGCCAGAGCGTGAACTACTGCGCCCTGGTGAAGCGGCATCATTGGATGTTAGGGATCTGGTTTTCCAGTATGACAGCCTGTCTGCACCGCTGATTAATGGCCTGAATTTGTCTGTGGCTGCGGGTGAAAGTGTGGCGATCGTCGGTCCATCGGGGCAGGGGAAAACTACGCTGATGAAAATCATGACCGGTTTATTGTCACCGACGGAAGGCCGCATCCTGATAAACGGGATGGATATCACCACCGCCGGACTGAATAACTACCGCAGCTGCATCGCCTGCGTGTTGCAGGATGACACGCTGTTTGCCGGTTCTATTGGGGAAAATATTGCCAGCTTTGATGAGCAGAAAGATGAGGCGCGTATTATTGACTGCGCTCAACGCTGCAATATCCACGCGGATATCGAAAAGATGCCGATGGGTTATGAAACGTTGATCAGTGAACTTGGAGGCAGTTTATCGGGCGGGCAGAAGCAGCGGTTGCTGATCGCCCGCGCCTTGTATCGTCGTCCGGCGATTTTGTTTCTTGATGAGGCAACCAGCCATTTGGATCTGGACAACGAAGCCAGAATCAATAAAGCCATTAGCGAGCTGGATATTACTCGTGTGTTTATTGCCCACCGCCCTTCAACCATTGAGTCTGCTGACAGGGTGATAAAATTAGGTGAGTAGGGGAGTGGAATGGCTCAAACCTTCGGGTCGAAGGGTCTCTATCCTTCCCGATCTGTTTTTCTTTTAAGTTGGTTTTTTTGTGAAAGCAGAGCTGATGTATTCGAGATGGTGGTGGGGGAAGGATTCGAACCTTCGAAGTCGATGACGGCAGATTTACAGTCTGCTCCCTTTGGCCGCTCGGGAACCCCACCACGAAATTCGTGGATTTCGAATTGTGTACTACGTGAAATGCTAAATTCATTCACTGCGTCGGCTGTTGCGGTGAACGGGGCGCATAATACCAAATGAATCGAAGCTGTAAAGTGCTGAAACTGATAATAATGTTCGTTTGTTGTTTTTTTGCCCGCGGCGGTGCTTCTCTGTACAAAAAACACCGCCAGAGGACGTATTACAAAATCACAGTTCGATTGCCATACACGAAAACGCGCTGTGCGAGAACGCGGTAAAGCGCCCGGCTCAGAACATTTTTCTCAACGTCGCGACCAGCACGCATCATATCTTCTGCGGTGTAGGTGTGATCGACATTAATCACGTCCTGCATGATGATTGGACCTTCATCAAGGCTGTCATTCACGTAGTGCGCCGTAGCACCGATAATTTTGACACCGCGTTCATAGGCCTGATGATAAGGGCGGGCACCAATAAAGGCGGGCAAGAATGAATGATGAATGTTGATCACCTGATGGGGATAGTGCTGCACAAAGCCAGGCGTCAACACACGCATATACTTCGCCAGAACCACGTAGTCAGGTTGATATTGGTCGATTTGTTCGATCATTGCGCTGTCATGCTGTTCGCGCGTCAGCCCTTCGTGGCTTACCAGATGGAAAGGAATATCAAAGCGTTCGACCAGCGTTTGCAGGGTATCGTGATTTCCGATCACCGCAGCAATTTCAACATCCAGGCCGCCATAGGCAGATTTCATTAGCAGATCGCCCAGGCAATGCGCTTCTTTGGTCACCAGAATAACAATGCGGCGACGACCGGTGCTATGCAGCTCACGCACCGAGCCTTTGGGCAGGGCGCTATCGAGGTCAGCCAGCAGCGTATTGTCGTTGAAAATACCCTCGAGCTCGGTGCGCATAAAGAAACGGCCAGTGCGATGGTCAACGAACTCGTTGTTCTGCACGATGTTTAATTCGTGTTTGTAGCAAATGTTGGTGATCTTGGCGATCAGACCCTTCGCATCCGGGCAAATAGTGCGTAATACCTTGGTTTGTACATTCTGTTGCGGCATGGGGGTGAGGATCCTGTCCTGTGCGTCTAAATTCTTTATGTCGTAATGAGGTGCGGAAAACCTGCTGGGCAGAGTTAGCGGCCGCAACACTTCTTATATTTTTTGCCGGAACCACAGGGGCAGAGGTCATTTCTGCCGGGCTGCGGTCTGACTCCGTCAATATAGTACCAGCGTTCATCAACTCGAAGAAAGCGCGAACGTTCATGAACCAGATGCGTGCCTTCAGTGCCTTGTTCCTCATAACGGGCGGCGAATTCCACGAAGCCCTCATCGTCATTTCTGCCCTCTTGCTGGGAAATAACGTTTAGCCCCAGCCACTGGGTATTGCTAAAGCCCTCTTCGAGGCTTTCGCGCCACCGGCCAGGTTCGCAGTCGGGATGCCAGGTTGCAATCAGATAATCAGCATTCTTCATGACGTACGCACTGTATCGCGAACGCATCAGGGTTGAGGGGGTTGGTGCAGAATGTGCGTTTACCAGAAAAGGTTGGCAACACTTTTCAAATGCTGCACCGCTTCCGCAGGGGCAAGGATGTGACAAAGTAACTCCTGGATGGGTAGAAACTGCGCAAGAAGCGCTATTGAATGCAAGATAGCGATATGTTACCTAACAACCTTACCGGGTGACAACGCACTTGCACGGTCAATCAGAAGCCAATGGGCTGGAGTTATCTTTAATGCAAACGAATACAGACACGGGCAGGCAATTCAAGATTGGATTGGCACTTGGTGCGGGTGCAGCCAAAGGCTGGGCGCATATTGGTGTGATTAATGCCCTCAGGGAGATGGGGATCCAAATTGATGTGGTCGCCGGATGTTCTGTAGGAGCCCTGGTCGGAGCAGCACACGTTAGCGGCCGCTTGCCGGCGATGGAGGCCTGGGTGCGTTCTTTCAGCTATTGGGACGTCCTCAGGTTGATGGATTTCTCCTGGCGTCGTGGCGGTTTGTTGCGCGGTGAGCGGGTGTTTAATGCGGTAGGGCAATTGATCCGAATAAACGATTTCGAGCAGTGCCAGAGCAAATTCGGCACTGTGGCCACCAACCTTAGCACCGGGCGTGAGTTATGGCTGACGAAGGGTGACCTGCATCAGGCGGTTCGGGCATCATGCAGCATGCCGGGCCTGCTGGCGCCGGTATGGTACAACGGCTACTGGCTGGTTGATGGGGCCGTTGTTAATCCGGTACCAGTGTCACTGACGCGTGCTTTGGGGGCCGACATTGTTATCGCTGTTGACCTCCAGCATGATGCCCATCTTATGCATCAGGACCTGCTCTCTGCGCCGTTGACGCCGGATAATTTTCACGATGAGAAATTGGTAGGATGGCGCAATAAAATCCGGCAGCGGTTATCACGCCCACGCGTGCGGCGTCCGGATGTCAGCCCGACGGCAATGGAAATTATGTCTACTTCCATTCAGGTATTGGAAAATCGTTTAAAACGCAACCGCATGGCTGGGGATCCGCCCGATGTAATTTTACAGCCTTACTGCCCGCAAATTTCCATGCTGGATTTTCATCGTGCAGAAGAGGCGATCGAAGCCGGAAGGCTGGCGGTTGAAAAACAGAGAGAGCAGTTACTCCCCTTGATAAAAAACAAGCATTTCTGAGTAACTTAAAGATTCATTGAAGGAATCTGACAATTCTGACAAGCAAAATCAGGCTTTATGGGCCACTATTAAGAGAAGAAATGGGAGACCCCGATGGATAAGCCACTTACAAGCAAGCACATTCTGATCGTCGAAGACGAAGCCGTTTTCCGTTCGGTGCTCGCTGGGTATGTGAGCTCTCTGGGCGCGACGTTTACCGAAGCGGCCAATGGTCTTGAGGCTTTAGCCTTAGTCGAAGACTACCCCCCAGACTTAATTCTCTGCGACCTGGCCATGCCAGAAATGGGGGGAATTGAGTTTGTTGAGAACCTGCGCCTTCAGGGTATCAAAATTCCCGTTCTGGTCATTTCTGCCACTGATAAAATGACCGACGTTGCCACCATGCTGCGTCTGGGCGTTGAGGATGTATTGCTAAAACCTATCAGCGATCTTCAGCGTTTGCGTGATGCACTATTGGCGAGTTTATTCCCGAAATTATTCACCTCCCAGGCCCTGCAAAAAAGTGATCTTATGCAGGACTGGGAAGCGCTGTGTCGTAATCCCCGCGAGGCGGCAAGGTTGTTGCAGGAGTTGCAGCCCCCTGTTCAGCAAACTCTGGCAAATTGTCGCATCAACTATCGCCAGCTGACGATGGCCGAAAATGCCGGACTGGTCTTGGATATCGCTGCGCTCTCTACGAAGGATTTGGGTTTTTACTGTCTTGATGTGACGCGGGCCAAAGAGAATGGCGTATTAGCCGCGCTGCTACTACGTGCCATCTTCAACGGATTGCTGCGTGAGCATTTAAGTGACCAACAACAGAGGTTACCCCAAATGTCTACCCTGCTTAAACAAGTTAACCAGCTGTTTAAACAGGCGCGGCTTGAAGGCCAGTTCCCTCTGCTGCTCGGCTATTACCACGCCGAACAGAAAAATCTGATTTTGGTGAGTGCCGGACTGCATGCCAATGTGAATACCGGCACTCACCAAATTCAGTTGAGTAACGGGGTCCCCCTTGGTACGACAGGTTCAACCTATTCGAATCAGATAAGCCAGCGGTGTGAGGCGTTTCAATGCCAGGTATGGGGAGCGGGTGGACGTTTGCGACTGATGCTGTCTTCTGAATAATGCTGAACAACTTTCTTCTGGTTTCATCCTGATGCTGCTCTTTCCCTCCTCTGTATTTAGATTCCTGCTGGACGTCTATGAAAGTTATACAAAGCGTGTGTTTGAAAACACCTTGTTTATCGAAGCTGTTATACTGCGCCACAGATTTTTGCCATTTTCTTATACGAAATAGAAATCACAGATTAGGAATTCGCTGATGAAAGTAACTGTTTTTGGAATCGGTTATGTTGGGCTGGTCCAGGCTGCGGTTTTAGCTGAAGTAGGACACGAAGTGTTGTGTATTGATGTCGACGCGAAAAAAGTCGAAAACCTGAAAAATGGTCAAATCCCTATTTTCGAACCCGGCCTTACTCCTTTGGTCCAGCAAAACTATGAAGGCGGACGCTTGCGCTTTAGCACCAACGCAGAAGAAGGTGTTGCTCATGCCGAGATTCAGTTTATTGCGGTGGGCACGCCACCTGATGAAGACGGTTCAGCCGATCTTAAATATGTGACCGCCGTTGCGCGGACCATCGCTCAATATATGACAGAGCCTAAAGTGGTTATCGATAAATCGACCGTGCCGGTCGGTACTGCTGATAAAGTGCGTCAGGTAATGAGTGAAGCTCTGAAACAGCGCGGTTGCGACATCAGTTTCAATGTTATCTCCAATCCTGAATTCTTGAAAGAGGGTGCGGCAGTGGCTGATTGTATGCGTCCAGAGCGTATTGTAATCGGTACCGATAACCCTGACGCCATCGACCCTATCCGGGAATTATACGAACCTTTCAACCGCAATCATGATCGTATGATCCTGATGGATATTCGCAGCGCTGAACTGACTAAATACGCGGCCAACTGCATGCTGGCTACCAAAATTAGTTTTATGAATGAAATGGCTAATCTTGCCGAATTGCTGGGGGCTGACATCGAAAAAGTTCGCCAGGGTATTGGTTCTGATTCACGCATTGGCTATCACTTCATATATCCAGGTTGTGGCTACGGTGGTTCCTGTTTCCCTAAAGATGTTCAGGCCCTAATTCGCACTGCAGAGCAAATTGGTTACCAGCCGAAACTATTACAGGCTGTGGAACAAGTTAATTATCAGCAAAAGTACAAACTGCCCGAATTTATACAACGGCATTTTGGCCAGAACCTGGAAGGTAAGACCTTCGCTTTGTGGGGACTTTCATTTAAACCTAATACGGATGATATGCGTGAAGCCTCAAGCCGTGTCCTGATGGATCAATTGTGGGCAGCAGGTGCGAAAGTTAAAGCTTATGATCCAGAAGCCATGAATGAAGCTCAGCGTATTTATGGGCATCGGGATGATTTAGAATTAATGGGAACAAAAGAAGCGGCACTCCATGGTGCCGATGCGCTGGTTATCTGCACTGAATGGCAGAATTTCCGTGCGCCAGACTTTGACGTGATCAAAAAAACGCTAAAGACTCCGGTTATTTTTGATGGTCGTAATTTATTTGATCCTGAGCGTCTGGATAAACGTGGTTTTACTTACTACGCCATCGGGCGCGGTGCCTCAGTTAATCCAGTTCTGTAAGGGGAGTCTATGAAGTTTTTAGTGACAGGAGCCGCTGGCTTTATTGGATGTTTTGTTGCATTACGGCTGCTTGACGCTGGTCATCAGGTAATTGGCCTCGATAATCTCAACGATTATTATGACGTCAACCTGAAATTGGCGCGCTTAAAACTGCTGGAAGATAAACCTGGGTTCGAATTTATCAAATTGGATCTTGCCGATCGCAGTGGCATGGCTGAACTCTTTGCTGCGTACAAATTTGATCGGGTTATTCATTTGGCCGCTCAGGCCGGTGTACGTTATTCACTGGAAAACCCTTTAGCTTATGCGGACTCTAACCTGATTGGTTTTGTGAATATTTTGGAAGGGTGTCGTCATAATAAAGTGGGCCATCTTCTTTATGCTTCTTCGAGCTCTGTATACGGTTTGAATAAAAAACAACCGTTCTCGACCGAAGATTCCGTAGATCATCCGATTTCGTTATACGCAGCGACCAAAAAAGCGAATGAGCTTATGGCTCACAGTTATTCACATCTGTACGGGCTGCCAACCACGGGATTGCGTTTCTTTACGGTCTATGGACCTTGGGGACGCCCTGATATGGCGCTCTTCAAGTTTACGAAAGCAATTCTCGCAGGAAACAGCATAGACGTGTATAACCACGGCCAAATGCGCCGGGACTTTACTTATATCGATGATATTGCCGAGGCGGTAGTACGCCTGCAGGATGTCATTCCAGTCGCTGATAATACCTGGACGGTTGAGCAGGGTTCTCTGGCTGCGAGTTCAGCGCCTTATCGGATCTACAATATTGGTAATAGCGATCCAATTAGTCTGATGACCTATATCCATGCTTTAGAATCAGCTCTGGGTATTGAGGCGCGTAAGGTCATGCTACCCATCCAGGCTGGTGATGTGCTCGATACCAGCGCGGATACACAGCCTCTTTACGATGCCATCAACTTCAGACCTGAGACACCCGTAGAGCAGGGGGTTAAGAACTTCGTTAACTGGTACCGAGAGTTTTATCCAGATTAAGAGCATCATGTCAAAATAGTGAGGGTTGCTGCGGCAACCCTTTTTTATAATTCGATTTAGCCGCAGGTTTACAGTTACCAGACATATGCTGAATATTTCTACAAATCATAATCACCGCTCATCTATTTATGGAAATGTGTCCGGCAGTCAACGGTAAAAACGAAAAAACCCACCGGTGAAGGTGGGTTTTATAAGAAGTATTAAGCGAGAGCAGAAACGGGTTATTACAGCAGGAAGTCTTCCAGCTTTTTGCCTTGTTCTTCGATAGCTTTCTTAATCACAGCAGGAGTACGGCCCTGGCCAGTCCAGGTTTTGTTTTCGCCGTTCTCATCGATGTATTTGTATTTAGCAGGACGTGCAGCACGCTTTGCTTTACCAGTGGCTTTAGTTGCAGCCATAGTTTGCAGCAATTCGTTAGGATCGATGCCATCAGCAATCAGCATTTCACGGTATTGTTGCAGTTTACGAGTACGCTCTTCAATCTCAACAGCTGCCTGAGTATCTTCTTCGCGGCGTTCGTTAACTACAACTTCTAATTTCTCAAGCATCTCTTCCAGAGTTTCCAGAGTACATTCTCTTGCCTGTGCACGGAGAGTACGGATGTTGTTCAGAATCTTTAATGCTTCGCTCATTATACTAGTCTCAATTATATTGGTGGGGGGCGTTGTTAAGGTAATAATAGATTGCTCTTTAGCGTTCTGCAATAGCCAATTTGTTTACTTGACCGGAATTTACCATTTAAATGCATAATTCCATTGTTTGGTAAAAATATAACCGCCTTAAAGAGCCCTATTTATCTTGTGACTATAAGCTAAATTTCAATACGCGAAGGGCAATTTTTTTGTGAACACTCTCATGAAATTTTATAAGCGCAAGCCGTCCTGCACCAAATAAAATCTAAGCGTTACCGCATCATAGCGACCAGACAATGTAAGTAAATCGCTAACGTTAGCTACCTGTAAGTACCATAAAATGAGGCTGTATCTCGGGATGATATAGGCTCGTTATGCTGAAGCGGGGTTAAAATGTCATGTTATTTTGCTAATATAGCTGGGTGCAACGCATCGCTAAGTTAGTAAACATGCGGTTATTATATGCTTTAAACTTATTCCTAATATTCGATTGTAAATAACTGTGACTTTTACATCAGAAACAAAAACCTGTGTTTGGATGATTTTGTAGCACGCTTACAACCCAATGTCAGAAAGCTCCGACATTATGATACAATTGATAACACAGTGTTTACCCCCCAATATACCTCTGGAGTTGCCGGTTCATGGCTCAACTTTATTTCTATTACTCGGCTATGAACGCCGGAAAATCTACCTCTTTGTTACAGTCTTCTTATAACTATCAAGAACGTGGTATGCGTACGCTGGTATTAACCGCGGAATTTGACCATCGTTTTGGTGTGGGTAAGGTGAGCTCGCGTATTGGTCTGTCATCTCAGGCGCAGCTCTATAACAAAGAAAGTGAACTCTATAGCATGATTGCGCAGGAACATCGCGAACAGACAGTACACTGTGTGCTGATTGATGAAAGCCAGTTTCTTTCTAAAGCGCAGGTAGCGCAATTAACTGATGTCGTGGATGAGCTGGATATCCCGGTACTTTGTTACGGCCTACGGACTGATTTTCGGGGCGAGTTATTTGAGGGGAGTGAATACTTGCTGGCTTGGGCTGACAAGCTGGTTGAGCTTAAAACAATCTGCCACTGCGGCCGTAAAGCTAACCGGGTATTACGGTTGGATGAGCATGGTGAACCGCTACACGATGGCGCACAGGTAGTTATAGGCGGCAACGAGAGCTATGTATCCGTATGTCGTAAGCATTTCAAAGAAGCGATGGCTGTTTGCAATGGCAGTGCGCCATAAAAAGACTGAAACAGGGCAGGCAATATCAAATATACAGATAACAAAAAACCCGCCGAAGCGGGTTTTTTACTTTTATCAGTGAGCTAATTATTTCTTAGCAGACTTTTTTTCAACTTTTATAGCAGGCGCAGCGACAACGGCGGTTTCGGCTTCATCTTCACTGAATTTACGACCGTAGTAAGTATCCATCAGAATCTGCTTCAGTTCAGCAATCAGAGGGTAGCGTGGGTTAGCACCGGTACACTGGTCATCGAACGCATCTTCAGACAGTTTGTCAACTTTAGCCAAGAAGTCAGCTTCCTGAACGCCTGCTTCACGAATGGAAGTAGGGATACCCAGTTCTGCTTTGATTTCATCCAACCAGTTCAACAGTTTTTCAATTTTCTGCGCAGTACGGTCACCAGGAGCGCTCAGACCCAGGTGGTCAGCGACTTCTGCATAACGACGACGCGCTTGTGGGCGGTCATACTGACTGAAAGCAGTCTGTTTAGTTGGGTTGTCATTCGCATTGTAACGAATAACGTTCGAAATCAACATGGCGTTGGCCAGGCCGTGTGGGATATGGAACTCTGAACCCAATTTGTGGGCCATGGAGTGACAGACACCCAGGAAGGCGTTGGCAAAAGCAATACCCGCGATAGTAGCCGCATTGTGAACACGTTCACGAGCAACCGGGTTTTTCGCGCCATCTTTATAACTGGCCGGCAGGAACTCTTTCAGCAGTTTAAGTGCCTGCAGAGCCTGACCATCTGAGTATTCATTCGCCAGTACGGAAACATAGGCTTCCAGTGCGTGAGTGACGGCATCAAGACCACCGAAAGCACACAAGGACTTAGGCATGTTCATCACCAGGTTGGCATCAACAATGGCCATATCTGGAGTTAACGCATAGTCAGCCAGTGGATATTTCTGACCTGTTGCATCGTCAGTAACAACCGCAAAAGGAGTGACTTCTGAACCGGTACCTGAAGTGGTCGTTACCGCGATCATTTTCGCTTTCACGCCCATTTTAGGGAATTTGTAGATACGTTTACGGATGTCCATAAAGCGCAGCGCCAAATCTTCGAACTGAGTGTTTGGATGTTCGTACAGCACCCACATGATCTTCGCAGCATCCATCGGTGAACCACCACCCAGCGCGATGATAACGTCTGGTTTGAAGGAATTCATCTGCTCAGCACCTTTACGGACGATGCTCAGGGTTGGATCCGCTTCCACTTCAAAGAACACTTCAGTTTCGATACCGTGGCCTTTCAGCACGCTGGTGATCTGGTCTGCATAACCGGCGTTGAACAGGAAACGGTCAGTGACGATGAAGGCACGTTTTGCACCGTCAGTCGCTACTTCTTCCAGTGCGATTGGCAGGGAGCCACGACGGAAGTAGATTGATTTCGGAAGTTTATGCCACAACATGTTTTCTGCTCGCTTCGCTACAGTTTTCTTGTTGATCAGATGTTTAGGACCGACGTTTTCAGAGATGGAATTACCACCCCATGAGCCGCAACCTAAAGTCAATGATGGAGCAAGTTTGAAGTTGTAGAGGTCACCGATACCACCCTGAGAGGCCGGGGTATTGATCAGAATACGTGCGGTTTTCATTTTGTCGCCAAAATAATTAACACGTTCTGGTTGGTTGTCCTGGTCGGTGTACAAGCAAGAGGTATGTCCGATGCCGCCCATTTCTACCAGTTTCTCAGCTTTCTCTACCGCATCTTCAAAGTTCTTAGCACGGTACATGGCGAGGGTAGGCGACAGTTTTTCATGAGCGAATGGCTCAGATTCATCGACATTCTTCACTTCACCAATCAACACTTTGGTGTGTGATGGAACTTTAATGCCCGCCATTTCAGCAATTTTTGTGGCTGGCTGGCCTACGATAGCCGCATTCAGACCACCATTTTTCAGGATGATATCCTGAACGGCTTTCAACTCTTTACCCTGCAGCATGTAGCCGCCGTGGGAAGCGAAGCGCTCACGAACTGCGTCATAGACAGAATCAACAACGATAATGGACTGTTCTGAAGCACAGATAACGCCGTTATCGAAGGTTTTTGACATCAGGATGGAAGCCACGACACGTTTGATATCAGCGGTTTCATCAACGACGACTGGGGTGTTACCTGCACCAACACCAATGGCTGGTTTACCAGAACTGTAGGCTGCTTTAACCATGCCCGGACCACCGGTTGCAAGGATAAGGTTGACGTCTGGGTGATGCATCAGTTGGTTAGACAGTTCTACACTTGGCTCGTCAATCCAACCAATAATGTCTTTTGGCGCACCCGCTGCAATCGCGGCCTGCAGCACAATGTCTGCGGCTTTGTTGGTGGCGTTTTTAGCACGTGGGTGAGGGGAGAAGATAATACCGTTACGGGTTTTCAGACTGATAAGTGCTTTGAAAATCGCCGTAGAAGTTGGGTTGGTGGTTGGGACGATACCGCAAATGATGCCGATAGGTTCAGCGATGGTGATGGTACCGAAGGTGTCATCTTGTGACAGGATGCCGCAGGTTTTTTCGTCTTTGTAAGCGTTATAGATGTATTCGGAAGCAAAATGGTTTTTAATCACTTTATCTTCAACGATACCCATACCGGATTCTTCAACGGCCAATTTGGCAAGCAGGATTCTGGCATCTGCGGCAGCCAGAGCGGCAGCGCTGAAGATTTTATCTACTTGTTCTTGGGTGAAGTTAGCATATTCGCGCTGTGCTTTTCTGACTCGTGCTACGAGTGCGTTCAATTCAGCGACATTTGTTACAGCCATAATGCTCTCCTGATAAAGTTAAACTCTTTTAGTAAATAATCCGCCAGAAACTAGTATAGCTGTGCTACCACATACTGTGAAAAACTTATTAATATCATTGTTCTCAGTGTGTTGTCGCTGGCTCTTTATTTGCTCAAACAGCTTTCAATTGGAAAGAACATCCTGTAAGTAGATAAGTTGTTAAATCTGCCTGGGAGTATGGTTTTATCCTGATTGCCCTACTCACTGACGATGGATAAAGCTTACCTACTAATGGCTAGGGCAATTTTGATCTGGATCACATAACGTCGCCGCTGACACCTTTCAGCTTGGTTTAAATGAGAATGGATATCATTAATCTTAATCTGCTTCAAAAGCATAACGTATTAAGAACGATCTAAGTCGATATTTTTTAACAATGGCGATTTACACTGCTTTATCTTGTCTATCTGGTGCTAAATACTTTGAAACGGCATGGCGTCTGCACGGCAATTCCAGTACATTAGCGCCCAATCTCGACCACCCTTTAATGGCATATTGTGCGGAGTTCTGCGTGAGCCAATCTTTGTTAGATTTTTCAGGCTATATCAAATTTTTCGTGGGACTTTTTGCCCTGGTTAACCCGGTTGGGATTTTACCGGTGTTTATCAGCATGACCAGCTATCAGGCTGCGGCGGGCAGAAACAGAACCAATATGACCGCTAACCTTTCGGTAGCGATCATATTGTGGACAGCGCTGTTTTTGGGTGATGCGATCCTACATGTCTTTGGCATCTCGATTGATTCATTCCGAATTGCTGGTGGTATTCTTGTCGTCACCATCGCTATGTCGATGATCAGCGGTAAACTCGGCGAAGATAAGCAGAATAAGCAGGAGAAATCGGAAACGGCTATACGCGAAAACGTCGGTGTAGTTCCGTTGGCTCTCCCTTTAATGGCCGGGCCGGGTGCCATCAGTTCGACAATTGTTTGGAGTTCGCGTTTTAGCGGCTGGCAAAATTTACTGGGTTTGACGGTCGCTATTGCCTTCTTTGCTTTCTGCTGCTGGTTACTCTTTCGTGCAGCCCCGCTGCTGGTAAGGTTGTTGGGACAGACCGGGATTAACGTCATTACCCGTATAATGGGACTTCTGCTGATGTCGCTCGGTATCGAATTCATTGTGACCGGCATTAAAGCTATTTTCCCTGGTTTGCTATAACTCTCTCCTTTCTCTTGTAGATCCCCATTTATCTCAGTATTAGTGACGTTAATTATTAACGTCACTAATAATAGAGCGCATTAAAATAGTGCAACTTATGGGGTATTAATGAGCATCTGCACTCAAATGTAGCGCAAATTCACTTCCTGAACATATTTGTAGCTCAAGCTGTTATTTCTATTAGTTTACTAACACAAATATCCTTGTTATTAGCCCTTTCTTTGCCCGTTTCGGTGTTAATTTAATCACATCATTCTGTAGGGCTTGTGCAGGATGTATCGAGATGTTATTAGTGTTTACCTCACTTCAAATAGGTGTTTATTCTTAAAAGTCACAGAATGTTAACTTATTATATCAGTGGATTTTTTAGACAATGTGGTGTGTGGGTTTAAAGCTTTTTTTGATATTATTTTCTTTTAAATTAGGATGTTAAGTCGGATTTTCTTGCTGTTGTAAAACGTGGTGCAGAACACTTCATAACAGATAAAGGAGAAATGCTTAACATTTTCGCAAAATTTATTGGCGCAGTTAACGGGCTTCTGATAATTTTCGGGACGTCTCCACAAATGGAAAGTTGTTTCGGGTTAATACCGAAGTGAGATTGGATCTCGCAAAGAGAATAAAAATTAGCACTTTCATTTGTTTTTGGAGCATGACGTGGTCGAAACTATGCACGTAAAGGGAAACAAGCATCCTTTGTGTTTCAGCATCCTTCAGGCAATGTGTTTGGCATCTTTCATGCATAACGTTGCGGCGACCAACAATTCTGCGATTAATTTTCCATTGTCTCTGCATCCTCATGCTACTTAATAGCGCGGTGCGACCGGTGCCACCTGAATCTGGATAGTTTAGACATATAAAGCATTAGCGTGCTGTGTTCTAAAAAGGTATTACGTCCTCAGCCGTAATATTTTGGAACAGGGCAGGTAAAAGGAGGGGGTCTTCCTTAAACGATCTCTGAAATTGAAAGACGATTAACAGCCTTAGATTTCATCTATTAGTAATAGGTAGTAGGGGTTAGCCAGCGTCCTCGCATGGCTAAAGCATCGGGTTTTTCTATAGGGTAATTCGTTCCTGCCCATGATCAACCGAAAACCCAGCAGGGGTTTATCTTGCTCCATAGTGCGCAAGTTCATAATAAAAACTGGAGTTGAATGACATGACCAACATCACAAAAAAAACTATCCTCGCCGCCTGCATCATGGCCGCCATGGGCGTAGCTACCGCAGGCAGCGCATTAGCCGCGGAGGTTCCGGCTGGTGTCAAATTGGCTGATAAGCAAGAGCTGGTACGTAACAACGGTTCTGAAGTGCAGTCACTGGACCCCCATAAAGTAGAAGGTGTGCCGGAATCAAACGTGATCCGTGATCTTCTTGAAGGCTTGGTTAATACATCAAATGCGGATGGCCACGTTATCCCTGGTGTTGCTGAGACCTGGGAAAATAAAGATTTTAAAGTCTGGACTTTCCATCTGCGTAAAGATGCGAAATGGTCAAATGGCGATCCGGTTACCGCCGAAGATTTCGTTTACAGCTGGCAACGCCTGGCTGACCCGAAGACAGCATCTCCTTACGAAAGCTACCTGCAATACGGCCATATCGAAAACATCGATGACATTATCAGCGGGAAGAAAAGTCCGGATACTCTGGGTGTGAAAGCGCTTGATGACCATACTTTGCAGGTGACTCTGACTGAGCCTGTTCCTTATTTCGTTAAAATGCTGTCTCACACCGCGATGAAACCGGTGAATAAAAAAGTCGTTGAGAAGTTTGGCGACAAATGGACCCAGCCAGCTAACTATGTCAGCAACGGTGCTTACAAGCTGAAAGCCTGGACCGTCAACGAACGTATCGTACTGGAACGTAACCCTGAGTACTGGAACAACGCCAAGACTGTGATCAATCAGGTAACTTACCTGCCAATCTCTTCAGAAGTGACAGACGTTAACCGCTACCGCAGCGGTGAAATTGACATGACCTATAACAACATGCCGATCGAACTGTTCCAGAAACTGAAAAAAGAGATCCCAACAGAAGTTCATGTTGACCCGTATCTGTGTACTTATTATTACGAAATCAACAACCAGAAAGCCCCATTCACCGATGCGCGCGTTCGTACCGCACTGAAACTGGGCCTGGATCGCGACATCATTGTTGATAAAGTCAAAGCGCAGGGCGACCTGCCAGCCTACGGTTATACCCCGCCTTACACTGATGGTGCCAAACTGACCCCACCGGCCTGGTTCAAAGAAACCCAAGACCAACGTAACGCCGAAGCGAAAAAATTGCTGGCTGACGCAGGTTACACCACGGCTAAACCTCTGACCTTCGAACTGCTGTATAACACCTCAGATCTGCATAAGAAATTGGCTATCGCAGCCGCAGCAATCTGGAAGAAAAACCTGGGCGTAGACGTGAAACTGGTCAACCAGGAGTGGAAAACCTTCCTCGACAGCCGTCATCAGGGTAACTTTGACGTAGCGCGTGCTGGCTGGTGTTCTGACTACAACGAACCTTCCTCATTCCTTAATACCATGCTCTCTGACAGCAGCAACAACACTGCACATTATAAGAGCGCCGACTTTGATAAAGCGATTGCTGACACTCTGAATGCGAAGACTGACGACGAGCGCGCAGCGCTTTATCAGAAAGCTGAAACCCAGCTGGATAAAGATTCTGCCATCGTGCCTGTTTATTACTACGTGAATGCCCGTCTGGTGAAACCTTACGTTGGCGGCTACACCGGTAAAGATCCACAGGACAATGTCTACGTTAAAGATTTGTACATTATCCAACATTAATCCGTGACTGAGCAGGACATCCCCGAGCTGTCCTGCTCGTATATTGGATAACGATAATGTTCTTGGTACTGACGTTGTCAGTGCTAAAGCAAAGAGCCACCGCTACGGCAATTTTTTTGCCGTAGCGATCAAGCCAAAACTATCAAGCTGTAGTGCAGGCTTAGAAACAGGTACGGGCAATGTTAAAGTTTATTTTACGCCGCTGTCTGGAAGCGATTCCGACGCTATTCATCCTGATCACCATCTCGTTTTTTATGATGCGTCTCGCGCCGGGAAGCCCATTTACGGGTGAGCGTAATCTTCCGCCAGAAGTTATGGCGAATATTGAGGCTAAATATCACCTCAATGATCCCATCTATAAGCAGTACTTCAATTATTTAGGACAATTGGCTAAAGGTGACTTCGGCCCATCGTTCAAATACAAGGACTACACCGTCAATAATCTGGTGGCGGCTTCGTTCCCGGTGTCTGCGAAGCTCGGGCTTGCCGCATTTATTATGGCGATCGTCTTTGGTGTGACTGCCGGCGTTATCGCCGCGCTTAATCAAAATACCAAATGGGACTACACGGTAATGGGGGTTGCCATGACCGGCGTTGTTATCCCGAGCTTCGTGGTAGCACCGCTGCTGGTACTGATTTTTTCTATTACTTTGAAATGGCTACCAGGCGGTGGCTGGAACGGCGGTGGGCTGAAATATATGATCCTGCCAATGGTCGCGCTTTCACTGGCCTATATCGCCAGTATCGCGCGTATCACCCGCGGTTCGATGATTGAGATCCTGCACTCCAACTTCATTCGTACTGCACGTGCTAAAGGTTTGCCTTTGCACCGCATTATTTTGCGTCATGCACTGAAGCCAGCGCTGTTGCCGGTACTCTCCTATATGGGACCTGCATTTGTCGGCATTATTACCGGCTCAATGGTTATTGAAAGCATCTTCGGATTGCCAGGCATCGGCCAGCTGTTTGTTAACGGCGCGCTCAACCGTGACTACTCTCTGGTCCTGAGCCTGACTATTCTGGTAGGGGCACTGACCATCCTGTTCAACGCGATCGTCGATGTGCTGTACGCCGTTATCGATCCGAAAATCCGTTATTAATGCTGGAGCTTGTCAATGATGCTAAGTAAGAAAAAAAGCGACGCTCTGGAAAACTTCAGTGAAAAGCTGGAAGTTGAAGGCCGCAGTTTGTGGCAGGATGCGCGTCGCCGTTTTATGGGCAACCGCGCTGCGGTTACCAGTCTGGTTGTTCTAGCGATCATCGCGTTGTTCGTGACCTTTGCGCCAATTCTTTCGCAGTTTGCCTACGCCGATACTGACTGGAACATGATGTCAGCCGCGCCTGATTTTGCCTCCCATCACTATTTCGGTACGGACTCCTCCGGTCGAGATTTGCTGGTCCGCGTGGCAATTGGTGGACGTATTTCACTGATGGTGGGGGTGGCTGCCGCGTTGGTGGCGGTGATCCTGGGGACCTTATACGGTTCACTATCGGGTTATCTTGGCGGAAAAATCGACTCTGCGATGATGCGCCTGCTGGAAATACTTAACTCCTTCCCGTTCATGTTCTTCGTTATTCTGCTGGTGACTTTCTTCGGGCAGAATATTTTACTGATTTTTGTGGCGATCGGCATGGTCTCATGGCTGGATATGGCGCGTATCGTTCGCGGTCAGACTCTGAGCCTTAAGCGTAAAGAGTTCATCGAAGCGGCATTGGTGAGTGGGGTTAACACCCGCAATATCGTTTTGCGTCATATCGTGCCAAACGTGCTTGGCGTCGTGGTGGTTTACGCCTCCCTGCTGGTTCCAAGCATGATTCTGTTTGAATCCTTCCTCAGTTTCCTTGGGTTGGGGACACAAGAGCCGTTAAGCAGTTGGGGCGCGTTATTAAGTGACGGCGCCAACTCGATGGAAGTTTCACCGTGGTTACTGCTGTTCCCGGCAGGCTTCCTGGTTGTGACTCTGTTCTGTTTCAACTTTATCGGCGATGGCTTGCGTGATGCCCTCGACCCGAAAGATCGTTAAGGAGTGCAACCATGAGCAACATTGAACATTCCACTTTCGCCACGCCTGCGGCGGTTGACGGCCCGGCGCCGCCAATTCTGCTTGATGTTAAAGACCTGCGGGTGACGTTTGAAACGCCAGACGGTGATGTCACCGCCGTCAACGACCTAAACTTCGACCTGCGCGCAGGTGAAACCTTGGGTATCGTCGGTGAGTCAGGCTCGGGTAAATCGCAAACGGCGTTTGCCCTGATGGGGCTGCTGGCCAGCAATGGTCGTATCGGCGGTTCTGCTAAATTCAACGGCCGTGAAATTCTTAACCTGCCGCCAAAACAGCTCAACAAGCTGCGCGCCGAGCAGATTTCGATGATTTTCCAGGACCCAATGACCTCGCTGAACCCGTACATGCGCGTCGGTGAGCAATTGATGGAAGTGCTGATGCTGCATAAGCACATGAGCAAAAGAGAAGCATTTGACGAATCTGTGCGTATGCTGGATGCGGTAAAAATGCCTGAAGCGCGCAAGCGCATGAAGATGTTTCCACACGAATTCTCTGGCGGTATGCGCCAGCGTGTGATGATCGCTATGGCGTTGCTGTGCCGTCCTAAATTGCTGATTGCCGATGAGCCGACTACGGCGCTGGACGTTACCGTCCAGGCGCAGATCATGACGCTGCTTAATGAGCTGAAGGCGGAGTTCAACACTGCCATTATCATGATCACTCACGACCTCGGTGTCGTTGCCGGGATTTGCGACAAAGTGTTGGTGATGTATGCAGGACGAACTATGGAATATGGTCAGGCACGTGATGTATTTTATGATCCGTGCCATCCCTACTCGATTGGCTTGCTCAACGCCGTTCCACGTCTTGACGCCGAAGGCGGCATGATGACCACGATTGCCGGTAACCCGCCTAACTTGCTGCGGTTACCTAAAGGCTGTCCTTTCCAGCCCCGTTGCCAGTATGCGATGGAAATCTGTCACACGGCGCCTCCGCTGGAGCGTTTCGGTGAAGGTCGTTTACGTGCCTGCTTTAAGCCGGTCGAGGAGTTGGTATGACAGATCACACAGTTATGCATAGCCCGTCTACAAACAATGAAGGGCCACCCGATAAAAAAGTGCTGCTCGAAGTGGCTGATCTGAAAGTTCACTTTGACATCAAAGATGGCAAGCAGTGGTTCTGGCAGCCGTCCAAAACCCTCAAAGCAGTTGATGGTGTTACCCTGCGTTTATATGAGGGGGAAACATTAGGTGTGGTAGGGGAGTCAGGTTGCGGTAAGTCGACTTTCGCCCGCGCTATTATTGGTCTGGTGAAAGCGACTGACGGTAAGGTGGCATGGTTGGGCAAAGACCTGCTGGGAATGTCGGCCGCCGATTGGCAACACACCCGCAGTGATATTCAGATGATTTTCCAGGATCCGCTGGCTTCGCTAAACCCGCGTATGACCATCGGTGAAATCATTGCTGAACCGCTGAAAACCTATAATCCTAAAATGCCGAAGTTGCAGGTGAAGGAGAAGGTGAAGGCGATGATGCTGAAGGTGGGGCTGCTGCCTAACCTGATCAACCGCTATCCGCATGAATTCTCGGGGGGGCAGTGCCAGCGTATCGGTATTGCGCGTGCCCTGATACTTGAGCCTAAGCTGATTATTTGTGATGAACCGGTTTCAGCCCTCGACGTGTCGATTCAGGCACAGGTGGTGAACCTGTTGCAGCAACTGCAGCGTGAGATGGGATTGTCGTTGATCTTTATCGCTCATGACCTGGCGGTTGTTAAGCATATCTCCGATCGTGTGCTGGTGATGTATCTCGGCCATGCGGTAGAGCTCGGCACTTACGACGAGGTGTATCACAATCCGCAGCATCCTTATACCCGTGCGCTGATGTCAGCGGTGCCTGTACCGGACCCGGACAAAGAGCGCAATAAAGTTATTCAGTTGCTGGAAGGGGATCTGCCTTCACCCATCAATCCACCGTCAGGCTGTGTGTTCCGTACCCGCTGCCCGATTGCCGGGCCAGAATGCGCAATCACACGCCCGCTGCTGGAAGGCAGTTTCCGTCACGCGGTCTCCTGCCTGAAGGTTGACCCGCTCTGAAGGCAAAGAACTTGTTTGAAGCATAAAAAAACCTGCCTCTGGCAGGTTTTTTCTTTGGTGCTCGGGAACATAACGTTAGCGTTATTCTTTCCAGAGGATATGACACAGCTTATGGTCTTTTTCACGACACAGCAGAACGCGAGCAAAAATATCATTAATTGGCTGGTCCTCCGCATCGGCCAGTCCAATTACCACTTCGGCGAAGAAATCTGGGTTCAGGTCGTAATCCACATGCTCAACCCAATCTTCGGCCGGATCGTAAAGCTCCGCACCGCCGCGCTCTTCGAACTGAAGATTGAAGATCAGGATATCAGCAGGATCGAGGTTGTCGCCCGCCAGTTCCAGAAAGATGTCGTAGGCTTGTTCAAGGGTTTCGTCTTCGGTCAGGCGATTATTCAGATCCATAACATTCTCATCAGTAAAAGTGGTGTGTTGCCTGAGCTTATTAGAACATTCCCGACGCGGCTTTTACAGCAGCGGACTGAAAAAGTAGAACAGCCGCTCGATAATACGGTGCCAGAACGGGCGTTTCAGCCAGGCTTCTACATCCAATAAATGGGAGCGGGCGATGTAATCTTCCTGCACCTGAGCCAGTTCGTTACCAAAACCGGCATCATCGATAACCAGGGTAATTTCAAAATTGAGCCACAGGCTGCGCATATCAAGATTTACCGTACCGACCAGGCTTAGCTGCCCATCGACCAATATGCTCTTGGTATGCAGCAGCCCATCTTCAAACTGGTAAATTTTTACGCCAGCTTCCAGCAGCTCATTGAAGAACGCCCTGCTTGCCCAGCCGACCATCATCGAGTCATTTTTCATCGGCATGACAATGCTGACATCAACGCCACGCTGCGCTGCCGTACAAATGGCATGTAGCAGGTCATCGCTTGGCACGAAGTATGGCGTGGTCATCACCAGCTGCTCGCGGGCAGAATAGGCCGCCGTGAGCAGCGCCTGATGGATCATATCTTCGGGGAAGCCAGGACCTGAGGCGATAACCTGGATGGTGTGACCGCTTTCCTGCTCGAATGGCATCTGATTGGCATCAGGTTCAGGCGGCAGAATGCGTTTACCGGTCTCGATTTCCCAGTCACACGAATAGACAATCCCCATAGTCGTAGCAACAGGGCCTTCCATACGGGCCATCAGGTCAATCCACTGACCAACCCCTGCATCTTGTTTAAAGAAGCGCGGGTCGACCATATTCATGCTGCCGGTATAGGCCACGTAGTTGTCTATCAGAATAATTTTACGGTGTTGGCGTAAATCCATGCGACGCAAGAAGACGCGGAAAAGATTTACCTTCAGCGCTTCCACCACTTCGATGCCGGCATTGCGCATCATCGCCGGGTAAGGGCTGCGGAAGAAGGCGACGCTGCCTGCGGAGTCAAGCATCAGACGACAGTGAATACCGCGACGCGATGCCGCCATCAGCGATTCTGCCACCTGATCAACCAGGCCGCCGGGCTGCCAGATATAAAATACCATCTCAATATTATGCCGCGCGAGTTCGATATCCCGCATGATGGCGTGCAACGTGTCATCGCTGGTGGTCAGCAATTGAAGCTGATTGCCTTTTACGCCCGCAATGCCCTGACGACGTTCGCAGAGCTGAAAAAGGGATGTGGCAATTTCGCTATTCTCGGTAGCAAAAATTCGGTGGCAGCCTTTCAGGTCGTTAAGCCAGCGAGCGGTAGAGGGCCACATCGCTTTGGCGCGCTCAGCACGGCGTTTACCTAAATGCAGCTCACCAAAGGAGAGGTAGGCAATAATACCGACCAGCGGAATGATATAGATAATCAGCAACCATGCCATGGCTGAAGGCACCGCGCGTCGCTTCATTAAAATGCGCAGCGTTACGCCGGCAATCAGTAACCAGTAGCCGAAAATCAAAAGCCAGCTAATTACCGCATAAAAAGTTGTCATAAAGGCGAAAAGTCCTGTTCGCAAGCCATAAGGATGAAGTGTACGCAGTGTCAGTGAAAGGAGAAAATGTTTTAACGAATTTACGCCCTTCAATCAAGCAGCTACCTCTGAAAACGCTGCCGGAAGTCAAAACCTTTACCGGATTGTCATCAAGGGTAGCTGATAACTCACATTTTTGGGTGAAACAAGGCTTGGATCACAAAATCATCGGCCTATAATGTGCCCGCAGTCTGTGCAGAAGAGAACACAGAGCACGTGGTCAACGGGAATAATTTGCATGAAACGCAGCAGGAATGAAGTCGGGCGCTGGCGCATGTTACGCCAGTCTCAGCGCCGCAAAAGCCGCTGGCTGGAAGGTCAGTCCAGACGTTATCGTCATATCTACCGTATCCGGCAGATTCATCACCAGCAACATCAGCGGCTATCGCTGTACGCGGTGGCGTACGAATGGGGGTCTTGATCAACGATCTTTAGGTTGGAACAAGGCACCGCATTTGGGACAAACCAGCGTTGAATTCTTGCGAACTTTGGCACTAATTTGTTCGGTAACCGCTTTACATTCCGGGCAGGTCACTTTGGTTTTCTGGCTGGAAAGAAACTTCAATCCGTCGAAGAATGACATAAGAGCGTACCTCTGGGGTAGGGGGACGTATTCTACCATAGAAGCCACGGGTTGATTGTGATTGCTTTAACAGCGTGAAGCGACTTACGGAACTGCCTCGAAAACCGGCCGCAAAATGGCGGCTGGTTCCCCGGGCATTCCTATCAGTGAATGTCTGAATTAATGTAAATCAGAAAACACGCTTAAAGGGCTTTACGCTCACGCGTTTATATACGCCAGCTGCCACATAAGGGTCAGCATCAGCCCAGGCTTTCGCCGCTTCCAGTGTTTCAAATTCCATAATCAATACGGACCCGCTCATGCCAGCATCGCCCGGGTCATTACTGTCGATAGAGGGTGTTGGCCCACCAATCAGTACGCGACCCTGTTCGTGCATTTTCTGCAAACGTTCGATATGTGCCGGGCGTGCAACACGGCGTTTCTCCAGCGAGTCGGATACATCTTCTGAATAAATTACGTAAAGCATAGATCACCTTTTAAATCATAAGGTTTGTCAAAGAATTGTAAGAGAACGGTCATACTGAGTACCGTTCTCATCACCATAGCGAAACCTCAGGCCGGAAGAAAGTGCTTTGCGTTAGATCAAATAGACTCTGATTTGAGAATAGTTGTCATCTCGGTGTTGAATATGATTGCTGTCTCTTATACACATCTCCGAGCCCACGAGACAGGCAGAAATCTC
>CAMLBO010000011.1 GCA_946478305.1 uncultured Enterobacterales bacterium
TTCTCAGAAGGCCGCAACCCTTAATTTAAAATAAATTACTGACCGTTCTTTTTTTCAACAAACAAAACAAAAACGCACAACAAACGTGCATTTTCCGTAACAAAACGACCCTTTCAGGGCGCTGCAGTGGAGTAAACTGCTTTCTATCAATAGGAACATGGCATTTCAGGAATACCCTATATGGCCCTCTCTAATCAACAACAAGCCGCACAGCGCAATCTTTCTTACTTATTAGCTGAAAAAATCGCACAAAGAATTCTATCTGCGGAATATCCGGAAGGCAGCATTCTGCCTGGAGAGATTGAACTGGGTGAAATTTTTGGCGTAAGCCGCACCGCCGTGCGTGAAGCCGTGAAAACATTGACCGCAAAAGGGATGTTATTACCACGCCCACGTATTGGCACCCGTGTAATGCCACAGGGAAACTGGAATTTTCTCGATCAGGAACTTCTGACCTGGTGGATGACGCGTGAGAATTTTGATCAGGTGATGTCGCACTTTGTCATTTTGCGACGCGCACTCGAACCTCAGGCCTGTGCACTGGCTGCCATCACAGCAAGTAAGCAACAAAAAGAGCAGCTTTCTCTTTATATGGCTGAAATGAGAAAATTACATGAGAGCTTTGACCGGGAACGTTGGATCACGGTTGATACCCAATTCCACCAGCTTATCTATGAAGCGGGGAAGAACCCGTTTCTGACGTCATTCTCTAATCTGTTCAGTTCGGTTTATCAAAGTTACTTTCGCGCCATCACCGGCAACGAAGTGATCAAACTGGAACATCATCAGGCATTAGTGGATGCCATTCTTGCCAGCGACGGTGAACGTGCATTAGTTGCCTGCCAGCGGTTGCTAATTGCCGTTGAGTGAACCGACCGACTCACGCACCACTAATTCCGGCGTCAGAACCAGAACCTGCGGCTCCGCACCCGGCTCTTGTAAGCGGTGTAATAGGGTATCAATCGCCAGTTCGCCGAGAGAGTCTTTCGGTTGGTGGATAGTGGTGAGCGGCGGCGTCATATATTGCGCCAGTTGGATATCATCGTAACCAATAACGGCCATATCATCCGGAACCCGAAGTCCTTTCCTATATAGAGACTGATAAACGCCGACGGCCATCGCGTCATTGCTGGCAAATACCGCCTGCGGCCGCTGAGGCAATGCGAGCAGTTGATCCATGGCAGGCAGACCGCTTTCAAACTCAAAATCGCCCGTCACTTCATACCCAAGCAGAATAGGTATACCTGCACGCTGCATAGCCTGACGATAGCCGTTAAGGCGCTCAAGCGCGGTGGTTTTATCCAACGGCCCGGTAATACAGGCAATGCGCTGATACCCCTGACGAATGAGATACTCCGTTGCCATCTCGCCCCCTAATAGGGCGTTGTCCTGAATCACATCATTGGCGGCGCCAAAAGGTGCCCAGTCCATCATCACAATAGGTAATGAAGGATAACGGCTCAGCGCATCTTGCGAAGGGCGATGGTTCTCGGTGCACATTAATAGCAATCCATCGACGCGTTTTTGCAGCAAGGTTTCCATACTGCGATTCATACGTTCGGCATCACCATCGGTATTACACAGAATCAAACTGTAGCCGCGTTCATAACAGCTGCGCTCCACGCCGCGCACCACTTCTGCATAAAAGGGGTTGCTACTGGCGGTCAGTAGCATGCCGATGGTGCGTGTTTGATTAAGCTTAAGACTACGCGCCAGCGCGGAAGGCGCATAGTTGAGGCTATCGATGGCGGCCGTGACTTTGTCGCGAATGGCTTTACTGACAAAGCGATTGTTATTAATCACATGAGAGACTGTGGAGGTTGAAACGCCCGCCAAGCGGGCGACATCTTTCATGGTGGCCAATCAGGACTCCTGATGCGCAAGAAAATCATCGATCTCTTTACGCCATGGCACTGAAGGCTGGGCGCCGGGACGGGTTACGGCAATGGCCGCCGCCGCGTGAGCAAAGCGCACTGCGCTATCCATCGGCTTACCTTCCAGTAAAGCAGTCACCAGAGCACCATTAAAGGTATCACCGGCCGCAATAGTGTCGACCGCTTTCACACGAAAACCCGCGACCTGTTTGCCTTCACCTTGCTGACTGAGCCAAACACCTTTACTGCCCAGCGTGATGATGACTGTCGCAATGCCTTTATCATGCAGAGCTTTAGCTGCACGCGCTGCATCGTCGTTATTGTCGACTTTAATCCCGGTCAGCTTTTCAGCTTCCGTTTCGTTCGGGGTGATGATATCCACCCGGGATAACAGTTCGTCCGGCAACTCACAGGCCGGCGCAGGGTTAAGAATGACCTGCGTGCCGTTTTCTTTGGCTAACTTCGCCGCCGTAATCACCGTCTCTAACGGCGATTCCAGCTGCATTAGTAGAGCAGAGGCGTCAATAACCTGCTGTTTATAACGATCGAGATACTCTGGTGTTACCGCGTTGTTGGCGCCCGCATCAATACCGATGACATTTTCCCCTTCGGCATTGACGAAAATCATCGCCACGCCCGTTGTGGTATTGGCAATCGCTTCAACGGGTGATGTATCTATATTATCACTCGCCAGCTGCTTGCGAACGCGCTCACCAATGTCATCATTCCCGACACAGGCAATAAACGAAATATCTGCACCGGCTCGACCGGCAGCAACGGCCTGATTCGCCCCTTTACCACCAAATGCGACCGTATACTTCTTACCCAACACCGTTTCGCCAGGCTGGGGGAAATGTTGAATATTAAGAATATGATCGGCATTAATACTGCCGAGAACCACCAGTTTACTCGTTTCCATTTATGTTCCCTGAGTGATGTTGCGCCACCCGATAAAGGCGGCGCAGAGAGCCGAAGCTATTATGATCGGTTAAAAGCTATTAACCAAAAACGTTATGGTTGAGCAACCAGTTTCAGATCAACCGGGATAACCGCCGGGACTTTTTCGCCTTTCAGGACTTTATCCGCAGTCTGAACACCAATTACACCAATCTGATCGGGACGCTGAGCCACAGTAGCGCCCATTTTCCCACTGTTGACCGCTTTGATACCGTCTTCGGTACCATCAAAACCGACCACCAGCACGTCAGTTTTACCCGCAGTTTGCAGGGCGCGCAGTGCGCCAAGCGCCATCTCATCGTTCTGCGCGAACACGGCCTGCACGTCAGGGTGCGCGGTCAGCAGGTTCTGCATCACGTTCAGGCCCTTAGTACGGTCGAAATCAGCGGGCTGGCTGGCCAGCATCGTGAAGTGATGCTTCTGAGCAGACTCGGCAAAGCCTTTACCACGTTCACGGGCAACGGAAGTCCCGGCAATGCCTTCCAGTTCGATAACTTTGGCGTTTTCGCCGATTTTTTTGGCGATATAGTCACCGGCCATTTTACCGCCGAAGGCGTTATCTGACGCAACATGGCTGGCAACGACACCTTTGGTCGCCTGACGGTCGAGCGTGATCACTGGAATTTTTGCCTGGTTGGCCATCGCCACGGCATTACCCACGGCATCAGAGTCAGTCGGGTTGATCAGCAGCAGTTTGGTGCCGCGAACGGTCAGGTCCTGCACGTTTGCCAGCTCTTTCGCCGGGTTATTTTGCGAATCCAGCACCACCAGGTTGTAGCCCAGTTTGTCCGCTTCTTTTTGCGCACCGTCTTTCATTGAAACGAAGAACGGGTTATTGAGCGTAGAGACCACCAGCGCGATAGTGTCCTTTGCCAGTACGTTGGCACTAAAGGAAGCGGTGATTGCCGCCGCAGAAACCCAAACTGCCAGTTTTTTCATATTCATAGTCATAATTCCTGTAGGAGAGATTATTTGTTGCTTTTGTTATCTACCAATACCGCCAGCAAAATAACGACTGCTTTGACGATCATCTGGTAGTAGGAGGAAACACCTAATAAATTCAAACCGTTATTCAGGAAACCGAGGATCAGCGCGCCAATCAACGTTCCGACGATGCGTCCTTTACCACCTGACAGACTGGTTCCCCCCAACACAACGGCAGCGATGGCGTCCAGTTCATAGCCGGTACCGGCCGTCGGTTGCGCAGAGGACAAACGCGCCACTTCGATGATGCCGGCCAACGCCGCTAACAGACCACACAGGGAGTAAACGATGATTTTTACTTTATCGACGCTGATACCTGACAACCGCGTTGCTGACTCATTACCGCCCAATGCATAGATATAGCGCCCGAGACGGGTGTGATGCAGCATGTACCAGGCCGCAGCAAATACGACAGCCATCAGCCAGACCGGGGTCGGAACACCCAGCGGACGCCCGATGCCAAACCAGCCAAAGGTATCTGCCACATCAGTAAAACCAGTGCTGATGGGACTGCCGTTGGTGTACACCATGGTGACGCCGCGCAGCAGTAGCATCATTACCAGCGTGGCGATAAATGCCTGCACCTTACCCTTGGCGACAATCACCCCGGTGACGGCCCCAACTCCTGCCCCCACCGCCAGTGCAGCGGCGACTGCCACCAGCGCATTCACTTCCAGCCCGACAACCGAAGCCGCAACAGCACCGGAGAGGGCAAGCAGTGAACCCACGGATAAATCAATACCTGACGTCAGGATCACCAGCGTCATCCCCACCGCCATAATGGCGTTGACGGAAGTTTGCTGCAGAATATTGAACAGGTTATTCAGCGTGAAGAAATTCGGGCTCATGGAAGAGACCACGGCAATCAGAACCAGCAGCGCAATCAGCGACTTCTGCTCCAACAACCATTCCTTAGTGATCCAGCGTTTTTTTGCTGGCAATGTCTGAGAACTCATAGTTGATTACTCCTGCGTCACGCCGTATTGCTTGCCGACGGCGGCTGCCATCAACACTTCCTGCGTAGCCTGTTCTATCGGGAATTCACCGCTTAAATGGCCTTCATGCATCACCAGTATCCTGTCACTCATACCAATGACTTCCGGCATCTCAGAGGAAACTAAAATGATGCTCAAACCTTCGCGCTTGAACTGGTTAATAAGCTGGTAAATCTCTTTCTTGGCACCGACGTCAACGCCGCGCGTTGGTTCATCGAGGATCAATATTTTCGGGCGGGTCATCAGCCCACGGGCAATCGCCACTTTTTGCTGATTACCGCCCGAGAGCAGGCCAATAGGCTGCATCATCGACGGCGTTTTGATATTAAACATGCGGATAAAGTCTCCCACCGCCAGCTGTTCGTCGGCATGTTTGAGGCTTCCGCCCGCGCGGCTGAAATAACGCAGCGCCGTGAGCGACATGTTCTCTTTGACGGACATGCCGAGTACCAGCCCATCGCGTTTACGGTCTTCGGAGATATAAACGATGCCGTTCGCCAGTCCGTCCTGAGGCGAGCGAGTCACCACTTCGCGGCCATCAAGCGTGACATAACCCGCTTTACGCGGCAGTGCGCCGTAGAGGATCTTCATCAGTTCGGTACGCCCGGCCCCCATCAAACCGGAGACACCAAGAATTTCGCCGCCGTATAAATTGAAGCTCACGTCTTCAACGCCGGGGCCGGAAACATTACGTACCTGCAAACGCAGTGCACCGCGTACCTGATTCAAACGGGGATACTGCTCTTCCAGCTTGCGGCCCACCATCATTTCAATCAGCGTATCTTCCTGCAATTCACTGACCGGACGTTCGGCAATGAACTGGCCATCACGGAACACGGTGACGTCATCGCAGATTTCGAAAATCTCCTTCAGGCGGTGCGAGATATACACCACACCGCAGCCCGCCGACTTCAGTTCGCGGATGACGTTAAATAAAGAGGCCGTTTCGGTATCGGTCAGCGCATCAGTAGGTTCGTCCATGATGATGACGCGTGATTCAAAGCTCAGCACTTTAGCGATTTCCACCATCTGCTGGTCGCCAATCGACAGTTCTCCTACCAGCCGGTGGCTGCTGTAGCGCAAATTCAGGCGTGCAAGCAATTTGTCAGCTTCGGCATACATCTTCTTCCAGTTGATGCGGCCAAAACCGTTAACGAATTCGCGCCCCAGAAAGATGTTTTCTGCAATGGTCAGTTGCGGGATCAGGTTCAGTTCCTGATGAATGATGCCAATTCCCGCTTCCTGCGAAGCTTTAGGGCCGTTGAACGTAGCCTCTTTACCGAGAAAATGGGCTGAACCGGCATCTTTTTGGTAGATACCGGTCAGCACTTTCATCATGGTGGACTTGCCCGCGCCGTTTTCACCCACCAGCGCCATCACTCGTCCCGGATAGACGCTCAGCGCCGCGCCGGAAAGGGCTTTAACGCCAGGAAAAGCTTTATCAATCCCTGTCAGTTGTAGCAAAGGTTGCATAAAAGCCTCAGAAGGTTACGCCGGCACACAGAATAACGTTCGCATAAGGCGAGCATTCCCCGCTGCGGATCACAGCCCGGCTTAGTTCAGTTTGCGCCTTGAAAGCATCATGGCTGATGTAATCCAAGGTAATGATGTTTCCCTGGTGCTGCTCAAGCTCTTTCAATTGCGCGAGTAACGCTTCATGGAGTTGAGGGTTCTTTTCGACGATCTCCCCGGCGAGTATCGCCCGCTCAACCTGCATCTCATGCGTCACTATCTTTAAAACTTGTAAAAAAGTAGGGACACCGACGGTCAGTGCCAAATCGATACGTTGGGAAGATGCGGGTACCGGCAAACCGGCATCGGCAATAACCAGCTGATCGGTGTGACCTAACCTGGCAATGACATGTGAGATTTCGGCATTCAACAGCGGTGATTTCTTCATCGTTAACTCCAACAGCGAAACGTTTCGCTCACTGATGAGTTTAGGAATATGTGGAAATCTGGCAATGAGCTTGTGGTGGATTTGTGATCACCGCCGAAACGTTTCGCTGGGTCATTTAGAAATGAGAGGGAAATTTGAGATAATGCATTTTGTTGAGGTGGTAAAAGCAAAAGGGCACCTTCGGGTGCCCTTTGTCATTCTGGCGCAGGATCAGATTTCGACCTGCGTACCCAGTTCGATAACGCGGTTCGGCGGAATTTCAAACTGGTCCGGCGCGCGCAGCGCATTGCGGCTAAGCGCCATAAACAGTTTGCCACGGAAATAGAGATACCAAGGGCGCTTGGTGAGGATCAGTGATTCGTGCGACATAAAGAATGACGTCTCCATCATGCGACACGGCAAACCTTCCAGCCCGCAGCGATGGAAGACTTCTTCCACGTTTGGCGTCTCTTTGAAACCGTAACTGGCGACCACCCGCCAGAACGTCGGCGATAATTGTTCAATGGTCACACGCCGGACATTATGAACATAGGGTGCATCTTCGGTGCGCAGCGTCAGCAAGACTACCCGTTCGTGCAGCACTTTGTTGTGCTTGAGGTTATGCAACAGCGCAAACGGAATCACATTAATGGCACGCGACATATACACAGCCGTCCCCGGAACGCGAACCGGCGGCGATTTCTCCAGCGAGGCAATCATTGCTTCCAGTGAGTTACCGTGCTCATGCATACGGCGCATAAGGCGGAAACGTTCACTTTTCCAGGTGGTCATCACAATAAACATGCACAAACCGAGCGTCAGCGGCAGCCAGCCTCCGGAGAACAGCTTGGTGGCGTTAGCCGCAAACATCGGCACATCGATAAGCAGTAGGAGAATTAACAACATCCCCACAAGGAAGGGTTTCCAGTGCCAGTTTTTCAATGCCACGGTGCAGGAGAGAATACTGGTCAGTACCATGGTACCGGTGACGGCAATACCGTACGCCGCCGCCAGATTACTGGAGTGCTCGAAGCTGGCGATAACAATCACCACGGCGATATAGAGCGTCCAGTTAATGGCCGGGATGTAAATCTGACCGGCTTCCATCTCTGAGGTATGGATAATTCGCATCGGCGGCAGATAGCCAAGACGCACCGCTTGTCGGGTCAGGGAGAACACACCAGAGATGACAGCCTGAGAGGCAATAATGGTGGCCAGCGTCGCAAGGATCAGCAACGGAATAAGCGCCCAGTCGGGTGCCAACAGGAAGAACGGGTTTTTAATCGCCTCCGGATTTTTCAGCAGCAGTGCGCCCTGACCGAAGTAGTTGAGCACCAGCGAAGGCAATACAAAGCTAAACCAGGCCAGGCGGATAGGGAATTTACCAAAATGCCCCATATCGGCGTACAGCGCTTCCACACCGGTGATAGACAGCACCACAGCACCGAGCGCCAGGAACGAGAAGGATTTGTGCTCAATAAAGAAGTTAACCGCCCACATTGGGTTCATCGCCCGCAGTACTTCTGGATTCTGAGCAATACTGTTGATGCCGAGCACCGCCAGCGTCAGGAACCACAACACCATCACCGGCGCAAACAGCTTGCCAACAATCCCGGTACCGTGCTTCTGAATCATGAACAGCAGTGTCAGAACAGTGATAGACAAGGGGACGATATAGGGATCAAGGGACGGGGCTGCAATCTCCAGGCCTTCCATCGCGGAGAGAACTGAAATGGCGGGGGTGATCACCACCTCACCATAGAAGAAACTGCCGCCAATCAGGCCGAGAATGACCAGCACGGCAGTGGTTCTGGCCGAGGTATTTCTGCCTGCCAGGGACATCAGCGTCAGGATACCACCTTCACCGGCGTTGTCCGCGCGCATCACATAAGTGAGATATTTCAGCGAGACAATCAGGATCAGCATCCAGAATATTAACGACAAAAAGCCGAAGACTACGCTGGGTTCCACATTAAAGCCGTAGTGGCCGGAAAAACACTCTCTCAGAGTGTAGAGAGGACTGGTGCCAATGTCGCCATACACTACACCAATGGCGGCCAACGTGACTGCCGGGAGTGACCGTTTATGTTCTGTGCTCATAATTGGTTTCTTATGCTGCTCTTTTAAGACAAAGAATTCCGTAAGCGAAAGGTACGCTCAATCCTTGATGCCCACTAAACGGCGCACAGTATGCACGAATAAAACAGATTGCCTACCCTTATATGAAGGGTTAAATACCCGCTCAGGCGACAGGGGGGGCAATGTTGATAATAGAAAATTTCTAGTAATCAACAAGCTATACCGCGAAAAAAAATCATGGTTTATTATTCCAGCCCAGTCCACTATTCATTCACTTATGTCATTAACCTTACGAAAGCGGAAGACACAGTATGGCGCATTCACCCCTACTTGCAGAACGGATTGCCCGTCTTGCCAATGCTTTAGAACACGGCTTGTATGAGCGCCAGGAAGCAATCCGTCTGTGCCTGCTGGCCGCATTGTGCGGTGAAAGCGTATTTCTGCTTGGGCCACCGGGTATTGCTAAAAGCCTGATTGCCCGCCGCCTGAAATTCGCCTTTCGCCACGCCCGCGCCTTTGAATACCTGATGACCCGCTTTTCTACCCCTGAAGAGGTTTTCGGCCCGCTGTCTATTCAGGCGCTGAAAGATGAAGGGCGCTACCTGCGCCTCACGCAGGGTTATCTGCCGGAAGCAGAAATTGTCTTTCTCGATGAGATTTGGAAAGCCGGTCCGGCCATTTTGAATACCTTGCTGACGGCCATCAACGAACGACGTTTTCGCAACGGTGAACGCGAAGAGGCCATTCCGCTACGCCTGTTGGTCAGCGCCTCCAATGAACTGCCCGAAGCTGACGGCAGTCTGGAAGCACTTTACGACCGTATGCTGATCCGCCTGTGGCTGGACAGAGTGCAGGATAAGCAAAATTTTCGTTCGCTGCTGACCACCCGCCAAAATGAAAGCGCTAATCCGGTGCCTGAAGCGCTAAGCATCAGCGATGATGAGTACCAGCAATGGCAGCCTGAAATCGACAATGTTGTCCTCTCTGAGTCCTGTTTTGAACTGATCTTCCAGCTCCGTCAGCGGCTTGATGCGTTGGACACCGCCCCTTATGTCTCTGACCGCCGCTGGAAAAAAGCCCTGCGCTTGTTGCAGGCCTGCGCCTTCTTTAGCGGCCGCAAGGCCATTATGCCCGTCGATCTGATCCTGCTGAAAGATTGCCTTTGGCATGACCTGAATACCTATCATCTTTTGCAGACGCAAATCGAACAGATGATAACCGAACAGGCCTACCAGCAGCAGACGCTATTAATGAAGCTTCGTCAGCTGAATCAGGAGTGGATGCAATATCAGCAACAACAGAGCTCGCGTCAGTCGATTAAGGTGAATAAGAAGGCCGGTATCTTTAGCCGCAAGCCACAATACAATCTGCCTGATTCTCTGTCGGCCACCAGCCTGACCTTATTGCTCCAGACGCCGCTGCATCTGCATGATATTCAGGTCTCCCATTTGCTGGTGGACCGCCCGGTACTGGCAGAGTGGCTTAATAAAGGTGGCGCGCTGAAAGTGAAACTCAACGGCATGGGGTTTGCACAAAATGTTGATGCCGAAGTCGATGAAAAACAGCAACTGGTGGTGCGGGATATCAGCCGACAGGCAACACCGCTGACGCTGCCGGGTAAAGAGCACATTGCCGTGCCAGACGAGATGAAAAATACGCTAGAAGGGCTGACCGCTAAGCTCAATCAACAACGTCATGAATTTGGCCAGCATCAGAACTGTCTGTTCGTCTCCTCTGAATGGACCGCCAAGATTGAAGCCAGCCTAGTGGCAGTCTCCGAACAACTCGCTCATCAGCAACAGTTGTTCAGCGGACACTGACAGATGCTCAACCTGGAATCACTCGATCTTTTATTATCGATCAGCGAAGGCGAATTGATCGACGAACTGATCATCGGTTTATTAGCCACGCCACAGCTGGCCATTTTCTTCGAGAAGTTCCCCCGGCTTAAGCGAGCCCTGACCAAAGATCTGCCCGAGTGGAAATTCCGCCTGCGCCAGAGGATCCACGATACCCCGGTACCGCCGGATTTAGCCAAAGAGTTCTATCTCTACCAGCACTATCAGCAGATTGATGCAGCCACTTTTCAGGCTGAGCTGGCCGCGCTAATAGATTCTCTCGAAACGCTGAACTCTCCTTTTATTACCGAGGCCCGTACTCTGCAGCAAAATGCCGATGAAACGCGAAGCCCGAGAACCGGCAACAGTTTTCACACCCTGTTCCTGCAACGCTGGCGTTTGAACCTTACCTTCCAGACGGTGACCGTTCATCATCAACTGCTGGAGCAGGAACAGGAACAATTGCAGGAAGAACTACAGCAGCGTCTGGAACTGAGCGGAGAACTCTCTCCTTTATTAGCAGAGAACGATGCTGCCGCCGGTCGTCTGTGGGATATGAGCAAAGGTCAACGACAGCGCGGTGAAGTCCAGGCACTGGCGCGCTACGGCAGTTTTTTGCAACAACAGCCTGAGCTGCAAAGATTGGCGGAACAATTGGGTCGCAGCCAGAAAGCTAAAACAACCCCCCATGATGACGCAAAAATGGAAGAGCACCGGCTGATGGTGCGTGAACCGGCGACCGTACCTGAAGAGGTCAATGGCATTCATCAGAGCGACGATATCCTGCGTCTGATGCCGACTGAGCTTGGCACCCTGGGCATCCCGGAGCTGGAGTATGAATTTTACCGACGGTTACTGGAAAAACGCCTGATGACTTATCGCCTGCAGGGTGACGTCTGGAGCGAGAAAGTGGTTAAACGGCCGGTTGTACATCAACAGCAAGAACCTCAACCACGCGGACCTTTTGTGGTTTGCGTAGATACCTCAGGTTCCATGGGAGGATTCAACGAACAGTGTGCCAAAGCGTTCTGCCTTGCTCTGCTGAGGATCGCGCTGGCGGACAACCGACGCTGCTACATCATGTTATTCGCCAGTGACGTCATTCACTACGAACTGACCTCATCCAGCGGGCTGGATCAGGCGTTACGCTTTCTTGGTCAGCATTTTCGCGGGGGCACCGATCTCGCCGCCTGCCTGAATGCCACCCTGGATAAGCTCTCTGCACCAGAATGGCAGGATGCCGATGCCGTGATCATTTCAGACTTTATCGCCCAAAGGCTGCCCGATGATGTAATGAAACGAGTGAAACGCTTACAGCAGGATAAACATCATCGCTTTCATGCACTGGCCATGTCGCAGTACGGTAAACCTGGCATCATGCGCATTTTTGACCATATCTGGCGCTTTGATACCGGAATGAAAAGCCGCGTTCAGCGTCGCTGGCAGCGGTCTTAATACACACCCAATTTTTTACAGCACGCCTTCGACACTGTGATGCAGCATCGGGGACCAGACTCCGCATTGCACCTGCGCAATATGCGGCTTTTGCAGCAGCAACATCACCAGGCGTGACTGACCAATCCCACCACCGATAGTTTGCGGCATATCTCCACGCAATAACGCCTGGTGCCAGTCAAGCTGCAAACGCAATTCATCATCGGTGAGTGCCAGCTGATGCTTCAATGTCACTGCATCGACACGGATCCCCATAGAAGAGAGTTCAATTGCATCCTCCAGCACCGGGTTCCACACCAATATGTCGCCATTGAGACCAGATAATCCGGCTTCGCCAAGGCTGCTCCAGTCATCGTAATCAGGTGCCCGCACGTCATGATATTTACCATGAGACAGTTTTCCGCCAATCCCAATCAGGAAAACAGCCCCCAGTTCTTGTGCTATCGCCCGCTCACGCTGCTTAGCATCCAGCTCAGGAAAACGCTGTAGCAAGGTTTCGCTGTGGATAAAGTGGATTGCATCAGGCAGGAAAGGCGTCAGCCCAAACTCACGGCTGACTGCCGCTTCTGATTCCTTTATACCGGCATAGATCTTCTGCACGGTGGCTTTCAGATAACTGAGTGAGCGCTCGCCGTCGCCCATCACTTTTTCCCAGTCCCATTGATCAACACAGACTGAGTGAACCGGTGACAAACGATCTTCGTCAGGACGCAGTGCTTTCATATGCGTGTAGAGCCCTTCACCGGCGCTGAAATCATATAGTCCCAGCGTTTTTCGCTTCCACTTAGCCAGCGAATGCACGACTTCAAAGGTGGAGTCCGGCAAGGATTTCACGTGAACCTGCACCGCCTTCTCACTGCCTGAAAGGTTATCCTGGGTACCGTCGCCGAGCTGGCTTAATAAAGGTGCCTGAACTTCGATCAGACCAAGGTGCTTTTCAAGCTGCTGAGAAAAGGTCGCTTTGACGAAGCTTATCTGACGCTGTTTCTCGATGAATTGTGTTTTCATTGCCGTATTCTCATTCCTTTGTCGTTGATGGCAATGATTAAGCAACAGAACAGTCAACCTATTCAATAACCCACAATAAATATTGCCTTAAGGGTTTTAATCCTTCATTTTTAGGGCATATAAATTATTGAAACAGGAATAACTGGGGAAGAATATGACTGAAATTTATCAGATCGATAATCTCGATCGCGCCATTCTTAACGCGCTGATGGTAAATGCGCGCACGGCCTACGCAGAACTGGCAAAAGTATTTGCAGTCAGTCCGGGTACCATCCATGTCCGGGTAGAGAAAATGAAGCAGGCTGGGATCATTACCGGTGCCAATGTCACGGTAAACCCAAAACAGCTAGGCTACGACGTCTGCTGCTTCATCGGCATCATTCTTAAAAGTGCCAAAGATTATCCTTCAGCGCTGAAAAAACTGGAAAGCATAGAAGAAGTGGTCGAAGCCTATTACACGACGGGGCATTACAGCATCTTCATTAAGATCATGTGCCGCTCTATCGATTCCCTCCAGCACGTACTTATCAACAAGATCCAGACAATTGATGAGATCCAGTCAACCGAGACCCTGATCTCCCTGCAGAACCCCATTATGCGCACCATCAAGCCATGAGCGCTAATTTCTATACCCCTATTATCCACAGGTAGATCCCAGCTGATTCACAGCGTACAATGTCGTTTCTTTTATCGGGTGAGAGCATTATGTCTGACATTACCCTGATCAGTGGCAGTACGCTTGGCAGTGCTGAATATGTCGCTGAACACGTCGCAGAGAAACTGGAAGAGGCGGGTTTCAGCACACAGACCTTTCATGGTCCTGAGCTGTACGAAGTGCCTACAGAGGGCATTTGGCTGGTGGTCTGTTCCACACACGGTGCCGGGGATCTTCCCGATAATCTTCAGCCTTTCCTGGAACAACTGGAAGAACAGCAACCGGATCTCTCTAAAGTTCGCTTTGGTGCTTTAGGGTTAGGCAGCAGTGAATACGATACGTTTTGTGGTGCGATCCGATCTCTGGATCAAAAACTGACCTCATTAGGAGCAAAACGCATCGGTGATCGCATGGAGATCGACGTTACCCAACATGAAATTCCTGAGGATCCCGCTGAGATTTGGGTGATCAACTGGATTAATTTGATCAAATAAGTGTAAATTTTCAGCGATCAGATGTGGATAACTATGCTTAAAAGCAGGGTAAAACCAGTAGTTATCCCTCTAACAACCTTAGGTCGCATTTCATGCTGTGCATAACTCTTCATTCTGATCCCAGCTTATACTGAACAGGATCACCGATCATTCACAGCATTCGATCCTCCCTAATATCTTGATCTTCATCAGCAATAAGCACTTATGCACAGAGGATCGCGATCCTAATAGAAGTATTAATAAGAGATCTTTAAATAAAAAAGATCTTCTTTTAATTAAGGGCGATCCCCCGGGACTTGTGGAACCTCTAAACTTGAGTAGAATCCCTCCTCCCAACACCACACATCATTTCATCGCATGAACTCCGAGGTGCAGTACCATGTTTTATCCGGAACAATTTGACGTCATCATCATCGGTGGTGGCCATGCAGGCACCGAAGCCGCCATGGCTTCAGCCAGAATGGGACGTCAAACTCTGTTGTTGACCCATAATATCGACACGCTTGGACAAATGTCGTGTAACCCAGCCATTGGTGGGATCGGGAAAGGACATCTGGTTAAAGAAGTGGACGCACTCGGTGGATTAATGGCGACGGCTATTGATCATGCGGGGATACAGTTTAGGATACTAAACGCCAGTAAAGGCCCAGCCGTTCGAGCGACCCGTGCTCAGGCTGACCGCGTACTCTATCGGCAAGCGATTCGTACCGCTCTGGAAAACCAGCCAAACCTGATGATCTTCCAGCAACCCGTTGAAGATCTCATCGTTGAAAACGATCGTGTCGTTGGCGCAGTGACCCAAATGGGCCTCAAATTCCGTGCCAAGGCGGTAGTGCTGACCGTAGGTACCTTCCTGGATGGAAAAATTCACATCGGTCTGGAAAACTACAGCGGTGGCCGTGCGGGTGATCCTCCTGCGATTTCGCTGTCTCAACGTCTGCGCGAACTGCCTTTACGGGTTAACCGCCTCAAAACCGGGACACCTCCGCGTATTGACGCACGCTCAATAGATTTCAGCTCCCTTGCTCCACAGCATGGTGACAACCCGGCTCCGGTCTTCTCTTTCATGGGCAACGTGTCGCAACATCCGCGTCAAATCCCTTGTTACATGACCTATACCAATGAAAAAACGCATGATGTGATCCGCAATAACCTGGATCGCAGCCCGATGTATGCCGGGATCATCGAAGGGATCGGTCCGCGGTACTGTCCGTCGATCGAAGATAAAGTCATGCGTTTTGCCGATCGGACCTCTCATCAGATCTTCCTTGAGCCTGAGGGGTTGACCAGCAACGAAGTCTATCCAAACGGGATCTCCACCAGCCTGCCTTTTGACGTGCAGATGAAGATCGTACGTTCCATGCAGGGGCTGGAAAACGCGGTGATCGTTCGTCCAGGCTACGCGATTGAATATGATTTCTTCGATCCTCGAGATTTGAAACCAACTCTGGAAAGTAAATTTATTCCAGGTCTGTTTTTCGCGGGTCAAATCAACGGCACTACAGGTTATGAAGAAGCCGCAGCACAAGGCTTACTGGCTGGATTGAATGCTGCACAACATGCAACAGAGCAAGAGGGCTGGGCACCACGTCGTGATCAGGCATATCTCGGTGTACTGGTAGACGATCTCTGCACTCTCGGTACCAAAGAGCCGTACCGCATGTTTACTTCGCGTGCTGAATACCGCCTGATGCTGCGTGAAGACAATGCTGACCTGCGCCTGACTGAAAAAGGTCGTGAACTGGGTCTGGTTGATGATGCTCGCTGGGCGCGCTTCAACCAGAAACTGGAAATGATCGAGCTTGAACGTCAACGTCTGCGCGGGATCTGGGTAAACCCACGTTCTGAGCACGTTGAACTGGTTAACGCTAACCTTTCTGCACCACTTTCCAAAGAAGCCAGTGCGGAAGAATTGCTGCGTCGTCCTGAGATGACCTATGCGCTGTTAACCAGCCTGATGCCGTTCACCCCTTCCGTTCCTGATGTACAGGCGGCAGAGCAGGTAGAAATCCAGGTTAAATACGAAGGCTACATCGCCCGTCAGCAGGACGAGATCGAAAAACAGCAACGTAACGAAAATACATTGTTGCCATTGGATCTCGACTACCGTCAGGTGAACGGTCTGTCAAATGAAGTGATCGCCAAACTCAACGATCACAAACCAACCTCTATCGGTCAGGCGACACGTATTTCTGGTATTACGCCTGCGGCTATCTCGATATTGCTTATCTGGCTGAAAAAACAAGGTCTGCTACGCCGCAGCGCCTGATTATCCTGCCTTGTGGCCGCGGGCTGATTTCAGTCTGGCGGCCAAATCCTGCTTTTCCCGCCTGTCAGGCTGTTTTATTATTCTCTCCCCGGACTTCTCCGGAGTTACGTTTTGTCAGAGGACCTCAATTGTGCATAAGAAATTAGACTCGCTGCTTGCTGCGGCAGAATTAACGCTACCCGATCAGCAAAAACAGCAGTTAGTTGCTTACGTGGAGATGCTGCACAAATGGAACAAGGCCTACAACCTCACATCAGTTCGTGACCCTATGCAAATGCTGGTACGACATATTATGGACAGCATTGTGGTGAACGCTCACCTGACTGGTTCACGGTTTATTGACGTCGGAACCGGGCCTGGTTTACCAGGAATTCCGCTGGCAATCGTACGACCTGATTCACATTTCACGTTACTGGACAGTCTGGGTAAACGCGTGCGCTTCCTGCGACAGGTGCAGCACGAACTACGGCTGACGAATATTGAACCCGTACAAAGCCGCGTGGAGGCGTTCATTCCTGAACCTGCATTCGATGGAGTGATTAGCCGTGCCTTCGCTTCGCTGCAGGATATGCTGTCATGGTGCCATCACCTGCCGGTAAAGGGACAGGGGCGGTTTTATGCCCTCAAAGGTGTACGCCCTGATGATGAGTTGGGTTCACTTCCTGAAGGAATTACGCTGGAAAAGATCGTTAAATTACGGGTGCCAGAACTTGATGGTGAACGCCATTTGGTGATTCTTAACGCAAACTAAATTTGCGGTGAGTCAATAAATCTTCAGAATTCAGATGTGTATGAAAGGTAAAATAAGCACGCTAAGCAAATGAGTGGTCAGCCATTCTATATACCTCCTTTTTACACTCTGATAGCACTTGAATGACCTTTGCGATTTTATCGGGTCACAAAGAGTGGCTGTTGATAATAAATTGCTCGTCATGCCACGTTAATGAATATGTAATGAGAATGTTGTTATTTGTTGGGTTATTGTTTCACTGACGTTTCGTTATTTTGCATTCTGTTTTTATAAACAACATTTTCACATCATCATATTGATTAATAACGTTTTTAAAAAACTTCTTTAGCTAAAGACATCTCTTATTTCTGCGGTATAAGAGGATAAAAAGAGTAATTATGTGATCGTGCGCACGCTTCTTTGTTAATCAATGGAAACTCCAGGCAAAAGCATCAGGCCGATTCCCAGCTATAGTTTCCTTATCAAAATAGCGATAAAGGAGAAAATTTAAATAATTGTTCACCTTTTCGCTACTTATCCATTGAATTCGTTTGAGTGGCCCGTATAATTTGCTCGTTTTTTGCTGCTTGACTCAAAACCGTAAAGGCTATGATATACGGCACTCAGCATACCTCTAGCTAGGTACTTGTACGGAGAGAACAAACGTCATGTCTGTAGCGGGTATTTTAAACAGTAAGAACGGCGCCAAGGTGGCCAGAAAGCTGTTAATACTGCAGTTACTGACCTTTGTTCTGCTCAGTGCGTTATTTGGCTTTAAAAGCCTGACATGGACGACGTCAGCCTTGATGGGAGGGATGGCCGCCTGGCTACCCAACGTACTGTTCATGCTGTTTGCATGGCGTCATCAGGCGCAAACAACGGTATCTGGACGGGTTGCCTGGACTTTTGCCATCGGAGAAGCGCTGAAGGTTCTGATAACGATTATCTTGATGATTATCGCGCTGGGCCTGTTTAAGGCGGTTTTTGCTCCGCTGGGTTTGGCTTATTTATCGGTGTTGATGACACAGATTTTAGCACCGGCCGTCATTAACAGTTACCGTACTTAACTACTAAAGGGTAAGAGGCATCATGTCTGGAGAAATCTCTACTCCACAAGAGTATATCGGTCACCATCTGACTCAACTTCAGGTAGGGACGGGATTCTGGTCGATTAACATCGATTCGATGTTTTTCTCCGTGGTCCTCGGGGTACTCTTTCTGGTTGTCTTCCATCGCGTCGCTAAAAATGCCACCAGTGGTGTTCCGGGAAAACTGCAAACGGCCGTCGAGCTGGTTGTAGGTTTTGTCGATAGCAGCGTGCGTGACATGTATCACGGCAAAAGCAAAGTCATTGCTCCGTTAGCGCTGACTGTGTTCGTCTGGGTGTTCATGATGAACCTGATGGATTTGCTGCCAATTGATTTGCTCCCGTATATCGGTGAACACATCTTTGGTTTGCCGGCTCTGCGTGTTGTACCAACGGCTGACGTGAACATCACGTTATCCATGGCGCTTGGCGTATTCATTCTGATTCTTTTCTATAGCATTAAGATGAAAGGTATTGGCGGTTTCGTTAAGGAACTGACAATGCAGCCGTTCAATCATCCGGTTTTCATTCCGATTAACCTGATTCTTGAAGGTGTCAGCCTGCTGTCCAAGCCAGTTTCACTGGGTCTGCGACTGTTTGGCAATATGTATGCGGGTGAGTTGATCTTCATCCTTATTGCTGGCCTGCTGCCGTGGTGGTCACAGTGGATTCTTAATGTGCCTTGGGCCATTTTCCACATCCTGATCATTACGCTGCAAGCTTTTATCTTCATGGTTCTGACGATCGTCTATCTCTCGATGGCATCTGAAAAACACTGATTTTCTTTCAACACTACTGCGTTTTAACTGAAACAAACTGGAGACTGTCATGGAAAACCTGAGTATGGATCTGCTGTACATGGCTGCCGCTGTGATGATGGGCCTGGCGGCAATCGGTGCTGCAATCGGTATCGGCATCTTGGGTGGTAAATTCTTGGAAGGTGCTGCACGTCAGCCTGACCTGATCCCTCTGTTGCGTACACAGTTCTTTATCGTTATGGGTCTGGTCGATGCAATCCCAATGATTGCTGTTGGTCTGGGTCTGTACGTGATGTTTGCTGTCGCTTAACAACGGGTTTGCTCGCGGTTAAACGAACTACATCAAATATTTCACTTTGAAAGAGGCATTGTGCTGTGAATCTTAACGCAACAATCCTCGGCCAGGCTATCGCGTTTGTCCTGTTTGTCTTGTTCTGCATGAAGTACGTATGGCCGCCAATTATGGCTGCCATCGAGAAACGTCAGAAAGAAATTTCTGAAGGTTTATCTTCCGCAGAACGCGCCAAAAAAGAACTGGATTTAGCGCAAGCCGATGCGACCGACCAACTGAAGAAAGCCAAAGCTGAAGCTCAGGTAATCATCGACCAGGCGAACAAGCGTAAAGCCCAGATCGTCGACGAAGCGAAAACCGAAGCCGAGCAGGAACGTAACAAGATCGTAGCGCAAGCTAAGGCAGAGATTGACGCCGAACGCCAACGTGCACGTGAAGAGTTGCGTAAACAAGTCGGGATTTTGGCTATTGCTGGCGCCGAGAAGATCATCGAACGTTCCGTAGATGAAGCTGCTAACAGCGACATCGTTGATAAACTGGTCGCTGAACTGTAAGGAGGGAGGGGCTGATGTCTGAATTTGTAACTGTAGCTCGCCCCTACGCCAAAGCAGCTTTTGACTTTGCCGTTGAGCACCAAAGCTTAGATCGCTGGCAGTCCATGCTGGCGTTCACGGCTGAAGTCACACGCAATGAACAGATTGAAGAACTGCTTTCAGGGGCCCTGGCTCCGGAAACTATGTCTCAAACGTTTATCGCGGTATGTGGTGAACAACTCGACGACGCAGGCCAAAATCTGATTAAGGTTATGGCTGAAAATGGGCGTTTACGCGTTCTTCCGGAAGTGCTGCAACAGTTCATCGAACTGCGGGCCTCATTAGAGGCCATTGCTGAAGTGGAAGTCACTTCGGCAACTCCACTGTCCGAAGTGCAGCAGGCAAAAATAGCTGCTGCCATGGAAAAACGTCTGTCTCGCAAAGTTAAGCTGAATTGCAAAATTGACAAGTCTGTCCTTGCCGGTGTCATAATCCGAGCAGGTGATATGGTGATTGATGGCAGCGTTCGCAGTCGTCTTGAACGCCTGGCAGACGTATTGCAGTCTTAAGGGGACTGGAGCATGCAACTGAATTCCACCGAAATCAGCGAACTGATAAAGCAGCGCATTGCTCAGTTCAATGTAGTGAGCGAAGCTCACAATGAAGGTACTATCGTTTCCGTCAGTGACGGGATCATCCGCGTACACGGCCTGGCCGATGTTATGCAAGGGGAAATGATTGCGTTGCCGGGTAACCGTTACGCTATCGCCCTGAACCTGGAGCGCGACTCCGTAGGTGCTGTAGTTATGGGCCCTTACGCTGACCTCGCCGAAGGGATGAAAGTAAAATGTACTGGCCGTATCCTGGAAGTGCCGGTTGGCCGTGGCCTGTTAGGCCGCGTTGTTAACACCCTGGGTGCGCCAATTGATGGTAAAGGTCCGGTTGAACACGACGGCTTCTCAGCTGTTGAAGCTATCGCTCCGGGCGTTATCGAACGCCAATCCGTAGACCAGCCTGTGCAGACAGGTTACAAATCCGTTGATGCCATGATCCCAATCGGTCGTGGTCAGCGTGAATTGGTCATCGGTGACCGTCAAACCGGTAAAACTGCTCTGGCAATTGATGCGATCATCAACCAGCGCGATTCCGGCATCAAATGTATCTATGTGGCTATCGGCCAGAAAGCGTCCACCATTTCTAACGTGGTTCGTAAACTGGAAGAGCACGGCGCACTGGAAAACACCATCGTTGTTGTTGCAACTGCATCAGAATCTGCTGCACTGCAATACCTGGCACCGTACTCCGGTTGCGCAATGGGTGAATACTTCCGTGACCGCGGTGAAGATGCCCTGATCGTTTATGATGACCTGTCTAAACAGGCTGTTGCTTACCGTCAGATTTCCCTGCTGCTTCGTCGTCCACCAGGTCGTGAAGCATACCCAGGCGACGTTTTCTATCTCCACTCCCGTCTGCTCGAACGTGCTGCGCGTGTAAACGCCGACTACGTTGAAGCATTCACCAAGGGTGAAGTAAAAGGCAAAACCGGTTCCCTGACTGCGCTTCCAATTATCGAAACGCAAGCGGGCGACGTTTCAGCGTTCGTTCCAACCAACGTAATCTCGATTACCGATGGTCAGATCTTCCTGGAATCCAACCTGTTCAACGCCGGTATTCGTCCTGCGGTTAACCCGGGGATTTCCGTATCCCGTGTTGGTGGTGCAGCTCAGACCAAGATCATGAAAAAACTGTCCGGTGGTATTCGTACCGCACTGGCACAGTATCGTGAATTGGCTGCGTTCTCCCAGTTTGCTTCCGATTTGGATGAAGCAACGCGTAAACAGTTAAACCATGGTCAGAAAGTGACCGAGCTGCTGAAGCAGAAACAGTACGCGCCAATGTCTATCGTTGCGCAGTCACTGATTATCTTCGCAGCAGAACGTGGTTATCTGGAAGACGTTGACTTGTCTAAAGTCGGTAGCTTTGAAGCTGCGCTGTTGGCTTACGCTGACCGCGAGCACTCAGAGCTTCTGCAACAAATCAACCAAACTGGTGCGTACAACGATGAGATCGAGGGGAAATTCAAAAATATCCTCGATACCTTCAAAGCAACCCAGTCCTGGTAACACTAAGCGGTCCTGCTGCCCTGCTTTGTGCAGATAAGCGGCAGGCCGTTTGGTAATGAGGAGAAGCAGAGATGGCCGGCGGAAAAGAGATACGTAGTAAGATCAGCAGCGTGCAAAACACGCAAAAGATCACTAAAGCGATGGAGATGGTCGCCGCCTCCAAAATGCGTAAAACGCAGGATCGCATGGCGGCCAGCCGTCCTTATGCAGAAACCATTCGTGAAGTGATCGGTCACCTCGCGTTAGGTAATCTGGAATACAAGCACCCGTACCTGGATGAGCGTGAAATTAAACGCGTTGGGTATCTGGTGGTGTCTACCGACCGTGGTCTTTGTGGTGGTCTGAACATTAACTTGTTTAAGAAACTGCTCACAGAGATGAAAGGCTGGTCCGAAAAAGGTGTTGAAGTTGACTTAGCCTTGATCGGTTCTAAAGCAGCCTCTTTCTTCGGTTCCGTGGGTGGCAACGTCGTTGCCCAAGTGACTGGCATGGGGGATAACCCTTCTCTGTCAGAACTGATCGGACCGGTGAAAGTGATGTTGCAAGCTTTCGACGAAGGTCGTTTAGACAAGTTATGTGTTGTTAGCAATAAATTCGTCAATACCATGTCTCAGGAACCACGCATCGTTCAGCTGTTGCCTCTGCCACCGGCAGAAGACAGCGCGCTGGCGAAAAAATCCTGGGATTACCTGTATGAGCCAGACCCTAAAGCACTGCTTGATACCCTCTTGCGTCGCTATGTGGAATCTCAGGTTTATCAGGGCGTCGTAGAAAACCTGGCCAGCGAACAGGCCGCGCGAATGGTAGCGATGAAAGCCGCAACCGATAACGGCGGCAGCCTGATCAAAGAGCTGCAGTTGGTTTACAACAAAGCTCGTCAGGCCAGCATCACTCAGGAACTCACCGAGATCGTCGGGGGAGCCTCCGCGGTTTAAGCTAGGTTTACGAATTACGTAGAGGATTCAAGATGGCTACTGGAAAGATTATCCAGGTAATCGGCGCCGTGGTGGACGTCGAGTTCCCTCAGGATGCAGTACCGAACGTGTACAATGCTCTTGAGGTAGAAAACGGTACCTCCAAGCTGGTGCTGGAAGTTCAGCAACAGTTGGGTGGCGGCGTTGTTCGTTGTATCGCAATGGGTACCTCAGATGGCCTGCGTCGCAATCTGAAAGTGAACAACCTGGAACATCCAATTGAAGTTCCGGTTGGTAAAGCGACTCTGGGTCGTATCATGAACGTATTGGGTGAACCAATCGACATGAAAGGTGAAATCGGCGAAGAAGAACGTCGTGCAATTCACCGTCCGGCCCCTTCTTATGAAGAGCTGGCTAACTCCCAGGAATTGCTGGAAACCGGTATTAAAGTTATGGACCTGATGTGTCCGTTCGCTAAGGGCGGTAAAGTCGGTCTGTTCGGTGGTGCGGGTGTGGGTAAAACGGTAAACATGATGGAGTTGATCCGTAACATCGCGATCGAGCACTCCGGTTATTCCGTGTTTGCAGGCGTGGGTGAACGTACTCGTGAGGGTAACGACTTCTACCATGAAATGACCGACTCCAACGTTATCGACAAAGTATCCCTGGTCTATGGCCAGATGAACGAGCCACCAGGCAACCGCCTGCGCGTAGCACTGACTGGCCTGACCATGGCGGAGAAATTCCGTGATGAAGGTCGTGACGTACTGCTGTTCATCGATAACATTTACCGTTATACCCTGGCCGGTACTGAAGTGTCCGCACTTCTGGGCCGTATGCCTTCTGCGGTAGGTTATCAGCCAACGCTGGCGGAAGAGATGGGCGTTCTGCAAGAACGTATCACCTCGACTAAAAGTGGTTCTATCACCTCCGTACAGGCCGTTTACGTCCCTGCGGATGACTTGACTGACCCCTCTCCAGCCACCACCTTCGCCCACTTGGATGCGACCGTGGTACTGAGCCGTCAGATCGCGTCTCTGGGTATCTACCCAGCGGTTGACCCACTGGATTCCACCAGCCGTCAGTTGGATCCACTGGTTGTTGGTCAGGAACACTATGATGTGGCTCGTGGCGTGCAGTCTATTCTGCAACGTTACCAGGAACTGAAAGACATCATCGCGATTCTGGGTATGGACGAGCTGTCAGAAGACGACAAGCTGGTTGTATCCCGTGCGCGTAAGATTCAACGCTTCCTGTCCCAGCCGTTCTTCGTGGCCGAAGTCTTCACCGGTTCTCCGGGCAAGTTCGTATCGCTGAAAGATACCATCCGTGGTTTCAAAGGCATTATGGACGGCGACTACGATCACCTGCCTGAACAAGCGTTCTACATGGTTGGCACCATTGAAGAAGCAGTGGAAAAAGCCAAGAAACTGTAACGCTAGTTTGTTGTGAGAGAGGATGACATGGCTGAAAAAGCTTACCATCTGGATGTAGTCAGTGCGGAAAAGAGAATGTTTTCCGGCATGGTACAGAAGATCCAGGTGACGGGTAGCGAAGGCGAACTGGGAATTTTCCCGGGGCATGCTCCGCTGCTCACCGCCATCAAGCCTGGCATGGTGCGCATTGTGAAAGAACACGGTGAAGAAGAGTATATCTATCTCTCCGGTGGCATCCTTGAGGTGCAACCGAGCGCAACGACCGTGTTGGCTGACACTGCAATCCGTGGGCAAGACCTCGACGAAGCACGAGCGCTTGAAGCTAAGCGTAAAGCGGAAGAACACATCAGTGGTTCTCACGGCGACGTCGACTACGCTCAGGCGTCTGCGGAACTGGCTAAAGCGATCGCGAAACTTCGCGTTATCGAATTGACCAGAAAAGCGATGTAACAACATCAGCGAAAAGGCGGCCTTCGGGTCGCTTTTTTTTTGCCTTTAAAAAAGCCTTTTTTCATCCCTATTCTCAAGACACTTGTTAGTATTAAATGAAATACTAGCCACTAAAGCAGGCGCAGTGTGGCCTATTTTTGCACTATTGCCTACACAGTGCTCAACCCTTATGGGCTGCGGCCAGTGCGGGGTTTTTGATGCGAAATATGTAGTAATTCTGTTATCTAATAGGTTACTTTTGTCCCTCAAATTGGATTTGTCAGGTTACCTATGTCTAACAGCGCATTGAGTGTTGTGATCCTTGCCGCAGGCAAGGGGACACGCATGTACTCCAATCTCCCTAAAGTTCTTCATCCACTGGCCGGCAAGCCGATGGTTCAGCACGTTATTGATGCTGCGACACGTCTTGGTGCGAATAATGCCCATCTGGTTTATGGACACGGCGGTGACTTGCTCAAGCAGATGCTGGCAGGTAGCGGACTGAACTGGGTCTTACAGGCTGAGCAATTGGGTACCGGCCACGCTATGCAGCAGGCTGCACCCCATTTTTCCGATGATGAAGATGTGCTGATGCTTTATGGCGATGTTCCGCTCATTTCCGTCGACACGCTGGAGAAATTGCTGAAAGCAAAACCTGAAGGCGGTATTGGTCTGCTGACCGTGGTGCTGGACGATCCGACCGGCTATGGTCGCATTGTGCGCGAGAATGGCACAGTAACTGGCATTATCGAACAGAAAGATGCCAGCGCTGAGCAGCTGAAAATTAAAGAGATTAACACCGGTATTCTGGTGGCCAATGGCGCGTCTCTCAAACGCTGGTTAGGCCAACTCAATAATAATAATGCTCAGGGTGAATACTACATCACGGACATTATTGCTATGGCCCATGCCGAAGGGCACCAGATTGCAACGGTCCACCCGGCGCGTAACAGCGAAGTGGATGGCGTAAACAACCGGTTGCAGCTCTCCCGTCTGGAACGTGTTTATCAGAGCGAGCAGGCGGAACGTCTGTTGCTGGCTGGTGTGATGCTGCTGGACCCTTCGCGGTTTGATCTGCGCGGCGAGCTTTCTCACGGTATTGATGTACAAATTGACGTCAACGTGATCATTGAAGGTCAGGTTAAGCTCGGCGATCGCGTCAAAATCGGTGCCGGTTGCGTGCTGAAAAACTGCGTGATTGGCGATGATTGTGAAATCAGCCCATACAGCGTGTTTGAAAACGCTGTACTGGAAGCCGACTGCACCGTTGGTCCGTTCGCCCGCTTACGTCCCGGCGCTGAACTGGGGCAAGGGGCCCACGTGGGTAACTTTGTTGAAGTTAAGAAAGCGCGTCTGGGCAAAGGCTCAAAAGCCGGGCACCTCTCTTACCTCGGCGATGCGGACATTGGCGATAACGTCAACATCGGCGCGGGTACCATTACCTGCAACTACGACGGTGTGAATAAACATAAAACGATTATCGGCAATGATGTTTTCGTCGGATCTGATACCCAGCTTATCGCGCCCATTACTGTCGGTAATAACGTGACGATCGCTGCTGGCACGACGGTAACCCGTGACGTTCCGGACAACGGGCTGTTGCTGAGCCGCGTGGCGCAGGTACATAAGCCAGACTGGCAGCGCCCGCTGAAGAAAAAATAATTTCTTTGCAGCTACAGTTAACTCAGGTGCGTTTAGCTGCACCTGAGTTAAAAAGCCCTGTTTTGGTCTGCGTTTCTCACTGAGAACGCAGACCAAAACATAATAATCCCCAACTTCTACCAGGCTCGGGGAACCCGGAAAAAACCGGATATCAATCAGGTCAGGCTTCAAACAAGGTCTGTGAACAGACCTTATATAGGAATAAAACTGATGTGTGGAATTGTTGGCGCAGTAGCGCAACGCGATATTGCTGAAATTCTGTTGGAAGGTTTACGCCGTCTGGAATACCGCGGCTATGACTCGGCCGGTCTGGCGATCGTTGATGCCGATGGCAAGCTGGGTCGCCTGCGCCGTTTGGGTAAGGTACAGATGCTGGCAGAGGCGTTGGATGCGCACCCGCTGCATGGCGGTACTGGTATTGCTCACACCCGCTGGGCGACGCATGGTGAACCTTCTGAAGCGAATGCCCACCCGCATGTGTCTGATTATATTGCCGTGGTGCATAACGGTATCATCGAGAACCACGAGTCTTTACGCGCATTACTGATTGAACGCGGTTATCGTTTTGATTCAGAAACCGATACCGAAGTGATCGCGCATCTGGTGCATTGGGAACAACTGCAAGGCGGTACGCTGCTGGAAGTGGTTCAGCGTGTGATCCCACAACTGCGTGGCGCTTACGGTACGGTGATTCTTGACCGTCGCGATCCGTCCGTACTGGTGGCCGCGCGTTCCGGCAGTCCGCTGGTGATTGGCCGTGGCGTTGGCGAAAACTTTATCGCTTCCGACCAACTGGCGCTTTTGCCTGTCACCCGTCGCTTCATGTTCCTCGAAGAGGGCGATGTGGCTGAAGTTAAGCGTCGTTCAGTCAACGTCTATGACAAAAATGGTCATGCCGTTGAGCGCGCTGAAATCGAATCGAAAGTGCAGTACGACGCTGGTGATAAAGGCGAATATCGTCACTACATGCAAAAGGAAATTTACGAACAGCCGCTGGCGATTAAAAACACCCTAGCTGGGCGTTTTAGTCACGGTCAGGTCGATCTCAGTGAACTGGGTGAGAAAGCCGATGAGATCCTTTCGCGCGTTCAACACGTGCAGATTATCGCCTGTGGAACCTCTTATAACTCGGGCATGGTGGCGCGTTACTGGTTTGAATCCTTGGCTGGTATGCCTTGTGATGTGGAAATTGCTTCCGAGTTCCGCTATCGCAAATCTGCCGTTCGCCCAGGCAGCCTGATCATTACGCTGTCGCAGTCTGGCGAAACCGCCGATACGCTGGCAGCGCTGCGTCTGTCCAAAGAGCTGGGTTATCTCGGTTCTCTGGCAGTGTGTAACGTCGCGGGCTCCTCGCTTGTGCGTGAATCCGATCTGGCGCTGATGACCAAAGCCGGTACCGAAATCGGTGTGGCGTCCACCAAGGCATTTACCACTCAGCTGACGGTTCTGCTGATGCTGGTGGCGCGCATGGGGCGTCTGAAAGGCATGGACGAAAAAGTCGAACACGACATTGTTCACGCACTTCAGGCATTACCTGCCCGTATCGAACAGATGCTGTCGCTGGATAAAACCATCGAATCTCTGGCGGAAGGTTTCTCCGACAAACATCACGCGCTGTTCCTTGGCCGTGGCGATCAATACCCGATTGCCATGGAAGGTGCCCTGAAGCTCAAAGAGATCTCCTATATTCATGCCGAAGCCTATGCTGCCGGAGAGTTGAAACACGGCCCGTTGGCGCTGATTGATGCTGATATGCCGGTTATCGTTGTGGCACCCAACAACGAACTGCTGGAAAAACTGAAGTCGAATATCGAAGAGGTGCGCGCGCGCGGCGGCTTACTGTATGTTTTTGCCGATCAAAACGCCGGTTTCAACGACAGCGATGGCATGAAGATTATCCAGTTGCCGCACGTTGAAGAGATCGTCGCACCGATTTTCTACACTGTTCCGTTACAGCTGCTGTCCTACTATGTTGCGCTAATCAAAGGTACCGACGTAGACCAGCCGCGTAATCTGGCGAAGTCTGTGACGGTAGAATAAGTCACAGCACTTTCTGCCGGTAAGCGCCCCCAGTGGGCGCTTTTTTATTTCTGCGTCGCAACAAGGTATAGTCCGCCTTTTACTGAGGTTCTCCGCGCAATGCCGACCCCTTCCGCTATCCGAATTAATAAATACATCAGTGACAGCGGGATGTGTTCCCGTCGTGACGCCGATCGTTACGTCGAAAATGGGCAAGTGTTGATTAACGATACGCTGGCCGGATTGGGCGCTAAGGTATTTTCCGGTGACGTGGTGACAGTGAATGGCCAGCTTATCGGTCCGCGTGTTGAAGAGGACCTGGTACTGATCGCGCTGAATAAACCGGTGGGTATCATTACTACAATGGATGAGCGTTTAGCGGATAACATCACGACCCTCATTCACCACAGCAAACGTATTTTCCCTGTCGGACGTTTGGATAAAGAGTCGCAGGGGCTGCTTTTACTGACTAATCAGGGTGATCTGTTCAACAAGATATTACGCGCTGGCAACGGTCACGAAAAAGAGTACCTGGTCACTGTCAATAAGCCGGTAAGTGACGAATTTATTCTCGGCATGAGCGCGGGAGTACCGATACTGGGTACCGTGACTAAAAAATGCCAAGTGACGAAAGAATCGGACTTTGTATTTCGCATCACGCTGGTACAGGGGCTCAATCGACAGATCCGCCGCATGGCTAAGCATTTAGGCTATGAAGTGACCCGGCTTGAACGGATACGTATTATGAACATTACCCTGGAAGGGTTGTCTCCGGGAGAGTCCCGGGATTTGACCTGCGCAGAGTTGAGCGAGTTATTTCAACGGATTGAAAACTCAGTGTCTGATGAATAAAGGCCGAATAAGTTTTTCATTTTTCCTGCCCGCTGCGTGTGGACAAGGTCACCGGAATCTTTGCCGTTCCCAGTAAAAACAACAACGTCATTATTGTCATAGAAAATAGCCCGGCACGGGTGACTCTTGCGCGAGATCGCTGATAAATCGGCGTCAGTACTGCAAGATCCTGCGGTGCTGCTCCACTTTTGACTATCATCGCCTGGAAACCGGCATCACTGAGATAAGGAATGACCGTCAGATTTTTTACCGTCAGGAAAGTTTGCGGGCTCAGCGTAGACACTTCAGCGGTAAACTTCTTCATGCTGAAGGTCATCGCGGTCAGCATCACCATACTGACTAACGCGACGCCCAATGCCTGCCCGATATCTCGGGCCGCCGCCTGAATACCGCCAGACTGCTGGGCATCACGTTCCGGTAAGGCGCTGGTGATAAGAAAGGGCGCATTTGCGGCAATGGTGCCCATACTGGCACCAATTAAACATAGCCCTGACGTCACGATAGCCATGTTGAAACTCAGCCCTTCGATACCGCAGGCTGTGATGACCGAGCCTGCGATTCCCAGTAACAAACCTGCCCTGCATTGCCGTTTTGGATTACGTTGCTGGAAGATTAAAGGTAAGCCCATAGAGGAGCCTGCCAGACAGAGAGCAAAGGGAATGATCATCAGGCCGGTATGAACGGCGTCCAGCCCCGCCACCACCTGCACAAAACTGACCACCACAAAAATTCCGGAGCTGTAGGCGAAGAAAATATACATCGTGAGGTATAAGCCGGCGCGCACCTGTGCCGTACGTAAAAAGGATTGCGGGATCATGGCGCTGCCAGAGGCGGTTTCGCGGAATTTTTCCCAGCGCAGCATCACGATCAGAATCAGCAGTCCACCTGCGACCAGAGCTAAAGCCGGGCTGAAGCCGAAAAGAGTAAAAGGAGGGCTGAACGGGGTTAACAGCCCCCAGGTGGATATCTGCAAAATACCAAAGACCACGAAAAACAGACCGAGCGTTGAAAGGATAAAGCCTGCAAAATCAAAACCAACGCGCCGCTCCGGTTTGGCGGGTGAGGGAATCAAACGCGAGCAGAACAGTATCACCATCGCGAGCCCGGCCAGAACGCCGAAAGCCCAGCGCCAGCCAAGCGTATCAAGCAGTATGCCGCACAGCACCGGGCCCATTGCAAACGAGAAACCGCTGGCGGCACCCAGCGCACCAAAGGCAATCGCCTGCTGGCGGCCCTGAAAACTGCCGGTAATAATGCCAAACACGGCGGGAATCATCAGGCTGCCGCCAATCCCGGCCAGGATCCTTGCCGCCCAGATAAAAAGGGTGATCGACGGCGAGAAGACCGCGATGACTTCAGCCAGAAAATAGAGAATACAACCGATGCGGAAGGTTTTACGCCAGCCGATGATCAACCCGAGCATCCCCCCGGCAATCATAAAGGTACCCGCGACCAGCGGATACATGGTATTGGCGGTGCTGATTTGAGACATCGAAGCGCCGAGATCGCGTATAAGAGCGCTGGTGGCGATGCTCAGCGTAACGTTATCAGCCGATGCCAGAAACTGAGCGAGGCACAGAACCAGAAGGGGCAAGCCAATGGCCTGTCGGTTAAGGCTTATTTTCTCAGCCATAATATTTTCCTGATGATTTTAGCTATGCAAAAGCGCGCAACCTGCAAACAGGATGCGCGCTAAAAATATCGGAATAATAATCAATGGGTTATTACCCGGTCTGTGACGTTAATTTTTCTTTTTACGATCATCAACCTGGTTATCTGACGGTGCAACTTTGGTTCTTGTTGGTAGATTACGCGTACCGAACAGGAAGAGTACGGTCATTAGTGCGGTGGCAATCATCCCGGCACGGGTCGCGTTCAGTCTCGACGTTTGATAAACCTGCGTCAGGGCCGGAACATCTTTTTGCACGATTCCATGTTCAAGCATTAAAGCGGAGAAACCTGTATCACTCAGATACGGGATCACCGTCATTTCAGACACTTTGGCCTGAGTATCCGGGCTTAATGCCGGATCGCTACGCGCAGCACCCTGCACACCCATCGTTACCGCCGTCAGCATCACCATGCCGCATACTGCAACGCCAATAGCCTGGCCGACATTACGGGAGGTCGCCTGTACGCCGCCGGATTGTTGTGCATCCCTTGAAGGTAACCCACTGGTCACAATATAGCTGGAATAGGCAGAAACGATACCCATACTTACGCCAATCAAACACATACCAATCGGTACTATGATCGAGAAGCTGGAAGGGCCGAAGCCGAAAATACACAGTACCGACCCGAGGGTGCCGATCAATAACGCTGACTGACACATGCGTTTCGGATTAGCATTTTTCCACACTACCGGCAGTCCCAGCGAGAAGATAACCACGCCTAAGGCAAAGGGTAAAATCATCAGGCCAGTCTCAATACCGTTCAATCCAGCGACGACCTGCACAAAACTGACGGTGACAAAAATGCCTGAGCCGTATGCCAGGAAGATAAAGGCGGTCAGGTATAAACCGTTGCGAACCTGCGGCGTGGAGAGGAATGACATCGGGATCAGCGCGCTGCCGACAGAAGCTTCACGATGACGTTCCCATTTCAGCATTAAAGCCAGTACTACTAATCCAAAAAGTACCAGGAACGGCGCAGGGCTTAACCCAAAGAGGGTGAACGGTGCGGCGAACGGCGTGAGCAAACCCCAGCTGGACACTTTCAGGAAGCCAAGAATGACACTGAACAGACCAATGACGGTCAGCACAACGCCAGGTAAGTCGAAACGTACTTTACGTTCTGGTTTAGCCGGTGTTGGGATGATGAAAGAGCCGACGAAAATCACCACACACAGGCAGGCTATGGCCGCGAAAGCATAACGCCAGCCAAACTGGTCTACCAGAGTACCGCAAATAAGTGGCCCCGCTGCGAAAGAAACCCCGCTGGCGGCACCGATAGCACCGAATGCCACGGCCTGATCGCGGCCTTTAAAGTTACTGGCAATCAACCCCAGCACAGACGGGATCATAAAGCTGCCGCCGATACCGGAAAGCAGACGGGCACCGTAAGTGAAAATTTGCATATTGGGTGAGAAGAATGCGGTCAGTTCGGCACAGAACAACAGTGCGCAACCGATGCGGAAGGTTTTCTTCCAGCCAATAATCAACCCGACCATACCGGCTGCGACCATCAGTGAGCCCGCAGCCAGAGAATACATAGCGTTGGCAATGCTGATTAAATCCATCGATGCATGCAGATCTTTGACCAGCGCACCTGTGGCAATACTCAGTGTGGCGTTATCACCGGATGTGGAGAGCTGGGCCAGACAAAGCACCAGCAAAGGAAGCCATTTGGCCCATCCTGACACCGTTGCGGTGGAAGAGGGTACAGCCAGTGGCTCAGTGGCATGAGTAGCCATAAAATTACCTCGTCAAAGTTTGCTAAAACAAATTTATGTTAAAAATGAGCAGCAGGAAGCCGTCCGGCTGTTTCCAGGCGGAGAACATCTTGTCTAAAAGGGGGATCCCTGACCGTTCAGGTCAGGGATGGAGGCTCAGGCTATCGTGAAATAGGTTGTACTTTACCGCCCAGTACGGTGCCCCAGACCTGAATGTCTTTCAGGTGCATAGGTTCAACGGTCAGCGGATTTTCTTCCAGGATAGTGAAGTCGGCCAGTTTGCCGCATTCAATGCTGCCAATCAGATGATCGAGCTTCATGGTGTACGCCGCGCCGACGGTCATGGCGTGCAGGGCTTCTGCCACGCTGATCTTTTCATGCTCACCAAGCACACGCCCTGAAGCGGTCACGCGGTTTACCGCGCACCAGCCGGTAAACAGCGGGTTAATGGGTGTGATGCCGCAGTCACTGTGGAAAGCGAAAGGAATGCCATGGCGAACGGCGCTGCCGCAGGCGTTCATGCGGTTAGCGCGTTCAGGTCCCATGGTTTTACCGTAATGCTGATCGCCCCAGTAATAGATATGGTTACTGAAGAAGTTAACGCACATACCGAGCGTTTTGATGCGTTTGAACTGGTCTTCGCGCAGCATTTGAGCATGCTGCATACCGGCACGATGGTTCACTGCCGGAATGCGGTTCAGCGTTTTCTCTACCGCCTGGATAAAAGCTTCTGAAGCTTCATCACCATTACAGTGGCAATGGACCTGATAACCGCGCTTCATGATTTCATACACCTGCATATCAATTTCCGCCGGTGTGGCATTCCAGGCGCCGTTATGGCCTGTTTTGAAATAACCCGGCGCTAGCATCCGGCCGGATCCACCCTGAATCGAACCGTCTAGGAAAATTTTCATCGGTCCGAACATCATCTTGTCGTGACCGTGTTTCATCACATCGGCAGCAAACTCTACCGCTTCAATAAAAGGTTTTTTCACAAATGGAGGACCGTAAGCCACCAGCAGACGGATTGGAAACTCTTCGGCACGGGTCATGCGGATGTAGTTAGCCGCCAGTTCCGGATTATCAAAGTCGGTTAACCCCATATCGGCAGCTGAAGTGCAGCCCGCACGGAAGGCTTCCTGACCAAAATTGCGAATCGCCTGCTCGGTGGTTAACGCATCCCAGAAGCCGTATTTTTGCAATACCGGCCCCATCGCGGCGAATTCAACCAGCTCGCCATGCAGTGAGCCGTCTTCATTTTTAACGATGCCTTCAATCTTGCTGTCGGCAAAAATGCCGCAATCGTTAAGTGCCGCTGTGTTGGCGCCCATCAGGTGGATGCTCATGTGGATCACCGCCACTGGGCGGGTAGTCGAAACGCGATCCAGATGTTGACGGCCAAGTTTCTCGCTGCCGAAGTAGATAGGGTCTACGCCCCAGGCAATCAGCGGAGCATGCGGATCGGTCATGGTTTTTTCGACTTTCTGCAATGCTTCAACCACTTCATCAAATGAGCGGCAGCCTTTCCATACTTTACCGGTATAGTCCGGGCGGTCATAAAAACCGACATACGGGAATTGCCACATACCGCCGCCAGTAGCGTGAGAGTGGGCTTCAATCAGGCCAGGAATAATGACTTTGTTGGAGAACTGGTCATCAACCACATAATCCCCCCACTCTTTAAGTTCATCCAGGGAGCCGACACCCAGAATGCGTCCGTCCTTCACTGCCACATGGCTGGCTTCCGGCTGGGAAGGGCACATGGTGATGATTTTCCGGGCTGAATAAATCACAGTAGTTTGAGCAGACATAAATAATCCTCAAAGAGATTGAATTCCCCTGGCGTCGCCTGATGGTTGACCAGCAGATATGTATGATTGGCGCTATGCTATTCCTCATATTGGATGTATAAAAGAGCCAAAATACCCCTATATAAAGGTGCCAATTTGCCTGCTCCGCAGCCGTTAGAACTCACCGGTATTACCCTTAAACCGGGGCGTAAGCTCTCGGCGCAGCTTTATGACGCGCTGCGTGAATTGATTATAGGAAACCCCGGTAGCAGTGGCGCGAAACTTCCTGCCAGCCGAGAGCTGGCAGAGATGCTGGATATTTCTCGTAATACTGTGGTCAACGTTTATGAACGCCTGTTCGCTGAAGGTTTTATCGAAACGCGGGTAGGTGATGGCACCTACGTTGCCCAGTTGCATTCGCTGCCTAAAGGCCGGCAGCCGGGTGAAGTATTAGTGGTTGAGCCGCAGATGCACATTGGTTATCGCCTGCCCATAGCCTCACTGTTTAATCACCATCGTATCCATGAAGGCGCACCTAAAGCGTTTCGTATTGGTATGCCAGCCATCGATCTTTTCCCATTTGAAGTGTGGAGTCGTCTGCAAACCCGTTTTTGGCGTAGCGAACCGGTAACGCATATGGGTTATGGGCACCCGGCAGGGGAGCGACAGCTAAGAGAGTTAATTGCGCAATATTTACGGCATGCACGCGGATTGAAATGTGACCCTTCGCAAATCATCATTACCCTGGGCGCGCAGCAAGCGATCATGATCTGTGCGGCATTATTGCTTCGTCCTGATGATGAAGCGGTGATTGAAAACCCCGGCTACTGGGCAGCGGCCGGGGCATTCTCCTGCCTGGGTGTCAAAATGCATGGGATCGGTGTGGATGACGAAGGCTTATTGACCTCCCAATTACAGCAAATCCCCAAAGCGCGTATGGCCTATGTTAGCCCTTCCTGCCAGTATCCCACCGGAGCGACGCTCTCAATGGCGCGTCGGATGGAGCTATTGCAGTGGGCCGAACAGAACTCAGCCTGGATCATTGAAGATGATTACGACGGTGAATACCGCTACAACGGTACGCCGCTCACCCCGCTGGCGGCCATCGATCAAAGTAATAGGGTGTTGTACATCGGCTCCTTTTCAAAGGTGATGTACCCGGGGCTGCGTTTAGGTTATCTGGTGGCACCAAAGCAGTTGGTGGAGCAATTTTTGCTGGTGCGAACGATGTCCAGCCGTCAGCCACCGATGAATGACCAGATGGCGATGGCGCTCTTTCTCAGTGAAGGCCATTTTCAGCAGCACAGCCGCCGCATGCGCCGCGCTGCATTGGCCCGGCGCGATACCCTGCTGCAAGCCTGGAACCAGCATCTGAGCCATATCGGCGATATGCCGCAGGTCGCCTCCGGTCTGCATGTCACCATTCGTTTAGCCAACCTTGAAACAGAGCAGCGTTTAATTGCGCTGGCGCTTTCTGCTGGTATTGAAATCACTCCGCTTAGTGCTTCATGGCTGCCTGGTAGCGCAGGGGAGCAAACGGGGCGCTACGGGCTGGTGCTGGGTTTTGCCTGTGTAAAGGTCGACGATATTATTCTGGCCGTTCAAACCTTAAAGCGCGTCTGGCAATAATGATTGCACAAATTGTGACCAGTGTCATAAAACTGTCATATTACGTACATTTTACTGTCACCAAACTGTCCTATTTTCCTCCTGTGCCAAACACTTTATGAATCTCGACCTGAGTCGAATCTGATAATAAAACCACCAGGAGTGGAACATGAAATTGATGCGTAACACCGTCGCCGGTCTTGTAGCAGCGACTTTTTCCCTCACAGCAATGTCTGCTTTCGCTGCCACTAATCTGACGGGCGCTGGCGGTACGTTCCCTGCACCGGTGTATGCTAAATGGGCTGACGCTTATCAGAAGGCGACCGGCAACCAGGTTAACTACCAGGGCATCGGTTCTTCCGGTGGCGTAAAACAGATTATTGCTAAGACCGTTGATTTCGGCGCATCAGATGCACCGATGAAAGAAGAAGACCTGAATAAAAATGGCTTGTTCCAGTTCCCAACCGTCATCGGTGGTGTGGTACTGGCTGTGAATTTGCCGGGTATCAAATCCGGCCAGCTGACGCTGGACGGCGCAACGTTAGGTGATATTTACCTCGGCAAAATCAAAAAATGGAACGATGCGGCTATCGCTAAATTGAACCCGGGCGTGAAACTGCCAGACACCAACATCGCGGTGGTTCGTCGTGCTGATGGTTCCGGTACCTCTTTCGTTTTCACCAGCTACCTGGCTAAAGTCAGCGCTGAGTGGAAAGAGAAAATCGGTGCAGGTTCAACCGTTAACTGGCCGACCGGTCTGGGCGGTAAAGGTAACGACGGCGTGGCCGCCTTCGTACAGCGTCTGCCAGGTTCTATTGGATACGTAGAATACGCTTACGCGAAACAGAATAACCTCGCTTACACCAAGCTGGTTGACGCTGACGGCAAAGCCATCAGCCCGACTGAGGCTTCTTTCAGCGCAGCCGCTAAAGGCGCGGACTGGAAGACCACGTTCGCTCAGGACCTGACTAACCAGAAAGGCGACAACGCTTGGCCAATCAGCTCCACCACCTTCATTCTGGTTTATAAAAATCAGTCCAATGCAGAACATGGTGCCGAAGTGCTGAAGTTCTTCGACTGGGCTTACAAGAATGGCGGCAAACTGACCACCGATCTGGACTACGCGACGCTGCCAGAGTCAGTGGTTGAACAGGTTCGTGCAGCATGGAAAACCAATATTAAAGATTCCAGCGGTAAATCACTTTACTAACCCATCATCCTTTTGAAGGTTATTGGGTTAAAGTATCAAGGGTTGTACCTCATCCCTTCTCCGTCCGGAGAGGGGATTAAATCTAAATAGAAGAGAGTGGTATGGCTGAATATAAGCCGTCTATTAAAGCACCGAGCAAAAACGGTGACATTATCTTCGGCGCGCTGGTTAAGCTGGCGGCGCTGATTGTGCTATTGCTGCTGGGCGGCATTATCGTCTCGTTGTTTATTGCGTCGTTACCCAGTATTGAAAAATTTGGTTTTTCTTTCCTGTGGACGAAAACCTGGGACGCCCCGAACGAGCAGTTCGGCGCACTGGTGCCGATTTACGGCACGGTGGTTACCTCTATTATCGCCCTGCTGATTGCTGTGCCTGTCAGCTTCGGGATTGCACTGTTCCTGACCGAGCTGGCGCCAAATTGGCTGCGCCGCCCGTTGGGTATTGCCATTGAACTGCTGGCGGCTATTCCCAGTATTGTTTACGGCATGTGGGGCCTGTTTGTCTTCGCTCCGCTGTTTGCTACCTATTTCCAGACCCCGGTTGGCGACGTGCTCTCCGGCATCCCGATTGTCGGCGCGTTGTTTGCCGGTCCGGGTTTCGGTATCGGTATTCTGGCCGCTGGCGTGATCCTCGCCATCATGATCATCCCTTACATTGCTTCCGTTATGCGTGACGTATTTGAGCAGACGCCGGTGATGATGAAAGAGTCGGCCTACGGTATCGGTTGTACCACCTGGGAAGTGATTTGGCGCATCGTGTTGCCGTTTACCAAAAACGGCGTAATTGGCGGCATTATGTTGGGTCTTGGCCGCGCGCTGGGTGAAACCATGGCGGTGACCTTTATCATCGGTAATACCTACCAGCTCGACAGCGCCTCGCTCTATATGCCGGGCAACAGTATTACCTCTGCGCTGGCAAACGAATTCGCCGAAGCGGAAGCGGGTCTGCACACGTCTGCGCTGATGGAACTCGGCCTGATTCTGTTTGTTATCACCTTCATCGTTCTGGCTCTGTCCAAAGTGATGATCCTGCGTCTTGCTAAGAGAGAGGGCCGCTAAATGACGACGATGGAAATGCAAAGCAATCAGGCGTTGTTAGAATCACGCCGCAAACGTCAGGCATGGCGTCGTCAGAAGAACCGCGTTGCGTTGTTGCTGTCGATGGCGACGATGGCTTTTGGCCTGTTTTGGCTGGTCTGGATCTTGTTTACCACGGTAGTTAAAGGCGTCGACGGCATGTCGCTGGCGCTGTTTACCGAAAATACGCCGCCGCCCAATACCGCAGGCGGCGGGCTGGCTAACGCCATTGCCGGCAGTGGTTTACTGATTCTCTGGGCTACGGTGATTGGGACGCCGCTTGGCGTGTTGGCAGGTGTTTATCTGGCGGAGTATGGCCGTAAATCATGGCTGGCCGAAGTGATCCGCTTCATCAATGACATTCTGCTTTCCGCGCCGTCGATTGTTGTGGGCCTGTTCGTTTACACCATTGTGGTGGCAAAGATGGGGCACTTCTCCGGCTGGGCTGGCGTACTGGCGTTGGCGTTGCTGCAAATTCCGATAGTTATCCGTACTACGGAAAATATGCTCAAACTGGTGCCGGACAGCCTGCGTGAAGCAGCGTATGCCCTCGGTACACCGAAATGGAAGATGATTTCTGCTATCACGCTGAAAGCGTCTGTCTCCGGCATTATGACCGGTATCCTGCTGGCGATTGCCCGTATTGCCGGTGAAACTGCACCGCTGCTGTTTACGTCGCTCTCCAACCAGTTCTGGAGCACCGACATGATGCAGCCGATTGCTAACCTGCCGGTGACCATCTTCAAATTTGCCATGAGCCCGTTTGGCGAGTGGCAGCAGCTGGCGTGGGCAGGTGTATTGCTTATCACCGTGTGCGTGCTGGTGCTGAACATTTTGGCACGCGTGATCTTCGCGCAGAAAAAACAGTAAACCTTGATTGAGGGTGGCTGCGGCCGCCGTCACAGTTACCCGGCGTCGCAGCTGCGGCGCGCGAAAGATAAAAGAGAGATGTCTTAATGAGTCGAATGACTGACGCATCCAACAGCAAAATCCAGGTTCGCGACCTGAACTTTTATTACGGCAAATTCCACGCGCTGAAAAATATTTCCCTGGATATCGCTAAAAATGAAGTCACGGCCTTTATCGGCCCGTCGGGCTGCGGTAAATCGACGCTGCTGCGCACACTGAACAAAATGTACCAGCTCTACCCTGACCAGCGCGCCGAAGGCGAGATCCTGCTCGATGGCGAAAACATTCTGGTCGATAAACAGGACATCGCGCTGTTGCGCGCCAAAGTAGGCATGGTATTCCAGAAACCTACCCCGTTCCCCATGTCGATTTATGACAACATCGCCTTCGGTGTACGCCTGTTTGAAAAGCTGTCGCGTACCGACATGGATGAGCGCGTGCAGTGGGCGCTGACCAAAGCGGCACTGTGGAACGAATCAAAAGATAAACTCCACCAGAGCGGCTACAGCCTGTCTGGTGGCCAGCAACAGCGTCTGTGTATCGCGCGCGGCATTGCTATTCGTCCGGACGTGCTGCTGCTCGATGAGCCGTGCTCAGCGCTGGACCCGATCTCCACCGGCCGTATCGAAGAACTGATCACCGAGCTGAAGTCTGACTACACCGTGGTGATTGTTACCCACAACATGCAGCAGGCCGCTCGCTGTTCAGACCGCACGGCGTTTATGTATCTGGGTGAGCTGATCGAATACAGCGACACTGATTCCCTCTTTACTTCTCCTGCCCGCAAGCAGACGGAAGACTACATTACTGGCCGCTACGGTTGAGGTAAGAAAAATGGATAACCTGAACTTAAATAAACATATTTCCGGCCAGTTCAACGCGGAGCTTGAGCACATCCGCACGCAGGTATTGGCGATGGGTGGGCTGGTGGAACAGCAACTGACCGACGCCATTACCGCGATGCACAACCAGGATGCCGAGTTGGCGCAGCAGGTCATCAAAGGCGATGACAAAGTGAACATGATGGAAGTGGCGATCGACGAAGCCTGCGTGCGCATTATTGCTAAACGCCAGCCTACAGCCAGCGACCTGCGTTTAGTCATGGCGATCATCAAAACCATTTCTGAGCTGGAACGCATCGGCGACGTGGCGGACAAAATCTGCCGTACGGCGCTGGAGAAATTCTCGCACCTGCATCAGCCGCTGCTGGTGAGCCTCGAGTCACTGGGTCGCCATACCGTGCAGATGCTGCACGATGTGCTGGATGCCTTTGCCCGTATGGATCTGGACGAAGCGGTGCGAATTTACCGCGAAGATAAGAAAGTGGATCAGGAGTATGAAGGCATTGTGCGCCAACTGATGACCTACATGATGGAAGATCCGCGCACTATTCCGAGCGTGCTGACTGCACTGTTCTGCGCCCGTTCCATCGAGCGCATTGGTGACCGTTGCCAGAATATCTGTGAATTCATCTTCTACTTCGTCAAAGGCCAGGATTTCCGTCATGTTGGTGGTGATGCGCTGGATAAGTTACTGACGGACAGCAAAGCCGAAAAAAAAGAGTAACTTACTGACTCTCGCTGCGAAAAAAAAAAGGCCTCGAATGAGGCCTTTTTGCTGTCTGAACCTTTATTTCATTAAGTAGCGTAGCGCCACCATGACTGCCAGCTGGCGGTAATGCGCGGTCTGGACATCCGCTTCATCTGAGTTTTCAAACAGGGCACCGAAGGTGTACTGGTTCGCCACCTGATGCACGCACAGGCTGCTGATCAACCGGTGTACATCGCGCGCCTGGGCATCCTCTTTGAACAAATGTCCCCGTTTGCCGCGTTCAAGAATATCTTCCAGCAGGGTTAACGCCGTCTGGTTAAGCGTGCGGATGCTGGTGGATTGGCGGATAAACCGGCCGCGCAGCATGTTTTCCGTCGAGACAATACGGATGAATTCCGGGTGCGAAACGTGGAAATCAAAACTGGCTTCCACCAGCTTCACAATTGCTTCCGCCGGTGGGTAGGACGACAGGTCCAGGTCCAGTTCATGCTGTCGGATACCGCGGTAGACATGCTCGAGAACCAGCATGTACAGCGCTTCCTTGGTTTTATAGTGATAGACCACCATCCGCTTGGTGGTTTTGGCATTGGCGGCAATGTTTTCCATGCGCGCGCCCATCAGACCGGACTCGGCAAACTCATTCAGTGCGCTGTCAAAAATGCGCTGTTTCAGTCCTATCGGATCATTTTTGCGTCCCTGAAGCGGGGAATTTTGGCTGCTCAGCGTCTTATCCTCATCATTAGCGACTTTTCCCCGAAAGAGTAACCATTGCGATACGCAGTTACAATCTGTGTGTGCAGCGCGATGTAGGATAACTACAATCAATGTACCAAAAGGTACATAAATGTTGCGTTGATAAAAAGGAGAGAGTGGATGTTGCGCTCGATTGCCACCGTTTCGGTACCCGGTTCCTTACCGGAAAAGTTAACCGCTATTGCCGCTGCAGGATTTGATGGCGTAGAAATTTTTGAAGATGATCTGTTCAGCGCCGCTGAAACCCCGGCTGCTATCCGCCATATTGCGGACTCGCTGGGTCTGACGATTTTTCTTTTCCAGCCGTTTCGCGATTTTGAGGGGGCGCCGCGTGCCAGACAGGCAGACAATCTCGAACGTGCCCGGCGGCAGTTTGAAGTGATGCACGAACTGGGTTGTGATCGCCTGTTAGTGTGCAGCAATACGCAGGAAAACTGTTTGGCCGATCGGGAGGTGCAGGTTGCCGATCTGGCCGCTTTGGCACAGCTGGCTAAGGAGCATGATATTCAGCTGGGCTATGAAGCGCTGGCGTGGGGGAAACAGGTTAATCACTATGGTCAGGCATGGGAAAGAGTGCGGGAAGTGAACAGCCCGGCGCTCGGTATTGTGCTCGACAGCTTTCATATCCTGTCGCTGGGCGACACGCTGGATGGCCTGGATGAGATCCCACTGGAGAAAATCAGCTTTCTGCAACTGGCGGATGCACCGCGTAAGCAGATGGACGTACAACAGTGGAGCCGCCATTTCCGTTGCTACCCCGGCCAGGGTGATTTTGCGCTGTTGGACTTTGTCACCACGTTGACCAGGAAAGGATTTTGCGGTCCCTGGTCGCTGGAGATTTTCAACGATAACCTTCTGCCACTGGATGAAGGCTACCGTTCGCTGCTGGAACTTGAAGCACAGATGCGTGTGCAGCTTTAGCGGCGTGCTGCCTTATCGGGTGATCTGATACCCTTTTTCATGCCATAGCGCGGGCAGTTCGTGCATGTGATGGAATTCGGTGACCAGCGTGTGGTTGATTGGGGGATTGTGGGGATCGGCGCAATAGTAAAATACTGGGATGCCCGCAGCAATGCCCGCCTGGGCGCCAGCCACTGAATCTTCTACCAGAATGCAGCGTTCAATATTTACCTGCATCACCTCGGCGGCTTTGTATAACACCGCCGGGTCCGGTTTCCAGCGCTGTAAATCGTAGCCGCTGAATAAGTTATCGCCCATAAACGGCAGCAGATCGGTTTTGCCAAGTGACATCTGCATTTTGCTCACGGGACCATTGGAAACCACGCCCATGGGTACGCTGATTTGCTCCAGCACTTCCCGTACGCCTTCAATCGCTTGCAGTTTGCTGTCGAACAGTCGGGCGACGTGCTGGCGGAAGATAACCTCCATCTCCTCTTTTGCGACGTCCAGCCCCTGTTCTTTATTGACGATGGCGATGATCTCGTAGAGCTTTACGCCCTTGTAGGTTTTGTACATCTCATCAAAAGAGACCGTGACGCCGAAATGGGCGAACATTTCTACATAGGCTTCACAGCACAGCAGTTCGCTGTCGACCAGCGTCCCGTCGCAGTCAAAAAGTACACATTCAATCGCGGACATCTTTCTTTCTCCGGCATTTCGCATTATTGGCTCAACTCTAACCCGAACAGAGTGAAATGTGCCGTTAAATACCAGAAAAAAAGCGTGTGAGCGGCATCAAAAATGGCACTTTTTGGGTTAGGATAGCTCCCGACCGTCATTCCCCCTCTTTTCGGAACTCATAATGAGCAAACCACAAAGCAATGTCTCCAGCGGACAGGGCCTGTTCGAGCGTCTGTTTAAACTGACGCAGCACGGCACTACCGTTCGTACTGAAACTATCGCCGGACTGACAACGTTCCTGACCATGGTCTATATCGTGTTCGTGAACCCGCAGATCCTCGGTGTGGCAGGCATGGATAAGCAAGCCGTCTTCGTGACCACCTGTTTGATTGCCGCCTTTGGCAGCATCCTGATGGGCCTGATTGCTAACCTTCCAGTAGCACTTGCCCCGGCGATGGGCCTGAATGCGTTTTTCGCGTTTGTGGTGGTTGGCGCGATGGGTATTTCATGGCAAATCGGCATGGGTGCTATTTTCTGGGGCGCAATCGGTTTCCTTTTGCTGACGATTTTCCGCATCCGCTACTGGATGATTGCCAACATCCCCGCCAGTCTGAGGATCGGCATTACCGCCGGTATCGGTCTGTTCATCGGCATGATGGGGCTGAAAAACGCCGGGATTATCGTGGCGAACCCGGACACCATCGTGACTATCGGCAATTTAACCTCGCATAACGTTTTGCTTGGTGCTCTGGGCTTCTTCATTATCGCCGTGCTGGCATCACGCAACATTCATGCCGCTGTGCTGGTCTCTATCGTGGTGACCACGGTGATTGGTCTGGCTATCGGTGATGTGCACTACGCCGGTACCTTCTCCATGCCGCCAAGCGTGATGACGGTGGTCGGTCAGGTTGATATCAAAGGCGCGCTGAATATTGGCCTGGCAGGCGTGATCTTCTCCTTCATGCTGGTCAACCTGTTTGACTCTTCAGGCACGCTGATTGGCGTGACGGACAAAGCCGGGCTGACCGATGCCAACGGCAAATTCCCGCAGATGAACCAGGCGCTGTACGTTGACAGCATCAGCTCCGTTGCCGGTGCGTTTGTCGGTACTTCTTCGGTGACAGCCTATATCGAAAGCTCTTCCGGCGTGGCTGTGGGTGGCCGTACCGGTCTTACCGCCGTGGTGACCGGTCTTCTGTTCTTGCTGGTGATCTTTATCTCGCCACTGGCGGGCATGGTGCCTGCGTACGCTGCTGCCGGTGCGCTGATCTACGTGGGGGTGCTGATGACCTCTAGTCTGGCCCGCGTTACCTGGGATGACCTGACCGAAGCCGTTCCGGCGTTTGTCACCGCGGTGATGATGCCGTTCAGCTTCTCGATCACCGAAGGTATCGCGCTGGGTTTTATCTCGTACGTGGTGATGAAACTCGGTACCGGTCGCTGGAGAGAAATCAGTCCGTGCGTGGTGGTGGTTGCGCTGCTGTTTGTGCTGAAAATTGTATTTGTCGATAGCCACTAAAGCCGTCGTCTGACGCCTAAAAAAAAGCCCGCTAAAACATCAGCGGGCTTTTTTGTTTGCGGCGAAGCGTTATTTCAAAGCGACCCGGCGGGTGTAATCTGCAAAGGCCGTTAACTGACCGGTCAGGAAATCCAGCGTGCCTTGTTCGATCACTTCGCCAATCTGCTCATCCACTTTGCTCTGAATCACCCCACCCATAAATTCAGGACGGTTCATCACCATCGCGTCGAGGAACACCAGGATCTGACGCAGATGATACTGGCAACGCGCGCCGCCAATCGGCCCCATCGAACTGGTTTGGATCAGCACCGGTTTACCTGCCAGTGGTTGATTCGGCAGTCGCGAGAGCCAGTCGATGGCATTTTTCAGGCCACCCGGAACGGAGTAGTTGTATTCCGGGGTGACGATAATCACGCCGTCGGCCTGACGGATCTGCTCGGCGATGGCCTCGACGTCTGCCGGGAACCCCTCGCCTTGCTGAATATCCGCATCGTACAAAGGCAGGGTACCTATTGAGGGTAATGCCTCTATGGTGACACCTTCCGGCGCCAGTTTTGGCAAAGTACGGGCGATCATGGCGTTGTACGAACCCTTACGCAGGCTACCTAACAGCGTGACAAACTTCAGTGGTTGCGTGGACATTGGCTACTCCTGTTATGGACGACTCTAGAAATGGGACTCAGGCTAAATCTAGACCAGATTAATTACGGCGGACAGCACATGATCCGACCTGGTGCAGTGTCGTGGCGCTATTTTGCCGGTGGCAGACTGGTGAATCTCATGAAATGTGGCGAGTCAGGCTGCTGTTGCGGAGACAATGTTTGCGTACGGGTGAAACCGTTGTCAGGATCATAGCGCCAGCACAGTAAGCGGGCGATGGACGGTGAATGGGCACAGGCCCAGGTCAGGGAACCGTCGATATCGCTCATCACCTGTGCTTCGGGCGTCAGGGCTGAGCGCAGGCGTCCCGATGCCGGGTTCAGGCTCAGGTTCTTCTCGCCATATTCCGTCAGGCCGGACAGTTTTAGCATGCTTTGGCGAATACACCACAGCTGAAGGGCGGATTCCACCGGATCGCTCTGCAGGTTAATCCATGTCTGTTCAACGGCAGACAGTTGCGCTTGTTGCTGCGGATTGATCAGCGCGCTGCGGGCATGAATGATCTCAAGATCGAGCCCGACTTTACCTTCGCTGCTGAGCATGACACCCACGGTGCTGCCGGCGAAGGCCAGGCTGAAATCTGGCAGATTAGGCGATTCAAAGCAGGGCCGGCCACTGGGCAAAATGATAATAGTCGGCAACTCAGTGATGCCGTACAGATAAAACATCATTTCAGCCAGCAGAACACGGCCTGTCAGAAAGCGCCTGCGCTGTTTTTCGGAAAGAATTCTTGCGGATAAAATTACGTCGGCGGGAAGGCGGTGAGTATCCGGCTCAGGATCCGCTGCTACCCATTTAGCAAAATGGCACGCCATTGTTCACTCCATGATTAATGGTTCGGCTTATTTTCTCTCAGGGATGGAAGAATAACATTAAGAGAAATCATTAAAAACTGCTTAAAAACCGCCTTAAAATGCCAATTTCCTGCTTAAAAAAGCGTTAAAAATACAAAAAGGTGAGGCAGTTCACATTCTTATGTCGTTGCTGGCCAATTTTGCAGACCGAACGATATTTTTAGTGGGATGGACTATCCCAGTTCATCAGAGATATCCACTACAGCGACATAAAGAAACGCCGGAAAATGCCGTTAGTAGTAGAGCAGCGATCTCGCTGCTTTGCCTGTGAGTACCGCGAACATGTTAAAAACAACGCAATCACGCTTTATCACTTTGATCAGCTTATTTTTCATTGTGCTGGTTATTGTTACGCTCATCGTCATCCAGGTTTTTATCTCCCCTAAACTGAAACAGGCTGAAAGTACGCTGGTCGCAAACCAGGTGGACGACATCGCCGTGGTCATTAACGACCGTCTGAATAAAGTTGAATCCCAGGTTCGCAGCATCACCCAAAGCGTGGCGCAAATGGACAGCACTGCCATCGATACCTTGTTGCCTGCGCTGGTGGATCAGTATGGCGACAGCGCAGTGTTTGGCGGTGGCATCTGGCCATTACCGAATCAGCGTGACCCTGCCAAAGTTAAATTCAGTACCTTCTTTGCCCGTAACGCGAACAATGAACTGACCGTGAATACCTTCTGGAATAGCGCAGGATCACCCAATTACTTTGAGCAATCCTGGTATGTGGGCGCACTAAAAGGCGAAAAGGGCCAATGTATCTGGGCACCGGCTTATTTTGATGATGCCAGTACCCAGCCGCGAACTAACTGTGCCATGGCCATATATAAAGGCGATAAGCAGTGGGGCGTAGCTACCATCGACGTGACGCTGGGCTTCTTTAATCAGCTGGTCACTGACATGGAGAAAAAGGTTCATGGGGTAATTTACATCGTCGAGCAGGACGGCACTATTGTTGGCACCAGCCACAGCAGCGATGAAAAACTGCCGAAATTGGCTTCGCTCGGCGGGCAGTCACCGCTGGCGGCACCAATCCGTAAAAGTCTCGATCAAATAAAGGACAGCAGTAATCTGGTGGCGGATTACAACAATGATGGAACCGATCACACCCTGTTTATGAGCAGGATTCAGGGGCCGTGGTACATCGTGACCGACATGCCAACCAGCCAGTTGTTGCAGCGTACTCACGGCATTCTTACCAGCTTGGGACTGGTGCAAATCCCGATAGTATTACTGTTGTTGCTGGTACTGATTGCGGCGATCAAAATCTTCATGCGCCAACTTGCTGCGCTGAATAACAACATCAGCCAGCTTTCTGCCGGCGGGGCCGATCTGACCCAGCGTTTACCGCCAAGCCGCAGCCCGGAATTTGACGCGGTAAACCGCAGCTTCAACAACTTCCTCGACTTCCTGCAATCGATCCTCAAACAGGTGGGAGACAGCACGCTGGCCATTGCTTCGGCTTCACGTCAGATAGCCAGCGGCAACCTTGATCTTTCGGCGCGTACCGAGGAACAGGCGAGCTCCATTGAACAGACCGCGGCGTCCATGGAGCAACTGACCAGCACCGTGAAGCAGAATGCTGGCAATGCCGAAGGTGCCAATCAGCTGGCGCGGGACGCGTCCGCAGTCGCAGAAAAAGGGACGCGTGTGGTGCGCCAGGTGGTGGACACCATGGGTTCCATCAACGGTTCATCGAAGAAAATTGTCGATATCATCAGTGTGATCGATGGCATTGCGTTCCAGACTAACATTCTGGCGCTGAACGCGGCGGTGGAAGCCGCGCGAGCCGGAGAGCAGGGGCGAGGCTTTGCGGTGGTGGCTTCCGAGGTGCGTAGTCTCGCCCAGCGTTCCGCCACCTCAGCGCGCGAAATTAAAAAGTTGATCGAAGACTCGGTAGCCGATATCACCACCGGCAGCCAATTGGTCGCCACCGCAGGCACCACCATGGATGAGCTGATGATTGGAGTTAACAATGTTGCAACATTAATGGGGGAGATTATGTCTTCAAGCCAGGAACAAAGCCTCGGGATTGAGCAGGTGAACATTGCAATCACCCAGCTCGATAACACGACCCAACAAAATGCCGCATTGGTGGAACAGGTTTCTGCTGCGGCACAGGCTATGCAGGATCAGACGTTACAACTTGAGACCGTCGTAGCGGGTTTTAAACTCTAGAGCATTGTTATAATAAACTGAAAAATAAACCCCGATCCCAGTGTGTCGGGGTTTTTTATAGAGAATCTTAGGGGCTTTCCCTATCCGTTAAAAAAATAGCACGATTTATCCGCTAGTTTAATCCCCTCTTTTTTTATCTGCGTCTTTCCTTTTATTCTGCTTACAGCCCTCCTAATCCCTCAATACTGTAGGGTATTGCTGGTATGGCAGTAGAATGTTTTTTCATCAAACAATTCCGTGCATCCTGTAATGATTTGCAACCTAACCATGATTAACAATCAATATACAAAAACCTATTATTTTTAACGGATCTGTTTATTTATTGTTAATAATTAGTGTGAGGATCACCTATGTCGGAAAAAAATAATATCCCGTCCTCGAGGCGTGGATTTCTCAAAAAGACACTCGCTTTAGTCCCTCTGGTTGCTTCAGTTTCGACCGGTAGCCTGGCACTTTCACCCAAAAGCAGTAAAGCCGCCGAAGGTGTTTCCCAGCACTACGTACCGATCTTCTTCAATAATGAGGAGTGGCGTTTTCTGCTTGCTGCCTGCGAACGGCTGATCCCAACCGATGCCAACGGGCCCGGTGCGGTCAGTCAGGGCGTGCCGGAATACATCGATAAACAGATGGAACTGCCCTACGGGCATGGTGGTTTGTGGTACATGCATCCGCCTTTTGTTGAAGCCGATCCCACGTTGGGTTATCAGTCCAAACTGACGCCGCGCGACACTTATCGCTTAGGGATCAAAGCCGTGGATAATTACTGTCAGCAGGAGTTTCAGAAGAAATTTGCGGATCTCTCCGTTCAGCAGCAAAACGATTTGCTGACGTCACTCGAAGGTAACAACCTGAAATTTGATGAACTCACTGGGGCGGCTTTTTTCACGCAACTTCTTGCCAATACCAAAGAGGGATATCTGTCTGACCCGATCCACGGTGGCAACCAAAGTCTGGCTTCCTGGAAGCTGATTGGCTTCCCCGGCGCCCGCGCCGATTACAAAGACTGGGCAGGGAAACACAACCAGGCCTATCCGCTTGGCCCGGTCAGTATTTCCAGCAAAAGGAATGCGTAATGAGTACTCAAAAAAACAAACATGTTGATGTGGTGGTGGTGGGGTTGGGCTGGACCGGTGCCATTATGGCGATGGAACTGGCTGAGGCTGGCCTGGAAGTGCTGGCGCTGGAGCGTGGTGAACAGCGCGATACCTATCCCGATTTCGCCTACCCGCGTATCGCGGACGAACTGACCTACGGTATTCGCCTGAAGCTGTTTCAGGAGACCGCGAAAGAGACGGTGACCGTACGCCATACATCGGCTGATTTTGCCGTGCCTTACCGCCAGTTTGGCGCATTTTTGCCAGGCAACGGCGTCGGTGGGGCCGGGGTTCACTGGAACGGTATGCAATGGCGCGCGCTACCTGCGGATCTGACCATGCGTTCTACCGTGGTGGATCGCTATGGTGAAAAATTCATCCCGGCAGATATGACCGTGCAGGATCATGGCGTCACTTACGATGAACTTGAACCCTTCTTCGATAAATTCGAGCGGCTGTGTGGCACGTCGGGAACTGCGGGCAATATCCAGGGCAAGATCATTGAAGGCGGAAATCCGTTTGAAGCGCCGCGCCAGCAGGGCTATCCAACCCCCGCCCTGACGCAGCTCTATTCTGGCTCCCTTTTCGGTGATGCGGCGAAATCGCTCGGGTTCCATCCGTTCCCCATTCCGGCAGCCAATGCCTCCGAGTCCTATACCAATTTCTACGGCGTGCAGTTAGGGGCCTGTAATTTTTGCGGTTACTGCGAGCGTTTCGGCTGTTACAACTACTCGAAGGCCTCCCCGCAAAGTACGATTTTGCCTGCGCTCTACCAGAAGAAAAACTTCTCGCTGAAGACCCGAGCTCAGGTGGTACGAATTAACACGGACTCCACCGGCAAAAAAGCCACCGGTGTCACCTACATTGATGCTTACGGTCAGGAAGTCGAACAGACGGCAGATCTGGTGATCTTAAGCGCCTTCCAGCTGCACAATGTGCGGCTGTTGCTGATGTCGAAAATCGGCACGCCTTATGATCCGAAAACCGGTGAAGGCGTGGTCGGTAAAAACTTTGCCTACCAGATGAACAGCGGTATCTCGCTGTTCTTTGATGAGAGTAAAACCTTCAATCCCTTTATAGGCGCTGGGGCCGCGGGGACGGTCATCGATGATTTTAATGCTGAAAACTTTGATCACGCCAAACTGGGATTCCTCGGCGGGGCATACATTTCCGCCGTACGTACCGGTGGGCGTCCGATTCAGCAAATGTCATTACCTAAAGGCACCCCAAACTGGGGCAGCGGCTGGAAGCAGGGCATAAAAGAGAATTACCTGCATTCCATGTCCATCGGTTCTGAAGGGTCGGTTATGCCCTATAAGCAGTGTTATCTCGACCTGGACCCGACCTATAAAGACGGTTATGGCTATCCCTTGTTGCGTATGACTTTTGACTGGCAAGATAACGAATACAAGATGACGGATTACATTACGCAGCAAATGATGAAAATCGCCAACGTGATGAATCCCAAAAGTATGTCAGTCAGCCAGCTAAAACCCGGCGATCATTTTGACGTGAAGCCTTACCAGTCCACGCATATTACCGGTGGTGCGATCATGGGTGACTCGCCAAAAAACAGCGTTGTGAACAAGTATCTGCAGAGCTGGGATGTGCCGAATCTGTTTGTTCTGGGCGCATCAGCCTTCCCGCAGAACCTGGCCTACAACCCGACGGGCGTGGTGGGAGCGCTGGCTTATTTCGCCGCCAACGCGATTCGTACGCAGTACTTAGCTCATCCGGGACCTTTGGTTCAGGCATAATCAGGACGATATCATGATCAAAGCAAACAAGAGTTCGTTATGGCGCTGCGGATTATGGCTGGGCCTGGGAATGACCGGTATGTCACTGACCGCACAGGTGCTGGCGGCAGAAGATAGCGACATCAACACGCGGATTAAACAGGGTGAATATCTTTCCCGGGCCGGTGACTGTGTGGCCTGCCACACCGCGCCCGGCGGAAAACCGTTCGCCGGTGGGCTGAAGATGAGTACACCCGTGGGCGCTATCTACTCCAGCAATATTACGCCGGATAAAAACAGCGGCATTGGTGATTACAGCGAGGAAGATTTCAATAAAGCCCTGCGTCAGGGGATTGCCAAAGACGGACATCATCTCTATCCGGCCATGCCTTATCCGTCATTCAGTAAGATGACGGATAACGATGTGCATAATCTGTATCTCTATTTCACCCATCAGGTTACGGCGGTTGATCAGAAGAACCGCGAGAGTGATATTCCGTTCCCGCTGAATATGCGCTGGCCGTTAGCCGTGTGGAACAGCGTTTTCCTCGAGAAGAAACCCTATTACTCTGACCCGCAGCAAACTGCTGACTGGAATCGCGGTGCCTATCTGGTACAAGGTTTAGGCCACTGTGGTAGCTGCCACACGCCGCGCGGCATTGGCTATCAGGAGAAAGCACTTGACCAGAACGATGACGATTATCTCTCCGGCGGTACGCTGGAGGGCTGGCATGCGCCAAATCTGCGTGGAGATGCCACCACCGGTTTGGGACAGTGGAATGAAGAGGAGATCAGCCAGTTCCTGGAACGTGGCCATACCGAACGTTCGGCGGCCTTTGGTTCGATGGTGGATGTGATTCAGGACAGTACTCAATATCTGACTGATGATGACCGTCACGCGATTGCGGTATACCTAAAATCTCTGCCGGCCGACGGCAAACTCAGGGTACAGGTCAATAACGACAGTACCACTGAGGCTTTGCAAAAAGGGGATGTATCGAAGCCTGGTGCGCAGGTCTATCTGGATAATTGTTCGGGCTGTCATCTCTCCAGCGGACAGGGAGAGAAGAATGCCTTCCCGCAGCTGGCGCAGAACCCGGCGGTAGTCAGTGAGGACGCCTCTTCGGTGATCAACATTGTGTTAAACGGTTCTCACGCTCCGAAGACGCAGACTGCGCCAACCGGCCTGACGATGCCGGGCTTTGCGTGGCGGCTGGATGATCAGCAAGTCGCTGACGTGGTTAACTTCATTCGCAATGGATGGGGAAATCAGGCTCCGGATATCAGCGCTTCGCAGGTGAGTGAAATCCGTAAGCTGACCAAACCGGCAGAGCCGAAAAAACCGTAACCGCCAGATTACAGGCATTAAAAAAGAGTAAGTGAGCGATCACTTACTCTTTTTCATAATAAGCTCACTCAGCCTTACTTACCGATACAGAAACTGGAGAAAATACGGCCAAGCAGGTCGTCTGAAGTAAACTCACCCGTAATTTCGCTCAGGGCGAGTTGCGACATGCGCAGCTCTTCGGCCAGTAATTCCCCAGCACGCGCCCCGAGCAGCTGATCTTTACCCTGAATCAGATGCTCAGCGGCCTGCTCCAGCGCCTGCAGGTGGCGTCGACGGGCGAGAAAACCGCCTTCCATGTTGTGATTGAAGCCCATGACCTGCTTCAAATGGTCGCGAAGCAGGTCAATACCGTCGCCGGTTCGGGCAGACAGGCGAATAAGTGAGTGACCATTCACTTCGGTCATGCCCAGCGCTTCATCCGTGATGTCGGCCTTATTTCTCACCACGACGAGAGGTAAGGCGGCCGGCAAGCGAGCCATAAATTCTGGCCAAATTTGTGCTGGCTCAGTGGCGCTGGTGGTGGTGCCGTCAACCATAAACAGTACTAAATCGGCCTGTTCGATCTCATTCCACGCACGTTCGATACCAATACGCTCAACTTCGTCGCTGGCTTCCCGCAGGCCTGCAGTATCAATGATGTGCAAAGGCATACCGTCTAGGTGAATATGTTCGCGTAATACGTCGCGGGTGGTTCCGGCAATATCAGTCACGATAGCCGCATCGCGTCCCGCCAGCGCATTAAGCAGACTGGATTTTCCGGCATTTGGCCGACCGGCAATGACCACTTTCATCCCTTCACGCAGCAGACTGCCCTGACGGGCTTCGGCGCGCACGGCATCCAGATCGTCGATAACCGTATTGAGCTGGGCTTCTATTTTGCCATCGGATAGGAAATCAATTTCTTCGTCCGGGAAGTCGATCGCAGCTTCCACAAAGATTCGCAGGTGAGTAAGGGCTTCCACCAGGTGATGAATTCGCTTGGAGAAGGCGCCCTGCAACGAGTTCACCGCTGAACGGGCTGCCTGTTCGGAGCTGGCATCAATCAGGTCGGCGATGGCTTCGGCCTGCGCCAGATCCAGCTTGTCATTGAGGAAGGCACGCTCGGAGAATTCACCAGGGCGTGCAATGCGAACGCCGTCCAGCGAGATAATGCGTTTTAGCAGCAGGTCGAGGATAACCGGCCCGCCGTGGCCCTGTAGTTCAAGCACATCTTCGCCGGTGAAGGAGTTGGGGCCGGGGAACCACAGCGCGATACCCTGATCCAACGTTGAGCCATCCGCATCGCGAAACGGCAGATAGTCGGCGTAACGGGGCTTGGGCAACTTACCTAAGACAGCCAGTGCCACATCCCGCGCTGCACGGCCTGAAATGCGCAAAATGCCAACGCCGCCGCGACCGGGAGGTGTTGCCTGGGCAATGATGGTATCTGAGGTACTCATAGCGTTTTTTCCATCGGGTATTTTTGGATGTACAAAAGGCGGTCAAATGACCGCCTTTGTCTTTTTATCATCAAGTTTAGCTGTCAGGACGGAAGCCGCCCTGACAATCACTTATGACTTTTTCTTGTCGCGGCTATGCAGGCCACGTTTTTCCAGCCCGCGGTAAATCAGTTGCTGCTGGAGAATGGTTACCATGTTGCTGACGATGTAGTACAGCACCAGACCGGATGGGAACCACAGGAAGAACACGGTGAAGATGACCGGCATAAAGGTCATGATCTTTTGCTGCATCGGGTCGGTAACGGTTGTCGGCGACATCTTCTGAATGAAGAACATCGTGATACCCATCAGAACCGGCAGAATATAGTACGGGTCTTGCGCTGAGAGGTCATGGATCCACAGGGCGAACGGCGCATGGCGCAGTTCAATGGAGCCTGACAGCATGTAATACAGCGCCAGGAAGATTGGCATCTGGATAACCAGCGGCAGACAACCACCCAACGGGTTCACTTTCTCAGACTTATACAGCGCCATCATCTCTTGGCTCATGCGCTGTTTGTCATCACCAATACGCTCACGCATGGCGGCCAGTTTCGGCTGCAACATACGCATTTTCGCCATGGAGGTGTACTGCGCTTTGGTCAGCGGGTACATGATGCCACGAACGATAAAGGTGATAACGATAATGGAGAAGCCCCAGTTACCGATGAAGCTGTGGATAAATTTCAACAGTTTGAACAGCGGCTGAGAGATGAACCACAACCAGCCGTAGTCGACGGTCAGGTCAAGGTGTGGCGCGATAGCGGCCATTTTGTCCTGAATTTCCGGACCCACCCACAGAGTCGAAGCAACTTGTTGCTGCGCACCCGGCTGAACCACAAACGGCGTACCTTTAAAGCCTACTGCGGAGATACCGTTGTTGGTGGTGGTGTAGAAATGGTTAGTCTCATTGGCCGGTGGAATCCATGCCGTTGCAAAGTACTGTTGCAACATGGCAATCCAACCGCCTTGCGTGGTGACATTCAGCGCATCGCTCTTATCGAACGCATACTTCTGATATTTGTCATCACTGGAAGAGTAAGCCGCGCCGCGGAAAGTGTGCAGGGCGAAGTTATTGCTTCCGATATCTTTGTGTTTCGGCAGGTCGGTGGTTTGACGCAGTTGACCGAACAGAGTCATTTCAAGCGGCGCTGCGGTGGTGTTGTTGATGTTGTACTCAACATTGACCGCGTAGGAGCCACGCTTCAAAACAAAGGTTTTGGTAATGACTGCGCCATTCTGAGCCGTATAGGTCAGAGGAATGCGCAATTCAGCCTGGCCTTCACCTAACGTGAAGTCATCCTGGCTCGCCTGGAACAGAGGGCGTTCGCCGTTGGCTGGATTATCAGGACCATTTTTGCCCGTCAGACCACTTTGAGCCTGATAGACGAAATTAGGAGTCGTTTCCAGAAGCTGGAAGGGTTGGTTTGAACCCAGAGTCGTTGGGTATGCAGTCAGCAACGCCTGGTCAATGTCGCCACCACGGGTGTTGATGCTTAATGACAGCACGTCAGTATTAACCGTGATCATTTTGCCCTGTCCGCTGCCAGGAACAGCCTGGTTAGCAGCATCGCCGTTAGCAGTATTCGCTGTCTGTTGCGTGGTCTGATTGGCTGGTTGCGGAGCGTGGTCCGTCTGCCAGGCCTGCCAGATCATGAAAGACACGAACAGCAGAGCGATGAGAAAAAGATTGCGTTGCGAATCCATCGTTAGAGTTCTCTGTTATTGTCGGTTTTCGGCGGCACGGGGTCATCACCACCTGGGTTCAAAGGATGGCATTTTAATACGCGTTTCAATGTCAACCAACTGCCTTTTAACATGCCAAAACGACCAATTGCCTCAATACCGTATTGAGAGCAGGTTGGTCGAAAACGACAATGTGGCCCAAGCAAGGGACTGATTACAAGCTGATAGCCACGTATCAGCCCAATCAGGATGCGGGAGCCTGCCGGCAATGTCGACGCCATAATTTCTCCAACGCTTCCGTCAATGCACGATTATCTAAATCGGCGACACCCTTTTTGGCAACCACCACAAAATCCATCGAAGGCAGCTTATGCTGGAGTAGCCGGAAACTTTCGCGGGTAAGGCGTTTGATCCGGTTACGCTCATGAGCGCGTTTGACATGTTTTTTGGCGACGGTAAGACCCATGCGGGGATGCCCCAGCTCGTTCAGGCGGCCGAGTATCGTAATTTGCGGCGTGCCAGCTCGTTGTGGCTGCTGGAAGACGAAAGTGAAATGACGGGGAGTTAACAAACGTAACTCCCTGGGAAAAGCGAGCTTAACCACTAAATAGGTTAGCTTTTATTACTTAGATGCTGACAGACGGGTACGGCCTTTCGCACGACGGCGGGCCAGAACCTGACGACCATTTTTGGTTGCCATACGAGCACGGAAACCGTGGCTACGGTTGCGCTTCAATACGGACGGTTGGAAAGTGCGTTTCATAGCGATTTCTACCTAAACTTAAATTATTACTGATCAGTAAACGCGTTGGCTGTCGGCGAAAAAACGACCGATGCCTTTATCGCAACATATAAAGAAGCGGGATTGTAATAACTGTACAGTCCGGAGTCAATTTACATTGCCAGAAAGTGGCCAGATGTATTTACCAGAGATGCCATAATGGCCCGTGGTCACCGCTTAATCCCATCTGGCTATGACCATCAGGAACACAGGCATCACACGTAGGGCTGAGGATTATACGGACTCCTCTATAAAGCGCAAGGATCCGCGCTTGATCCTTACATTTTTATCAGGTGATCCAACGGTCATTCTACTAACAAAAAAGCCCGCAGGCTGGTTACAAAGAGGTCAGTAGATTCCTATTTTTTCACCAGTGTGGCGATAACATCGCCTAAATTTTTTAGGATCGGCTAAGCTTACCCACTTGCCGATCGTAGCCTGTGGATAAAAAGGATCTAATCTGTCAGGAAGGGGAGGATCTCTGTGTCGGATTGCGTTATGATCCGTCATTCCGATTCGCGATCCCACCCGGGTAGCCATCGACAAATCCGCAAAAAGCGGTTCGCACGTTGCTTCACATCGCTGACAGGGTGGTGCGAAGACTTTTCCCCCGCTATGCCGGGCGGAGCGTGTGCCAAAAATCATGATTTAAAAAATATCCTGATCCTTTTCTTTTTTTTGATCTTGTTCGAGTGGAGTCCGCCGTGTCACTTTCGCTTTGGCAGCAATGTCTTGCCCGTTTGCAGGATGAGTTACCTGCCACAGAATTCAGTATGTGGATACGCCCTTTGCAGGCGGAACTCAGTGACAATACTTTGGCGCTTTACGCACCGAATCGTTTTGTCCTTGATTGGGTGAGAGATAAATACTTAAACAACATCAACGGACTGCTCAACGACTTCTGTGGGACAGATGCGCCATTGCTGCGTTTTGAAGTGGGCAGTAAGCCGCTGCTTCAACGCGTGAATCAACCCGTGACTGCCGCCAGCGTCAGTTCACCGGCTACCCAACAACCGGTGACGCGCCTTGCGCCTTCACGTCCCAGCTGGGACAGCTCTGCAGCACAGCCTGAATTGTCTTATCGGTCCAACGTCAATCCCAAGCATACGTTCGATAACTTCGTGGAAGGTAAATCGAACCAGCTGGCCCGCGCTGCGGCTCGCCAGGTGGCGGATAACCCGGGCGGCGCTTATAACCCTTTATTCCTTTATGGTGGCACCGGTCTCGGTAAAACTCACTTATTGCATGCGGTCGGTAACGGCATCATGGCGCGTAAAGCCAATGCGAAAGTGGTATACATGCACTCCGAACGTTTTGTACAAGACATGGTTAAGGCCCTGCAAAATAACGCCATTGAAGAGTTCAAACGCTACTACCGCTCGGTCGATGCCCTGCTTATCGATGACATCCAATTCTTTGCCAATAAAGAGCGTTCTCAGGAAGAGTTTTTCCATACGTTCAATGCCTTGCTGGAAGGGAATCAGCAGATCATCCTGACTTCCGATCGTTACCCGAAAGAGATCAACGGCGTAGAAGATCGCCTGAAATCCCGCTTCGGCTGGGGCCTGACCGTGGCGATCGAACCGCCTGAGCTCGAAACCCGCGTGGCGATCCTGATGAAAAAGGCAGACGAAAATAACATTCGTCTACCGGGTGAAGTGGCGTTCTTTATTGCTAAACGTCTGCGTTCTAACGTCCGTGAACTTGAGGGCGCACTGAACCGGGTTATCGCCAACGCCAATTTTACCGGCAGGGCGATCACCATTGACTTCGTTCGCGAAGCGCTGCGCGATTTATTGGCGCTGCAAGAGAAGTTGGTCACCATTGATAATATTCAGAAAACGGTGGCCGAGTATTATAAGATTAAGATTGCTGACCTGCTTTCCAAACGGCGTTCCCGTTCGGTTGCCCGCCCGCGCCAGATGGCGATGGCGCTGGCAAAAGAGCTCACCAACCACAGCCTGCCAGAAATCGGCGATGCGTTCGGTGGTCGCGATCATACAACGGTGTTGCACGCCTGCCGTAAAATTGAGCAGTTGCGTGAAGAAAGTCACGACATCAAAGAAGATTTCTCTAACTTAATCAGAACATTATCCTCCTAGCGCTATGAAATTTATTGTTGAACGTGAGCATTTGCTAAAACCGCTGCAACAGGTCAGTAGCCCGCTGGGTGGACGACCAACGCTGCCCATTCTCGGTAACCTGTTATTGCAGGTCACTGAAGGTTCGCTGCTGCTGACCGGGACCGATTTGGAGATGGAGATGGTGGCGAAAGTGGCCCTGTCCCAACCTCATGAAGCGGGCGCGACCACCGTACCGGCGCGTAAATTCTTTGATATCTGTCGTGGCTTGCCTGACGGAGCGGAAATTTCCGTGGCGTTAGACGGCGACCGCATGTTAGTGAAATCAGGCCGCAGCCGTTTCTCGCTGTCGACCTTACCGGCGACCGATTTCCCCAATCTCGACGACTGGCAAAGTGAAGTCGAATTCACTCTGCCACAGGCGACGTTAAAACGTCTGATTGAAGCCACGCAGTTCTCGATGGCACACCAGGACGTTCGTTACTATTTAAACGGCATGCTGTTCGAAACTGAGGGGGAAGAACTGCGAACCGTGGCGACCGACGGGCACCGCTTAGCGGTCTGTTCTATGCCTATCGGCCAGTCCTTACCTTCCCATTCGGTGATCGTACCGCGTAAAGGCGTGATGGAACTGGTGCGTCTGCTTGACGGTGGTGACACGCCGTTGCAGCTGCAAATCGGCAGCAACAACATTCGTGCTCACGTTGGCGACTTCATCTTCACCTCGAAGCTGGTTGACGGCCGTTTCCCTGATTATCGTCGCGTATTGCCGAAGAATCCGGACAAAACTTTGCAAGCCGGTTGTGACTTGCTGAAACAGGCGTTTGCCCGTGCTGCCATTCTTTCTAACGAGAAGTTCCGCGGCGTGCGTCTGTATGTCAGCCATAACCAGCTGAAAATTACTGCGAATAACCCTGAGCAGGAAGAAGCCGAAGAGATTCTGGATGTTGGCTATGATGGCGCCGAAATGGAAATCGGCTTTAACGTCAGTTATGTGCTGGATGTGCTTAACGCGCTCAAGTGCGAAGACGTTAATCTACTGTTGACCGACTCGGTCTCCAGCGTGCAAATCGAAGACGCATCAAGTCACGCAGCGGCTTACGTTGTTATGCCAATGCGGCTGTGATTTGAATTAATGGCTCTTACGCGATTACTGATAAAAGATTTCCGCAACATCGAGGCGGCGGATTTAGACCCGTCGCCCGGTTTCAATTTTCTGGTCGGCCCCAATGGCAGTGGTAAAACCAGCGTGCTGGAAGCGGTTTATACGCTCGGGCACGGGCGTGCTTTTCGCAGCTTGCAGGCCGGCCGCGTTATCCGTCACGATCAGCCAGAATTTATCCTCCACGGCCGTATTGATGACGGCAGTGAGCGTGAAATCTCCGTGGGGCTGAGTAAAAGCCGGCTGGGGGATAGCAAGGTGCGCATTGATGGCAGCGACGGGCATAAAGTCTCGGAGCTGGCACACATGCTGCCTATGCAACTTATTACACCCGAAGGCTTTACCCTGCTTAATGGCGGACCGAAGTACCGGCGGGCGTTTCTTGACTGGGGTTGTTTCCACCACGATCCCGGTTTTTTTATCGCCTGGAGCAACCTGAGACGGTTACTCAAGCAGCGCAACGCCGCGCTGCGCCAGGTGAGTCGTTATGCGCAAATTCGTGCCTGGGATCAGGAATTGATCCCGTTAGCCGAGCGCATTAGCGAATGGCGGGCGGCTTACAGCGCTGCAATCGCGGCTGATATCAGCGCGACCTGCGCGCAGTTCCTGCCGGAGTTTGCCCTCAGCTTCTCTTTCCAGCGTGGATGGGACAAAGAGACTGAATATAGCGAGCTGCTGGAGCGTAACTTTGAACGCGACAGAGCCTTAACCTATACAGCATCAGGCCCGCACAAAGCCGATTTTCGCATCCGTGCCGATGGTACGCCGGTGGAAGATTTGTTGTCACGCGGGCAGCTGAAATTACTGATGTGTGCGCTCAGGTTGGCGCAGGGTGAGTTTCTCACCCGACAGAGCGGGCGGCGTTGCCTGTATCTTCTTGACGATTTTGCCTCCGAGCTGGACGCCGACCGACGTCGGCTGTTAGCAGCTCGCCTGAAAGCCACCCAGGCACAGGTATTTGTCAGCGCCATCGGCGCTGAACAGGTTACCGATATGATGGGTGAAAAGGGCAAGATGTTCCGCGTGGAACAGGGTAAAATAGCCGTTCTATCACAGGACTAAAAATGAGCGAGAAACGTTGATGTCGAATTCTTATGACTCCTCAAGTATCAAGGTATTAAAAGGGCTGGACGCGGTGCGTAAGCGCCCCGGCATGTATATCGGCGATACCGATGACGGCACTGGTCTGCACCACATGGTATTCGAGGTTGTGGATAACGCTATCGACGAAGCCCTGGCTGGCCACTGTAAAGAGATTCAAGTCACGATCCACGAAGACAACTCCGTCTCCGTTCAGGATGATGGCCGTGGTATTCCTACCGGTATCCATGAAGAAGAGGGCGTTTCTGCCGCTCAGGTCATCATGACCGTTCTGCATGCCGGCGGTAAATTTGATGATAACTCGTACAAAGTGTCTGGCGGTCTTCATGGCGTGGGTGTTTCCGTCGTTAACGCCCTGTCGGAAAAACTTGAGCTGGTTATCCGCCGCGAAGGCAAAGTGCATGAGCAAACTTATGTACATGGCGAACCGCAGAACCCGCTGAAAGTGGTGGGCGAAACGGAAACCACTGGCACCACCGTTCGCTTTTGGCCGAGTTATAGCACCTTCACCAATCAAACCGAATTCGAGTATGACATTCTGGCGAAACGCCTGCGTGAGCTGTCGTTCCTGAACTCCGGTGTGGCGATTCGTCTGCTGGACAAACGTGATGGCAAGAACGATCATTTCCACTACGAAGGTGGTATCAAAGCGTTCGTCGAATACCTGAACAAGAACAAAACCCCGATCCATCCTACCGTGTTCTATTTCTCTACCGTGAAAGACGATATCGGTGTGGAAGTGGCGCTGCAGTGGAATGATGGTTTCCAGGAAAACATTTACTGCTTTACCAACAACATCCCTCAACGCGACGGCGGCACCCATCTGGTCGGTTTCCGTTCTGCGATGACCCGTACGCTCAACGCGTATATGGATAAAGAAGGCTACAGCAAGAAATCCAAAATCAGTGCCACTGGTGATGACGCCCGCGAAGGCCTGATCGCCGTGGTTTCGGTGAAAGTGCCGGATCCTAAGTTCTCTTCGCAGACAAAAGACAAGCTGGTTTCTTCTGAAGTGAAGACCGCCGTTGAGTCTCTGATGAACGAGAAGCTGGTTGACTATCTGATGGAAAACCCGGGCGACGCGAAAATTGTGGTCGGGAAAATCATCGATGCAGCCCGTGCCCGTGAAGCAGCACGAAAAGCCCGTGAAATGACCCGTCGTAAAGGCGCGCTGGACCTCGCAGGTCTGCCAGGCAAGCTGGCTGACTGTCAGGAACGCGACCCGGCTCATTCCGAATTGTACTTAGTGGAAGGGGACTCCGCGGGCGGCTCAGCAAAACAGGGCCGTAACCGTAAAAACCAAGCGATTTTGCCGCTTAAAGGTAAAATCCTCAACGTTGAGAAAGCGCGCTTCGACAAAATGCTCTCTTCCCAGGAAGTGGCAACGCTTATCACTGCGTTGGGTTGTGGCATCGGCCGTGACGAGTACAACCCGGATAAGCTGCGCTATCACAGCATCATCATCATGACCGATGCTGACGTCGATGGTTCCCACATCCGTACATTGCTGCTGACCTTCTTCTTCCGTCAGATGCCTGAAATTATCGAGCGTGGCCATGTTTATATTGCCCAGCCGCCGCTGTATAAAGTCAAAAAAGGCAAGCAAGAACAGTATATTAAAGATGACGAAGCGATGGATCAGTATCAAATTACCATCGCAATGGACGGCGCGACTCTGCATACCAATGCCCACGCCCCGGCGCTGGCCGGTGAAGCACTGGAGAAACTGGTTGCCGAACATTACAGCGTCCAGAAAATGATTGGCCGCATGGAGCGCCGTTTCCCTCGCGCCTTGCTGAACTGCCTGGTTTACCAGCCAACGCTGCACGAAGCCGATCTCAACGATCAGGCCAAAGTACAGGCATGGATGGAATCTCTGGTGATGATGCTGAATGAAAAAGAGCAACACGGCAGCAGCTACAGTGCGATTGTGCGTGAAAACCGTGAGCGTCAGCTGTTCGAGCCGGTTCTGCGTATTCGTACTCACGGTGTGGATACCGACTACGATCTCGACTTCGATTTCGTTCACGGTGGCGAATACCGCAAACTCTGTACCTTGGGTGAGAAACTGCGCGGCCTGATCGAAGAAGATGCCTTCATCGAACGTGGTGAGCGTCGTCAACCGATCGCCAGCTTTGAACAGGCGCTGGAATGGCTGGTGAAAGAGTCCCGTCGCGGTCTCTCAGTACAGCGTTATAAAGGGTTGGGCGAGATGAACCCGGAACAACTGTGGGAAACCACCATGGATCCGGAACAACGCCGTATGCTGCGCGTAACCATCAAAGATGCCATCGCTGCAGATCAGCTGTTCACCACCCTGATGGGTGATGCCGTTGAGCCGCGTCGTGCCTTTATCGAAGATAACGCGCTGAAAGCCGCTAACATCGACATTTAACTCGTCGCGAGTTGCGTGAAATAAAATCCGAAGCAGGAAACTGTCTTCGGATTTTTTTTATCCGCATTCTATGGAGAATCAGGCTGGCTTTGCCGTAGTAAGTCGCGTTAGCATCAGGGAAGATTATTTAACCTCTGAGGATGCTATGGCTATTGAATTAATTGCAATTGATATGGATGGCACGTTGCTCAATCCGCAGCATGAAGTGACGCCGCCTGTAAAACAGGCACTGGCCGCCGCCCGCAAAAAAGGGGTGCAAATTGTTCTAGCGACCGGCCGACCTTACATGGGCGTCGAGCGTTATTTACAGGAGTTGGATTTACAGCAGGAAGGTTGTTACTGCATCACCAACAATGGGGCTCTGGTACACAATGCGCGAGATGGCAGCGTCATTGCCGAAATTGCCCTCACCATTGATGACTATCACTATTTTGAACAGCTCGCACGCCAGCTGGGTGTTCATTTCCACGCGCTGACCAAAACAGACCTCTACACAGCTAACCGCGATATCAGCGAATACAGCGTGCATGAATCTTATACAACCCGTATTCCACTGAAATTCTGCCCGGCAGAGGAGATGGACCCGTCGCTGACTTTCCCTAAAGTGATGATGATCGATCGCCCTGAGTTGCTCGATCGTGCTATCAGCCAGCTTCCGGATGAGGCCAGAGCACGCTATACCATTATGAAAAGCTCGCCTTATTTCCTGGAGATCCTCGATAGGCGCGTAAATAAAGGCGAAGGTGTGAAAACGCTGGCCACGAAACTGGGCATTCCACGCGAAAACGTGATGACCCTGGGCGACCAGGAAAATGATATCGCGATGCTGGAGTATGCCGGTATTGGTGTGGCAATGGGCAATGCGCTGGACAGTGTAAAAGCGGTCAGCCAATTTGTGACCAAAACCAATATGGAAGATGGTGTGGCTTTCGCTATAGATAAATTTGTTTTAAACGACTGAATTTTCTAGTTAATTATGGCGGCCATTGGCCGCTTTTTTTATGTCCGCTATTTGACTATACCTCGCATTTTTGTTACGCCAATGTTATCAATTGTCTATTTTGTGATCTTGATTGTAGTACAACGCTGATTATGGGTACTACAATCCCTCGCAAGATGAATGATTTTTAGCCGGAGTATGCATGGACGTCGCAGTGACCGAATCTCAGCAGTTAAGCAAAACTGACCGTATTATTTTGGCCGTCGGCCAGCAGATCGTGGCTGGAAAATATCCCCCAGGTGCCCCTCTGGCTTCAGAAGCGGAACTGTGCGAAGAATTTCAAACCTCGCGCAATATCGTGCGCGAAGTAATGCGCTCCCTGACCGGCAAACGGCTGATCGAAATCAAACGCTACCGGGGGGCTTTTGTCACACCGCGTGATCAGTGGAATTTTCTGGATACTGACGTACTGCAATGGTCGCTGGAGCAGGGCGATAAACCTGAACTGATCGCCGCCATGAGTGAAATCCGTAACCTGGTCGAACCCGCCATTGCCCGCTGGGCCGCGATGCGTGCCACCTCTTCAGATCTGGCGCGCATCGAACAGGCCTTGAATGAGATGGTGGCCTTTGCGCAGGAACGTCAGGCATTTAACGAGGCCGATGTCCGATTTCATGAAGCCGTGCTGGCGGCGGTGCATAATCCCATCATGCAGCAGTTGAGCGTGGTGATCAGCGCCCTCCAGCGGGCTGTTTTTGAACGTACCTATATGCCTGATGAAAACAACATGCCCGGTACACTGCGTGAGCATCAGGCTTTATATGACGCCATTCGTCTGCAACAACCTGACCGCGCCGAGCAGGCAGCCCTCACCATGATTGCCAGCACCACACGCCGTCTCAGGGAGATGCCATGATCGCAGACTATATCGCCGTGGACTGGGGCTCGACCAACGTTCGCGCATGGCTTTATCTGCAGGGTGAATGCGTAGCCAGCCAGCACTCTCCGCTGGGTGTTACCCGTCTGGGTGAAAGCACACCCCGTCAGGCCTTTGAAAAACTTATCGCACCGTGGCGTCAGCATCAGGTTCCGGTGGTTATGGCGGGCATGATTGGCAGTGACGCAGGATGGGTCTCAGTACCCTATTTGCGCTGTCCGCTCAGTCTTAACGATATTTCACATCAACTGACACACGTTACAGAAACATCGGACAACGTGCGCATTATTCCCGGTATTTGTGTCGAAAATGATGACAACATCAATGTTATGCGCGGTGAGGAAACCCAGCTTATAGGTGCTATGGCCCATCAACCGGCTGAAATCTATCTGTTGCCTGGCACACACAGTAAATGGGTGAGAACCGAAGGCGACACGCTCAGGGATTTTCGCACTGTCATGACCGGCGAACTGCATCACCTGTTGCTGAATCATTCACTGATTGGTGCCGGGCTGCCTGAGCAAACCACTGACCCTGCGGCTTTCACGCAAGGCATGGAGCAGGGGGTTGAAGAGCCCGATCTGGTGCGCCGCCTGTTTGAGGTGCGCGCCGCCCGCGTGCTGGGAAAACTGGCGAAAACCTCTGTCAGTGACTGGCTATCCGGGCTGCTGATCGGTCACGAAGTGGCGCAGATGAAGCGGCATTATGCCTTGCCGTCAGGCAGCGATCCGCTGGTCGTGGTGGGCAGCGACAGCCTGCTACAACGCTATCTTCCGGCGCTCGACATGGCCGGTTTGCAAAGCCGTACTGTAGATGGAGAACTGGCATTTCAGTCCGGAATAAGGAGCATTATCAATGATCTGGAAAACTGAAGCATTTAATGGAGCACTTTTGCCGCTGATTGCCATTCTGCGCGGTATCACGCCGCATGAAGTGGAAGCGCATGTTGAGGTACTGATTGCCGCCGGGTTCAACGCCATTGAAATTCCGCTTAATTCCCCGGACTGGCAAAACAGCATCGCCAATATGGTGGAAAAATACGGCAAAAGTACGCTGATTGGCGGCGGAACGGTGCTGACGCCCGAGAACGTAGATGTACTGGCAGGCATTGGCAGCAAACTGGTCGTGACACCGAACACGTCACCGGCGGTAATCCGCCGCGCCGTCGAATATGGGATGACGGTCTGCGCAGGCTGCGCAACCGCCAGTGAAGCCTTCACCGCGCTGGAAGCCGGCGCGCAGGGGCTGAAAATTTTCCCTTCCTCTGCTTTCGGCCCGGAGTATATCAAAGCCCTGAAAGCCGTCCTGCCACCTGAAGTTCCGGTATTTGCCGTGGGTGGAGTGACCCCCGATAACCTGCATCAGTATCTGACAGCAGGCTGCGTGGGGGCGGGTCTTGGCGGTGATTTATACCGTGCCGGACAACCCGTTTCGCGTACCGCGCAGCAGGCCAGCGCCTTCATCAAAGCCTTTAAGGATGCACAATGAAAATTACTAAACTGACCACCTACCGGCTGGCGCCCCGCTGGATGTTCTTAAAAGTGGAAACCGACGAAGGGATCACAGGCTGGGGTGAGCCGGTCATTGAAGGGCGTGCGCGTAGCGTCGAAGCGGCGGTGCATGAGTTAGGTGAATACGTCATCGGGCAGGACCCGGCGCGCATCAACGATATCTGGCAGACGCTGTACCGCGGCGGTTTTTACCGCGGCGGTCCGATTCTGATGAGCGCCATTTCCGGAATTGACCAGGCGTTATGGGATATCAAAGGTAAGGCACTGGGCGTGCCGGTTTATCAGCTATTGGGCGGGCTGGTACGCGACAAAATTAAAGCCTACAGCTGGGTGGGTGGCGATCGTCCTGCCGATGTGATTGCCGGTATCCGCAAGTTGCAGGCTATTGGTTTCGATACCTTTAAGCTTAACGGCTGCGAGGAGATGGGCCTGATCGACAATTCGCGAAAAGTGGATGCTACAGTGGCAGTAGTAGCGCAAATCCGTGAAGCCTTCGGCAGCAGCATTGAGTTTGGGCTGGATTTTCATGGTCGCGTGAATGCGCCGATGGCGAAAGTGCTGATCAAAGAGCTGGAGCCTTACCGGCCGCTGTTTATTGAAGAGCCGGTTCTGGCCGAGCAGGCAGAATATTACCCGCGGCTGGCAGCGCAGACGCATATTCCTATCGCCGCTGGTGAACGGATGTATTCCCGCTTTGAATTTAAACGGGTGCTTGAGCAGGGCGGGTTGGCTATCCTTCAACCCGATTTGTCGCACGCGGGCGGCATCACCGAGTGCTATAAAATTGCCACCATGGCGGAAGCGTACGATGTAGCGCTGGCCCCGCACTGCCCGCTGGGGCCCATCGCACTGGCTGCCTGCCTGCATATTGACTTTGTTTCCCGTAATGCAGTGTTTCAGGAGCAAAGCATGGGCATTCACTACAACCAGGGCGCTGAATTGCTCGATTACGTCGTCAATAAAGAAGACTTCTCGATGGATGGCGCGTTCTTCCTGCCGCCAACCAAACCGGGGCTGGGAGTTGAAATCAACGAAGAGCTGGTGATTGAACGCAGTAAAAATGCCCCTGACTGGCGTAACCCGGTCTGGCGTTATGAGGATGGCGCGGTGGCTGAATGGTGAATGCACGTCATACGTCGAGCTGCGGTGCGTTTTTTTTAAATAATAAAAAAGGTCGAAATCAGGCCAATTAATTCTCTGTAAAAACAATAAAGATAAAACACAACCCTGTGGGCTCTATTCTGTTTTGCATAGAGCAGAGCCCCCCTACACGATAATTAACGCCAAGGTGTGTACGATGAATAATGAATTGTACTCCTCAACCATTAAGAAAATGAACATCAGGATAATTCCTTTTATTATGCTGCTGTATCTTATTGCTTATATTGATCGTTCCAATATTTCCGTTGCAGCTTTGCAGATGAATGCAGATTTGGCCCTGACCGCTGAAATGTATGGGATCGCTGCCGGGATATTTTATGTCTCTTATATTATTTTCGAAGTACCAAGTAATGTCATATTAACGAAAGTCGGGGCTAAGGTATGGATAGCCCGAATCATGATCACTTGGGGGGTGCTCGCTGCCGGGATGAGCCTGGTACAAACGCCGTTTCAGCTGTATGTCATGCGTTTCTTGCTGGGGGCGGCTGAAGCAGGCTTTACCCCGGGTATCATCTACTACCTCTCCTGCTGGTATCCGCGTAGCGATCGCGCCCGCGCCATGTCCCTGTTCTATATCGGTGCGGCTCTGGCATCGGTTGTGGGGTTGCCGATTTCAGGTTCAATTTTAAATATGCATGGCTTCTTCGGCATTGAGGGCTGGCGTTGGTTATTTTTGCTGGAAGGTATCCCGGCCTTTATTTTAGGGTTTGTTACCTGGTTTTATCTGGATGATTCACCTGAAAAAGCCAAATGGCTGACGTCTGAACAACGTGAAGGGCTGACGAAACAGTTAAATCAGGAATCCAGTGAGTCGGTGATTAATAAAAATCACAACTGGTCGGCGGCTTTAAAAAGTAAAAAGGTCTGGGCATTAAGTTTGCTGTGGTTATTACAGGCATTTGGCACTATTGGTATAACCCTCTTTCTGCCATTGATTGTTAAAGGGGTCGTGTCGGATCAGAGTAACTTTATCATCAGTCTTTTATCTGCCGTTCCTTTCCTGTTTGCCTGTATTTTTATGTATCTCAATGGTCGCCATTCGGATAAAACCAAAGAGCGTGCGCTGCATCTCGGGCTGCCGCTGATCCTCTCTGGCATCTTACTGTTTGGCGCGATTTTTACTCACAATCTGGTACTGGCTTACATCATGCTGGTGCTGACCGTGGGGCTGAACTGGGCGATCACCCCGATTTTCTGGGCGGTAACGACTGAAACTGTGGCTGGCGTCGCCGGAGCGGCATCCATCGCGCTGATCAATGCCGTGGCTAATATTGCCGGTCTGACCTTTCCGCCGATTATGGGAAGAATCAAGGATGTGACCCACAGCTACGACGCGGCGCTGATAGCGGTTGCGGTGGCACTGGTACTCGGTGGCCTGCTGGGGCTCATTTTGGGGCGCAAACGTTCGATGCTGCGCACATCGCAGGAGGGGCTGGCACCGGTCGCCAAATAGATTTTTCCTCCCTGAAAAAACGTTTACTCTTAACCAAAGCCATCGGGTGGCAATGCATAAGAGGAAATCACAGTGGCGGATGAAAAGCAGTTAACCGGTGATGCGCGCGGACATCAACTGACCAACATTAATGTCTGGACGCCGGACAGTCAGTGGCTGGTCTACGATGTCCGTCCGCATGGCGGCTCTTTTACCGGCTCAACGATTGAGCGGGTGAACGTTGAAACCGGCGAAGTGCAGAAGATATATCAGGCTCCTCCTGGCGCACATGTGGGCGTCGCGACGGTCAGCCCGCACGATCCGGCGCGTTATGCGTTTATTCATGGCCCCGAAAATCCGGACAGTGGCTGGCAGTATGATTTTCACCATCGCCGCGGCGTGATTGTCAGCGAACCGTTGCCATCACCGGCCATCACGCTGGATGCGCTCGATATCACCGCGCCCTTTACGCCAGGTGCCCTGCGTGGCGGTACGCACGTACATGTCTTTAGCCCCGATGGCAGCCGTCTGAGCTTTACCTATAACGATCACGTCATGCATGAGCTGGCCCCGGCGCTCGATCTGCGTAACGTCGGTGTCGCTCTTGCCTCCCATCAGGTTATATCGCCCAAAAAGCATCCGCGTGAATATGACGGCAGCCATTTCAGCGTGCTCGTCAGCCAGACCGTGGCCGATCCTCAGCCGGGCAGCGACGAGATTAACCGCGCTTACGAAGAGGGATGGATCGGGCATGAGGGCTATCTGAAACCGGATGGTCGTCGTCAACGCTGGGCGCTGGCATTTATCGGAGATACCCGTTCTGCTACGGGAGAAAAACAACCGGAAATCTTTGTGGTGGATTTACCCCGGGCGGACAACGGTTACATGCAGGCCGGTGAAAAACCACTACAGGGTACGTCGACCACGCTGCCCGCACCACCGGCAGGGGTTGAACAGCGGCGTATTACATTTACCGCCAGGGGGATCGCCCAACAACCGCGGCACTGGCTGCGTGCCTCACCCGACGGCTCAGCCATTGCTTTCCTGATGAATGACGAGCGGGATGTGGTTCAACTTTGGACCGTTTCGCCCAACGGCGGTGAACCGCGACAAATCAGCCATGCTTCTACAGGCATTCAATCCGCCTTTAGCTGGAGCCCAGATGGCCGCAGTCTGGCGTTAGTCAGTGACAACAGCGTGATGCAACTTGACGTGGAAAGTGGAGAGATGCAACGGCTGACGCAGAGAACCGGGGTGGCACCCTGCGCTGATGCGGTGGTGTTTTCACCCGACGGCAAAAAAGTGGCGTTTATGCGTCAGTGTGGGGAATTTGCCCAGATCGTGGTCACTTACAGCCGCTAAGCGAAGAGTACCGGCCTGCACAGGCCGGCTACTCGTCAATTTTTTGAAAACGGCTATTTTTTGTGGGGCGATGACTTCTGTGAATGTGTCGTCGCCGTCATTGGCGGTACGTGGTCGATATCCACGCCGTTGCTGAGCGCCAGATTGTGTTCTTCACTGGCCTTGATGCGATCGCGGGTGTTCTGATTCCCCTGACGATAATAGTCATAGGGTAATAGCAGCGTATCGAGCAGGGCACTGAAAGGCAGATCGATAATTAATAAAGGCGTCATGGCCCAACTGGTCTCATAGCTGCCCATCATCGTCACATCGGCGCGCGTCCCGGGGTAATAACCCTGATGCCCCCCGGTGTGTGTCATCACACTGGAGCAACCGCTGGTCGATAGAAAAGCACATCCTGTCACGAGCGGCAGTAAAACTCTTTTCATCATGGTCGAACTCATCTCATGCTGTCGGGCCAAGGATTTATCGTCAAAGGTGACTTATATCATTCAGCCAAAAAATTTAACAAAGCAAGGTGTGGCTCTGTGGTGGCCGTCTCAATTTAATCTGTCGTGATTGACGCCATTGCCCAATCACGTTGCTTATAGTGTAAGGGATAATTGAGATCCTGCCGGAAAGAGTCCGTATTCCCTGAATTCATTTTTAATATTGCCTGACGATTCTGAAGAACATTGCCAAATAAATTTTCTATTCGTGACTTGAAATACCCATTTCCGTCGCCATTTTTATCACACGACGCAGGAAAAGCATACGCCGTAAGGGTATGACGCGTTATGGACCTGTCCCAATGGAAGGTCATTAAAAACCGACTCGCTGCATGTTCAGGAGAAGCACCCATGCGTACTTTAGATTTATCCCCGTTATACCGCTCTGCTATTGGTTTTGACCGTTTATTTAATTCAATGGAGTCCGGCCAGAGTCAGAGTGGGGGTTACCCGCCATATAATGTCGAGCTGGTGGATGAAAATCATTATCGCATCGCTATTGCGGTGGCCGGTTTTGCTGAGTCTGAGCTGGATATCACGGCTCACGATAATATGTTACTGGTCAAAGGTGCTCATAAAGACGCTGCAGCAGAACGTACCTATTTATATCAGGGCATCGCCGAACGTAATTTCGAGCGTAAATTCCAGCTGGCTGAACACATTCAAATTAAATCTGCCAATTTGGTTAACGGTTTGCTGTACATCGATCTCGAACGCGTTGTCCCGGAATCTTCCAAACCGCGTCGTATTGATATTCGGTAATTCTGACCACAGATAACGGATAATAGACAACCATTTTAAAATCTATTTGCTCGCCGTCAGGGAGCAGAAACGTCACGCCGATAAAGCCGTGACGATCACACTATCTCGCTTCACAGAAGGAGTTACCTATGCGTAATTATGATATTTCTCCATTACTGCGTCAGTGGATCGGTTTCGATAAACTGGCAAGCTCTATGCAGGGTGCCGATCATGCGTTCCCTCCGTATAACATCGAGAAATCAGACGATAATCACTATCGCATCTCGCTGGCATTGGCAGGGTTCAAACAGAGTGATTTGAATATTGAAGTTGAAGGGCCGCGTCTGACCATCAGCGGTACGCCTGAACAACAGGAAACCAAAGTGGAATACCTGCATCAGGGGTTAGTGATCAAGCCTTTTACCCTGAGCTTCACGCTGGCTGAGCATATGCATGTCTCTGCCGCTGAGTTCACCAACGGCCTGCTGCACGTCAGCCTGGTTCGTGATGTACCGCCAGCGCTGCAGCCGCAGAAAATTGCGATCGGTACCGAACAACCGGCATTAGAAAACCAGAACACCTGATCGTGTTGGCGTAATGAAAAACAGGAAGACGATTGTCTTCCTGTTTTTTTATGGCCTGAATTCAGAATGACTGATTTTCGGCGTGGGCCTTTTCCACTTCTTCAGCCAGAATCTTCACTCCACGCTCAATTTGCTCGCCGTCAGGCACGTAGTTCATGCGCATGCATTGATGCGTATGCGGCCACGGATGTTCCAGCCCCGGGAAGAAGTAGTGCCCCGGCACCATCAGTACACCCCGCTGTTTCAGGCGTTGATAAAGGATTTCGGTGCTGATAGGCAGGTCTTTAAACCATAACCAGAGGAAAATCGCGCCTTCAGGCTTGTGGATCAAACACCGCTCCGCTGGCAGATAGCGGCGCAGCGTGGCAATGGTTTCCTGCACGCGTTGATAATAGAAAGGCTTAATCACCTCTTCAGACAAACGCAGCAGATCGCCGCGGGCAATCATCTCATTGGCAATCGCAGGGCCGACGCTGCCCGGTGACAGACTGATAATGCCGTTCATGTTGCTGATGGCGGTGATCACCTTCTCGTCCGCAATCACAATACCGCAGCGCGAACCCGGCAGGCCGAGCTTCGATAGGCTCATGCACAGAATAATGTTCGGATTCCACAGCGGTGTGGCTTCGGTGAAGACAATGCCGGGGAAAGGCACGCCGTAAGCGTTGTCGATCAGCAGCGGAATGTCGTGTTGCTGCGCCAGGGCGTCGAGACGCAGTAACTCCTGATCGGTGATCACGTTGCCAGTTGGGTTGGTCGGGCGTGACACGCAAATCAGGCCGATATCGTCAGTAATATGCAGATGGTCGAAGTCGACGTGGTATTTGAACTGACCTTCCGGCAGCAGCTCAATATTGGGCTTAGCAGAAACAAACAGATTTTCGTCGAGCCCGGCATCGGCATAGCCGAGATATTCCGGCGCCAGCGGGAACAGAACTTTCGCCATCGAGCCGTCGGCGCGGCGGCCAGCATACAGATTGAACAGATAGAAGAAGGCGCTCTGGCTGCCATTGGTCAGCGCGATATTTTTCGCATCCAGCTCCCAGCCCAACTCTTTTTTGAGCAGATCAGCCAGTGCGTGTCGCAGAACATCTTTGCCTTGTGGGCCGTCGTAGTTGCACAGGGCTTCGGTCAGCTTGCCTTCCGCCAACATCCCGGTTAACAGCGTTTGGAAATAGTCCTGCATCTCCGGTATTTGCGCAGGGTTCCCACCGCCGAGCATCACTGCTCCTGGCGTGCGCAAGCCATCATTCATATCGCCCATCAGGCGGCTAATGCCTGTGAAACGGGTAAATTTATCGCCGAAAACAGAAAACGTCATAGCAAGCTTTGTGTGTTATCAGAATGTGACGCCCACCATAACGTTTGCTGCAAAACAGTGCAATCGGACGTGGCGAGTTGAAATGCGTTGTTACGCAACGACAGACAAAAAAATACCGCCCGCAGGCTAATGCCGATCGTTTAAGGATCAGTTGACCGATCCGGTGGCTCG
>CAMLBO010000012.1 GCA_946478305.1 uncultured Enterobacterales bacterium
CGACCGCTCGGTTCGTAGCCGAGTACTCTATCCAGCTGAGCTATGGGTGCATTTTAAATGGCGGTGAGGCGGGGATTCGAACCCCGGATGCAGCTTTTGACCGCATACTCCCTTAGCAGGGGAGCGCCTTCAGCCTCTCGGCCACCTCACCATACGCCTCTTTCGAGTTGTGCTGACTAACTTTGTTTAAGCTCATCGGCACTGCGTGGCGCACATATTACTTTCCCGCACTTATAAGTCAAACCCTTTTTTCCCAACATTGGGTTGTTTGGACAATTCACGCGCAACATGCGCAGTTTCAAGGCAAATAGCAGGGGCTGCACCCTAAAAAACACTATTTTTTGTGGAGATAGCCGTTAGAAAACAAAAAATGATTTGTCGGAAAAAGCAGAGAAACAGAGGTAAAAGCAGGAAGGGAAAACAAGAATACGCAAGAAAAAGGATCAGCGCCTCGCCGTTAACGAGACGCTTGGTATATCAGTAACTCGTTTGTTGAGACTTCTCAGCCTGAATACGCTGATAGATCTCTTCACGATGGACAGAGACCTCTTTCGGCGCATTCACACCAATACGCACTTGGTTACCTTTAACACCTAAAACGGTAACAGTCACCTCATCGCCAATCATGAGGGTTTCACCAACTCGGCGAGTTAGAATAAGCATTCTTTGCTCCTTGAAGAATTAAAAGAGTCGGGTCTCTCAGTTTCCCGGCCATTATCTATTAACCGCGGGTAAAACGTAAGCCATGACCCCCACATTAAGTGTAACGAGCCTGCGACATCAGCCATCAATACGTAAAGCTTAGTTGAAAACAAGACTTTTGTGGCTTTTTTGGCCTACCCTATCCCACCTGCGATAGTGAAAACGCCATACTGTACAATACATTATGGCGTTTCTTTGTGTAGTGATTTATTTCTTATTACAGCTTAGCGTCTACCCAAGCCTCTACACCAGCAAGAGCAGCTGGAAGGGCGTTAACGTCACTTCCCCCTGCCTGTGCCATATCAGGACGACCACCGCCTTTACCGCCAACCTGCTGCGCGATAGGAGCAATCAGCTCCCCTGCTTTCACACGGTCGGTCAGATCTTTGGTCACACCAACAATCAAACTGACTTTATCGTCGGCAACCGTCGCCAGAACAATAATGGCTGAACCCAGCTGATTTTTTAGGTCATCAACCATGGTACGCAGCATTTTAGGCTCGACGTTGTCCAGTTGACTGACCAGCAGTTTGACGCCTTTCACTTCTTTCGTCTGGCTGGAGAGTGAGGCACTTTCCTGCGCAGCCTGCTGGTCCTTCACTTGCTGAAGCTCTTTTTCCAGCAACCGGGTACGCTCAATCAACGTTCGGATTTTATCCGTAACGCTGTTCACGTCACCTTTAACTAAATGCGCCACGTCCTGCAATAAATCACTTTGCTGATGCAGCGCCGCAATGGCGTTCTCACCCGTGATGCCTTCGATACGACGGATACCGGCTGCAGTACCAGATTCACTCTGAATACGGAACAGGCCGATATCCCCCGTACGGCTGGCATGAGTACCGCCACACAGTTCGGTAGAGAAATCGCCCATCGATAGCACACGAACGCTGTCGTCATATTTCTCGCCAAACAGCGCCATAGCACCCTGCTCTTTCGCATCATCCAGTGCCATAATTTTGGTCTGAATTGGCAAGTTGCGACGAATTTGCGCATTCACCAGATCTTCTACCTGACGAATCTCCTCCGGCTTCATCGCTTCAAAATGCGAGAAGTCGAAACGCAGGTAGTGGTCATTGACCAGCGAGCCTTTCTGAGCGACATGCTTGCCCAAAACCTGGCGCAGTGCGGCATGCAGCAAATGCGTGGCAGAGTGATTCAGGCGGATACGTTCACGGCGGGCAGCATCAACGACAGCGTCAACGATATCGCCGATGCTCAGCTTGCCGGCATTCAGCGTGCCTTGATGACCAATCGCTTTCCCGTATTTCTGCGTATCCGATACGGTAAAGACACCCGATGCCGTTTTCAGTTCACCTTTATCGCCAACCTGGCCGCCGGACTCACCATAAAATGGCGTGTCATCCAGTACCACAATGGCGTTCTCCCCCGCGTTGATTGATTCAACCGGTTGACCCTCGATAAACAGCGCTACCACTTTTGAGTGGCGGTCCAGGTGTTCATAACCTGAGAACTGAGTCACGCCATCAACCCGAACCATGCTGTTGTAATCAGCACTAAAACCACTGGATTCGCGCGCACGACGGCGCTGAATTTCCATGGCTTTTTCAAACCCGGCTTCATCGACTTTAAGGTTACGTTCACGACAAACATCGGCGGTTAAATCCAGCGGAAAACCGAAGGTGTCATACAGACGGAAAGCGATATCGCCATCGAGGGTATCGCCTTTGAGGGAGGTCAGTTCTTCATCCAGTAAAGTCAGGCCACGCTCAAGCGTACGCGCAAACTGCTCTTCCTCGGTTTTCAGTAACTGTTCAACCATCGCCTGCTGTTGTTTCAGTTCTTCCGCAGCCGGGCCCATCACTTCAATGAGTGGAGCAACCAGTTTATAGAAGAAGGTCTCTTTCGCACCCAGCATGTTGCCATGACGGATCGCGCGACGAATGATACGGCGAAGCACATAACCACGGTTTTCATTCGATGGGATCACGCCATCAGCAATCAGGAAAGCACATGAACGAATATGGTCTGCAATAACCCGCAGTGATTTATTATTCAAATCTGTTGCACCGGTAACTTCTGCCACCGCTGCAATCAGTTTCTTGAACAGGTCGATATCGTAGTTTGAGTTCACATGCTGCATGACTGCAGTGATGCGCTCCAGGCCCATTCCGGTATCAACTGATGGCTTAGGCAGTGGGAGCATAGTGCCATCAGACTGACGGTTGAACTGCATGAAGACGATATTCCAGATTTCAATATAGCGATCGCCATCTTCTTCAACCGACCCCGGAGGACCGCCCCAAATGTGGTCACCATGATCGTAGAATATCTCGGTGCAAGGACCGCAAGGACCGGTGTCTCCCATCTGCCAGAAGTTGTCTGACGCGAAGGCACCGCCTTTGTTATCACCGATGCGGATGATACGTTCTTTAGGTACACCAACTTCTTTTTCCCAGATGTCGAAAGCCTCGTCATCTGTTTCATAAACCGTCACCCACAGCTTCTCTTTTGGAAGATTGAACCAGTTTTCACCGGTCAACAATTCCCATGCGTAGTTGATGGCGTCATGTTTGAAGTAATCACCAAAGCTGAAGTTGCCCAGCATTTCGAAGAAGGTGTGGTGACGCGCGGTATAGCCGACATTTTCCAAATCGTTATGTTTACCGCCTGCGCGGACACAACGCTGAGATGTGGTTGCGCGGCTGTAGTCGCGCTTATCCAGACCCAGGAAAACATCTTTAAATTGGTTCATCCCGGCATTGGTAAACAACAGTGTCGGATCGTTATTCGGGACAAGCGAACTGCTTGAAACAATGGTGTGTCCCTTACTATTGAAGAAATCGAGAAACGCTTGTCGGATCTCAGCGGTGCTCTTGCTCATAAATGTCCCGGAATCTGGCTTGAAGAACGGTTCGTGAGCCGGAAAGTGCCGAAATCAGCAACAGACTGTATATCCCACGAACAAAAAGTGTGGATAAGATAAATTTTCTTCGCAGGGAAGTAAAATCCCGTATGCAGTCAATCATCAAAATCGCGATAAATGGACTGGATTTCTTCGTTAAAGAAGCCCCGATAGAGCAAATAACGCATTACTTTTGATTTTTCTTTCCAGTCGGTGGGCAGTGGCTCATCAAATTTACGTACCGCAAGATCACGGGCGATGGCGCACCAATCAACCTCAGTGTTTTCTAACGCGGTGGTAATAATTTCTTTATCTACCCCTTTTTGCTGTAGCTCCGAACGGATCCGCTGTGCGCCGTACCCTTTATTGCTACGCCCTGAGATATAACGAGCGGCGAACTTAGCATCATCCAGCCAGTTGTGCTGGTAGCAGTAGTCAATGACTGCCTGAACGTGTTCGGGGGAGATCTCTTCAGGGATTTGACGCTCTGTTTTTTTCTGCACCTCTTCTTCCTGCCACTCTTTTGAGAAAGAGAGTGTGGATTTGCCGCCACTGGTTTTGGCAGGTTTTGAATAAGAGGGCTTGCTGAAGGCGACGGGAGGGGTCAGTAGTTTCCGTCTGAGCTCCATTTCTCCATGGTCACGTTGGGACAACAACCGCATAGCCCGGCTTATCAGCGCATTGATTTTTCCAGCATCGCTCTCTTTTGCCGGTGCAAAAAGTGTGGAACCCTTTTGGGTTTCGTCATCCTGGAACCTTTTTTCAAAATTTACCGCGTTGCCATCAGACATTTTGGTTCCCTTATATAAGCAAAACGCCAGCCTGAATCTCAGGCTGGCGTTTTGTAGAGCGCATACCAGGTCCCTGAACAAAAGGCTCAGGAGCCGGCGAAATTAAAACTCTTCGCTGGTTTCAACGCTGTCACCCAGATCTTCAACGGTAGCCGTCGCACTGATTTCACCGGTGCCACCATTTAACAACATGTCGCGAAGTTTCTTATCAATCTCAGCGGCAATTTTCGGGTTTTCTTTCAGGAAGTTGCTGGAGTTAGCTTTACCCTGTCCGATTTTTTCGCCGTTGTAGCTGTACCATGCACCGGCTTTTTCGATCAGTTTGTGCTTAACGCCCAGATCAACCAGTTCACCGTTAATGTTGATACCTTCACCATACATGATCTGGAATTCAGCCTGCTTGAACGGTGCAGCGATTTTGTTCTTAACCACTTTCACGCGCGTTTCGCTACCTACTACCACATCACCCTCTTTGATGGCACCAATACGGCGGATATCAAGACGGACAGATGCATAAAACTTCAGGGCGTTACCACCAGTAGTGGTTTCCGGGTTACCGAACATCACACCAATTTTCATACGGATCTGGTTAATGAAGATCAGCAGAGTGTTAGCATTTTTGAGGTTACCGGCCAGCTTACGCATCGCCTGGCTCATCATACGTGCCGCAAGGCCCATATGAGAGTCACCAATCTCGCCTTCAATTTCAGCTTTTGGTGTCAGGGCTGCCACGGAGTCGACGATAATCACATCCACAGCGCCAGAGCGGGTCAAGGCATCACAGATTTCCAGCGCTTGTTCACCGGTATCCGGCTGCGAACAGAGCAAGTTATCAATATCTACACCCAGCTTTTTGGCATAAATCGGGTCCAGCGCATGTTCGGCATCGATGAACGCACAGGTTTTACCTTCGCGTTGTGCCGCAGCAATAACTTGCAGAGTCAGCGTAGTTTTACCGGATGATTCAGGACCATAAATTTCAACGATACGGCCCATCGGCAAGCCACCGGCGCCCAGCGCGATATCCAAAGACAAAGAGCCGGTAGAGATCGTTTCAACGTCCATAGAGCGATCTTCACCGAGACGCATGATGGAGCCTTTACCGAACTGTTTTTCAATCTGGCCCAGTGCTGCAGCTAACGCCTTTTGCTTATTCTCATCAATAGCCATTTTTGCTCCTTCGTCTGACGTGTAGTGAATGACCTCACTCGCGTCACTGAATGTAATTGGTGTACAGGTAATTAAGGCTAATTATACTGTATGCTCATACAGTATCAAGCCTATTTTTTAAGAAACTCATTTAGCGCCGTTTGTAATGAAAAAACAGCAGCTTGCAGACGGACAGACTCGCGGCCACCGGCAAATTGACGTTTTTTTGCTAAAATCCTGCCTTCGCTGTCAGCAAAACCGAACCATACAGTGCCCACGGGTTTGGCCTCAGATCCGCCATCCGGCCCCGCAATTCCGCTTATCGACAGCGCCAGATTGGCACCTGCAGCATGTAGCGCGCCTTGCGCCATTTCACGCACGGTCTCCTCACTGACGGCACCGAATTCATTGAGTGTCGCCTCAGAGACGCCAAGTAAATCATGCTTAGCCGCATTGCTGTAGGTCACAAAGCCTCGATCAAACCAGGCCGAACTGCCAGCAATATCAGTAATGGTTTTTGCGACCCAACCCCCGGTACAGGACTCAGCGCAGGTTATCCATAACCCTTTTTCTTTCAACTTATTACCCACCAGCATGCTTAGCTCGTGCAGTTCATACTCGCTCATAAATCCTCCTTTCCGCGGCTGGAGACGAACAGCAATGTTATCACTGATGTCCCGCACAGATCAGCCCACATCCCTTTTTTGCGAGAGGTATTCAGAAGAAAGCCTCCGCCATCCCATAGCAAACTGGCCAAGCAAAAGGGCCACATAATGTGGCCCTTATCGTCAGGATATTCAGGAAATTCAGTTCCCTTGTCGTGCTTTACTTACCGCCTCCCCCAGTTGCCAAACGGCCATCGCATAGTGCGTACTGTGGTTATAGCGGGTGATGGTGTAGAAATTCGGCAACCCGTACCAGTACTGGAAATTTTGACCCATATCGAGTCGCAACAGGCTGGCTTCCTGATAATTCCCTAACGATCCGAGCGGGCTAAGGCCGGCAGCTTTCAGGGTAAAGAGCGGGTACTTGGTCTTAAAGCCGTTCTCCAGCAAGGGGGCCTGACCGGCTGCAGGTACTGCCACCGGCGCGCCTTTCGTCCAGCCATGGGCTTTAAAATAGTTAGCAACGCTGCCGATGGCATCCACCGGGTCCCAGAGATTGGCGTGACCATCACCGTTGAAGTCCACCGCATAGTCTTTATAGGAAGAAGGCATGAACTGGCCATACCCCATAGCGCCAGCGAAGGATCCGCGCAGACTGAGCGGATCATCCTGTTCCTGGCGGCACATCAGCAGGAAGGTTTCCAGCTCACTCTGGAAGTAGTCGGCACGGCGCGGATAGGCGAAGGAGAGCGTTGCCAGCGCATCAATGATGCGGGTTTTACCCATTACGCGGCCCCAGCGGGTCTCCACGCCAATAATCCCGACGATAATTTCCGGCGGCACACCGTAAACCTGTTCTGCACGTTGCAAGGCATCCTGATATTGATTCCAGAAAACCACGCCGTTCTGAACGTTATCCGGCGTGATGAACTTAGCACGATAACGTAACCAGGCCCCGTTAGGCCCAGACGGCGGCCCGGCAGTCGGCGCTTGCTGGTCCATCAATCGCAATACGAATCCCAGACGCTTGGTCTGAGCTAACACGTCATGCAACTGCTGGCGGTCAAAACCATGCTCACGGACCATCTTGTCAACGAACTGATTCATGCCTGCATCATAGGCAAAGTCGCCGGTTTGCAGCTGTCCGGCATGCTCGGTTTGCAAGATAAAACCGCCGCTCGCCACGGTAGCGGTGCGGGTTCCACCGGAAAATGGGTTACGCGGGCCTTCCGGAGCTGGCGCTGGTTTGCTACTGCAGGCAGCTAGCAAGGTAATAACGGGAAGAATGGCAGCCAAATGACGCATCGGATATCCATATAGCCATGCAAGAAATAAGTGACGGCTATGTTAAAGCATTGCCATGCGCGAACAAACTGGAATATGGCGATGAATTACATTCGGGCTTTGCGGCAAGTCTCGAATTTTTACCTGTGACAGCCTCTTGCCGGCTGGGCTAGTATAGCGGGGTAAAAATCCACGGTCTCTCACAGAAGCCAGTGTGATTCTGAGTGATAAAACGTGATAACGAATGACAACAATAAAAAATCACAATTAATTTTAAAATCAATGGATTATAAGAATATATCTATGAGTAATAATGTAGCGACAGACGCCCATACCCCCATGATGCAGCAGTATCTGCGCCTGAAGGCCGAGAACCCTGAAATCCTGATGTTTTACCGCATGGGGGATTTCTATGAACTGTTCTATGACGATGCCAGACGCGCCTCGCAATTGCTGGATATCTCCCTGACCAAACGCGGAGCTTCCGCCGGCGAACCTATCCCAATGGCTGGCGTGCCGTACCATGCCGTCGAAGCTTATTTAGCGAAACTGGTGCAACTGGGCGAATCAGTAGCGATTTGCGAGCAAATTGGCGACCCGGCCCTGAGTAAAGGGCCGGTTGAGCGCAAAGTCGTGCGTATCGTCACGCCGGGAACCGTCAGTGATGAAGCGCTGCTCAATGAGCGTCATGATAATTTACTGGCCGCTATCTGGCAGGATGGACGAGGCTTTGGCTACGCCACGCTGGATATCAGCTCCGGCCGTTTTCGCGTAGCGCAGCCCGAAGATCTGGAAACCATGGCCGCGGAAATACAGCGCACCAATCCCGCAGAGCTGCTCTACCCGGAAAGTTTTGAAGCCATGCCCCTTATCGCTTCGCGCCGTGGCCTGCGCCGCCGACCGATGTGGGAATTTGAACTGGAAACGGCCAAACAGCAGCTCAACCTGCAATTTGGTACCCGTGATCTCAGCGGTTTTGGCGTGGAGCAGGCACCTCAGGCGCTGCGCGCCGCTGGCTGCCTGCTGCAGTATGTGAAGGATACGCAGCGTACCGCCCTTCCACACATCCGCGGTGTGACCATGGAACGGCTACAGGACGGCATCATTATGGATGCCGCCACCCGTCGTAATCTGGAGTTAACACAGAACCTCTCTGGTGGCGTTGAAAATACGCTGGCGGCGATCCTCGATCACGCCGTGACGCCAATGGGCAGCCGTATGCTCAAGCGCTGGATCCACATGCCAACGCGGGATGTGAAAGTGCTGAACCATCGCCAGCAGGCGCTGGGGTCATTGCAGGATTTGAGCGCGGAGTTGCAACCGGTTTTACGTCAGGTTGGCGATCTTGAGCGCATCCTGGCCCGTCTGGCGCTGCGCAGTGCGAGGCCGCGCGACTTAGCCCGTATGCGCCACGCATTGCAGCAGTTGCCGGAAATTCGTGCTTTATTGCAACCGCTTGAACCAGCCCATATTCAGACGTTGGTGAAAAGCTGCGGAGAATTTAATGAGCTGGTCACCTTGCTGGAACGCGCCGTCGTCGAAGCCCCGCCAGTTCTGGTCCGTGACGGTGGAGTCATTGCCCCTGGCTATAACGCCGAACTGGACGAGTGGCGCGCGCTGGCAGATGGTGCGACCGATTATCTCGACCAACTCGAGATCCGCGAACGCGAGAAACTGGGGCTGGATACGCTCAAAGTCGGCTTTAACGGCGTGCACGGTTACTTTATTCAGGTCAGTCGCGGGCAGAGCCACTTGGTTCCTATTCACTATGTCCGTCGCCAGACGTTGAAAAATGCTGAGCGCTACATCATTCCGGAACTTAAGGAATATGAAGACAAAGTCCTGACGTCAAAAGGCAAGGCGCTTTCTCTGGAGAAGGCGTTATATGAAGAGTTGTTCGACCTACTGATGCCGCATCTTGATGCACTGCAACAAAGCGCCAGTGCGCTGGCCGAGCTTGACGTCCTGAGCAATCTGGCCGAACGGGCCTACACGCTGAACTACGCCTGTCCGACGCTGACCGATAAGCCAGGAATTCACATTACAGGTGGCCGACATCCGGTGGTGGAACAGGTACTGAGCGAACCCTTTATTTCCAATCCGCTGGCGATGTCTCCTCACCGCCGCATGCTGATCATTACCGGCCCGAACATGGGTGGTAAAAGTACCTATATGCGCCAGGCCGCGCTGATTGTGCTGATGGCGCACATCGGTTGCTACGTCCCGGCAGATCAGGCCGTCATTGGCCCGGTAGACCGCATTTTCACCCGCGTAGGTGCGGCGGATGATCTGGCGTCCGGGCGTTCGACCTTTATGGTGGAAATGACTGAAACCGCTAATATTTTGCACAATGCCACAGAAAATAGTCTGGTCCTGATGGATGAAATCGGCCGCGGTACTTCTACCTATGATGGTCTGTCACTGGCCTGGGCCTGTGCTGAAAGCCTGACTAACCGCATTAAAGCCATGACGCTGTTTGCCACGCACTATTTTGAGCTAACCACCCTGCCGGAAAAAATGGAAGGCGCGGTGAATGTTCATCTCGATGCCATTGAGCATGGCGATACCATCGCCTTTATGCATAGTGTTCAGGAAGGGGCGGCCAGTAAGAGCTATGGTCTGGCGGTTGCGGCGCTGGCAGGCGTGCCACGTGACGTGATCAAACGAGCACGGCAGAAGCTTAAAGAGCTGGAGACCCTCTCCAACAGCGCGGCGGCCAGTAAAGTGGATGGACCGCAGCTCGCACTGCTGACAGAAGAGGTATCTCCTGCCGTAGAAGCGCTTGAGGCGCTGGATGCCGATTCACTCTCACCGCGTCAGGCGCTGGAGTGGATCTATCGTTTGAAGGATATGGTTTGATTCTAATCAGTGAGGTAGGTAAACGAGCGCAGCCAACGCTGCACTCGCTTCAGGGATGAAGGATAAAAGGCATAAAAAAACGGTGGGGATTAACCCACCGTTTTTTGTTGGATACAGACTGTCTGAGTCCTGCATCTGTTCAGTTTGTCGTGTTGCTAAGCGGGCAAATTACTCGCGAAACAGGGCTTCGATACTCAGTCCCTGTGCCTGCAGAATCTCGCGCAGGCGGCGCAACCCTTCAACCTGAATCTGACGAACACGTTCACGCGTCAGGCCGATTTCACGACCCACGTCTTCCAACGTTGCTGCTTCATACCCTAACAGGCCGAAGCGGCGCGCCAGAACTTCACGCTGTTTTGCGTTCAACTCGAAGAGCCACTTCACGATACTCTGTTTCATATCGTCGTCTTGGGTGGTGTCTTCAGGGCCGTTTTCTTTTTCGTCGGCCAGAATGTCTAACAGCGCTTTTTCAGAGTCACCACCTAACGGGGTATCAACTGAAGTAATACGCTCATTCAGGCGCAACATACGGCTGACGTCATGTACCGGCTTGTCGAGTTGCTCAGCAATCTCTTCAGCGCTCGGCTCATGGTCCAGTTTGTGCGCAAGTTCGCGTGCAGTACGCAAATAAACGTTCAACTCTTTAACGATATGGATTGGCAGTCGGATAGTACGGGTTTGGTTCATAATCGCCCGTTCAATCGTCTGGCGAATCCACCATGTGGCATAAGTTGAAAAACGGAAACCGCGTTCAGGGTCAAATTTTTCAACCGCACGGATCAGACCCAGGTTACCTTCCTCGATCAAGTCCAGCAGTGCCAGTCCGCGATTACTGTAGCGGCGGGCTATTTTAACCACCAAACGCAAGTTACTTTCGATCATACGGCGGCGAGATGGAACGTCTCCCCGCAGCGCACGGCGTGCAAAATAAACCTCTTCTTCTGCGGTTAGCAGAGGAGAGTAACCGATCTCACCAAGGTACAGTTGAGTTGCGTCCAGCACTCTTTGGCTTACAGCCTGTGACAACAACTCCTCTTCTGCATCAGCATCAGCGGTGTCGTTATCAACAGTCTCTTCGACTGTGTTTTTCTCGTCAAAGGCTTCAGCGCTGTTCTCATCGAAATCTACATCATCATGTAACTCGTTAACTTTCAGCGTATTCTGACTCATAAGCTGCTCCTACCCGTGGTCCCGAGGGCAGAATCAAGACTCTGCCCGAGTTATCGCTGCGGAAGATAACGCAGCGGGTTTACGGATTTCCCCTTGTAACGAATTTCAAAATGCAATCTAACTGAACTGGTTCCGGTGCTACCCATAGTGGCTATTTTCTGTCCCGCCTGCACTTCTTGTTGTTCCCGGACCAGCATTGAATCGTTATGTGCGTAGGCGGACAGGTAATCATCATTGTGTTTGATGATGATTAGATTACCGTAACCGCGAAGAGCATTACCTGCGTACACTACACGCCCCGAGGCGGTGGCGACGACAGGTTGTCCGCGCGAACCAGCAATATCGATCCCCTTATTTCCCCCTTCAGAAGCTGAGAAATTATCGATAATTTTCCCGTCAGTCGGCCATTTCCAAGAGGAAACCGGACCGCCATTATTCGTCGTGCTGGTGACAGGAGTACTGGCTACGGCAACAGGTGCTGTGGTGGTAACTACACCTGATGAAGGCAACATTTTACCTACATTCTGTTTACCCGAAGAATCAGAATACGTGGTAGTTGGTTGAGATGCAACCACCGTTCCTTGGATTAATCCTACAGACGGCGCTTTCGGAACACCGCCATTTGTCGCGTCCGTCGTGGCTAACATTCCCCCCGTACTGGCATTGGAAGAGACGTTGTTAATCTGCACGGTCTGGCCGACATTCAAGTTGTAGGGAGCCGCGATATTATTACGCGCAGCAAGGTCTCGGAAGTCATTGCCGGTGATCCAGGCGATGTAAAACAGCGTGTCTCCACGCTTCACCTGATAGGTACTTCCGCTGTAACTGCCCTTCGGAATTGAGTTGTAACTGCGGTTATAAACGATGTGCCCTTCAGGGCTGGTGGTGGCATTTACGGGGGCTGAATTCGGAATGTTCTGACCTCCTCCGCCGCCGTTAACGCTGCTAATTGGGGCCGAAGTCGAGGCGTTGTTGGTACATCCCACCATCCAGGCGCTGACAAATGTACACACCGCTATGCGGCTTAAGGTTTTCATTGGGCTTCCTGTGCTCATATTTCCCCCGTTACGGCGATCTCAGAATCTATCTTTTCCCACTTACAAGCCGCCACATGCGGTCTGAATGCCAATTGACATGGTATAAGCGGGTAACACATCCGGACACGCCAGATGGCGACAGTAAAAAAACTGTAGGGGATGCTATCAACATCGCCAGTACAGCACCATATAACAGTTGTATTTAAATTTTAAGGGTTTAGTCCTGAACAGTACGGCCAGGAGGGCTTATTCAGGCTAATTCGCCTTTTACTAAGGGGACAAATCTTACCGCTTCAATATTCTCGACGACAAACTCATGACCACGACGGGTGATCCGCTGCAGTATCTGACTCTGATCCCCAACCGGCAGAATCATCACGCCCCCCTCGTCCAGTTGCTGAAGCAGGTCCTGAGGAATTTCAGGCGGCGCGGCCGTCACAATAATCGCATCAAAGGGGCCGCGAGATGGCCAGCCTTCCCAGCCATCGCCATGTCGGGTCGACACATTGTGCAGATCCAACTGCTTCAGGCGGCGTTTCGCCTGCCATTGCAGCCCTTTTATGCGCTCAACGGAAAACACGTGTTCAACCAGATGCGCCAGAATGGCAGTCTGATAACCTGAACCGGTACCGATTTCCAGCACCCGTGAAGCGGGCGTCAGACGCAGCAACTCGGTCATGCGCGCCACCGTGTAGGGCTGCGAAATTGTCTGACCGGAGCCAATAGGCAAAGCGGTATTTTCGTAAGCTTTGTGTTGAAAAGCTTCGTCCACAAAACGCTCACGCGGCACGGTTTCCATGGCGTGAAGCAAGTTTTCATCCTGAATGCCCTGCTGGCGCAGTTGTTCGAGTAAGTTATACATCGGTTTATTCACCATGCCTGTTGACCCCGGCTTTAGCTAACCATGCATTCACCACGTCCTGAGCCGCATAAGCCGTTAAATCGACCTGAAGCGGTGTGACAGAGACATACCCTTGCGCGACAGCGGCAAAATCAGTGTCAGGCGCGATATCAAACTTGTCGCCCGGCGGACCAATCCAGTACAGGTCCTGGCCGCGCGGGTCCTGCTGACAAAATACCTGTTCAGCAGGATGTCGGCTGCCACAGCGGGTAACCCGAATGCCTTTAATTTCAGAAAGAGGAAGGTCAGGAACATTGATATTGAGGATTTTTCCAGTACGCATGGGCTCGCTCGCCAGCGCACGTAAGATCCGGCAGGTGATGGCGGCGGCAGTATCGTAATGCTGGTGGCCATCCAGTGAAACGGCCAGCGCCGGATATCCAAGATGTCGCCCTTCCATGGCTGCGGCCACGGTACCGGAGTAAATCACATCGTCCCCCAGATTGGGGCCAGCATTGATGCCCGACACCACAATATCCGGACGGGGCCGCATCAATGTATTCACACCAAGGTAAACACAGTCAGTCGGAGTTCCATTAATGACAGCCGTGTCGCCGTTAGGGTAAGACTGAATACGTAAAGGACCATCCAGCGTCAGGGCATTGGAGGCACCGCTGCGATTGCGATCGGGTGCCACCAGTTTCACATCAGCAAACTGCCGCAATGCGGCAGCCAGCGTCTGGATCCCCGGCGCCACAACGCCGTCATCGTTACTCAGTAATATCCGCATCACTATTTTCCTGGCGCATCAGTTCCCGCACCACACTGGTCGCAAAACTGCCAGCTGGCAGCCAGAATTTCAGCTCCAGTGTGACCTCATCCCAGCTTTTCCAGCTCATGTGTAAAGGCTGAAGCATTACCGCGCGCCGCGCCGGTTCAACCCGCTCGCGTTTCACCAAAGATAACAACTCGGTGCAATTCTTCAGACAGCGTTGTTCGAAGGCTTCGGCGGCACCGGCAGTGCCCAGTGGGCCATCACCCGGCAGAGGCGCGGTGACCAGCAGCTCTTTACAATCAACACGTGGCTGGAGAGTGTCAAATTCCTCTTCGTTCGCCACAAACCAGCTTCCGCGCCCGCTCAGTTGCAGGGCATCCCCCAACATAACCTGACGGTGAGTATTATCGGCGATACGCTGGCTGGCAATAACATTAAACATGGCGCTGCGGCTGGCAGAGAGATAGAAACTGCGCTTAGGCCGCTCTTTAACACGGATATCGTTATTTGCCCACTTTCTGGCTTGAACCAAATTATTTCCACCGCGGCCGAAACGCTGCTCGCCAAAATAGTTCGGCACGCCTTGCTGAAGGATCTTTTGCAGACGCGCTTCGATATCTGGGAGGTGGCTCAGCTGGCGTAACACCAGCGTAAAGGCATTGCCTTTCAGGGTGCCTATTCGCATTTTCTTCAGATGACGGACAGCGCGGATAACTTCGCAACCTTCCAACGCAAACTGGCTGAGATCTGGGTCCTCTTTACCTGGCAGATGCAGGCAAAACCACTGTTCGGTTACCGCATGGCGATCTTTCAACCCGGCATAGCTGACCGAGCGGGGATGAATACCGGCAAAGCGTGCCAGCTGCTCGGCAACAAATTGGGTGTTGCAGCCGTTTTTACGAATACGCACCAGCAGATGCTCACCTTCACCGTCTGGCTCAAAGCCGAGATCTTCCTCGACGATGAAATCCTCCGGGTTAGCTTTCAGTTTGCCGGTTGCAAGCGGCTCACCGTACAGCCAGGTCAGGCGGGACATATCCAACGGGTTATTTTCCACTGCATCAGTCCTTGATCAACAGGGCGACGGCTTCGCAGGCAATACCTTCACCACGACCGGTGAAGCCAAGCTGTTCGGTTGTCGTCGCTTTAACATTCACTTCGTCCATATGGCATTGCAGATCTTCTGCCAGGAATACCCGCATCTGAGGGATATGCGGCGCCATTTTCGGGGCCTGAGCAATGATGGTGATATCCAGATTTCCCAGCGAATAGCCTTTAGCACGAATGCGACGGTAGGCTTCACGCAGCAGTTCGCGGCTGTCTGCTCCTTTAAAAGCGGGGTCTGTATCCGGGAACAGCTTGCCGATATCACCCATCGCCGCAGCACCAAGCAGGGCGTCAGTTGCAGCATGCAGGGCAACATCCCCATCAGAATGTGCCAGCAAACCTTGCGGATAAGGAATACGCACGCCGCCGATCACCAATGGGCCTTCGCCGCCGAATTTATGCACGTCAAAACCGTGGCCGATACGCATTATGCGTTCTCCTTTTGATACAACTGGGTTAAATAAAATTCTGCCAAGGCCAAATCTTCCGGCCTTGTGACTTTAATATTGTCTGAACGTCCGGGGATCAGCATAGGATGAAAACCGCAATATTCCATCGCCGAGGCTTCATCGGTGACGGTTGCGCCTTCATCCAGCGCACGGCGCAAACAGGTTTTTAGCAGCGCCAGCGGGAAAAATTGTGGCGTGAGCGCATGCCAAAGCTCTTCGCGATCGACAGTATGGGCGATCGCCCCCCTGCCCGGCTCGCCGCGCTTCATGGTATCGCGCACCGGTGCTGCCAGAATACCGCCGACGTCGCTGACGGCCGAGATAGCCAGCAGACGGGTCAAATCATCAATGTGCAGACAGGGACGCGCAGCGTCGTGCACCAGCACCCAGCCATGGGATCCGGCCTGTTCGAGCCCGGCCATCACAGATTCAGCACGTTGACTTCCGCCAACGACAAGCTGAATCCGTGGATCAGCGGCGATCGGCAACTGTACAAATTGCACGTCGTGTGGGCTGAGCGATACCACAATCTTGGAAATCTGCGGACTTTTTAGCAATGCGCGTATCGAATGTTCGATCAGCGTCATGCCACCGATGGAAAGGTATTGCTTAGGACATTCTGTCTGCATGCGGCTGCCGATACCGGCAGCGGGCAGGACAGCAATAATCTCTGGAGGAGAGGCTGCGATGTGGCTCATAGCTATTGTTTTAGGTTGTTTTGCGAAGTATTGATACCCGCATTACGCTTAGACTGGTCAGGCACCAGGCGATAGAAAGTCTCACCGGGCTTAATCATGCCCAGTTCATTACGCGCGCGTTCTTCGATAGCTTCCTGACCGCCGGTCAGGTCATCGATTTCTGCAAAGAGTTGATCATTTCGTGACTTGAGTTTGCCGTTGTTGGCCTGCTGTACCTCAACGTCATCATTCACACGAACATAATCATGAATACCATTCTTACCCAGCCACAGCGAATACTGTAACCAGCCAAGCAAAACCAGTAATAGCAGCGTTAATTTGCCCATCCCCGCCCCCTAAAAAAGCCGGTCAATCATCCCACAACTTTCGGTTGGACTCCACACTGACAGGGAAAATGCCGGTGAGATTCAGAGTTAAGGCCGTAATTATGGGTGAGAATGACACAATGGTTTACATAGAGATAAGAAATCGCTGACAAATTGGTCAGAAGTTTACCAACCAGACAGGAATGAGAAGACGGTCCAGAACATCCCGATGACCACAACACCGGTCGCCAGCAGCGTTTGCCACCAGTTACCACTGAATAGCATACTGAAAGCGATACCGATTAATACGGCAACGGGCATCAGGGCAAGAAAGAAAGGCCAGGTATAGAGGAGAAAAAACAGGGTATTAGAGCCATAAACCAGGAAAGGAATGGTAAATGCCAGCCAATAGAAAACAAAGCCTGCGCATCCGCCGAAAAACGAATAGGAGGGATCTTCCGCGTCAGGAGTCGGATCGTCAGACACAGCAACGGGGCTGTCTGTCCGGATCCGATTAACTATTCTGTGAAGTAATGCCTGCATAACGCGATCCCCGTTGTAACCGTGTAAACCGGCACGTTCTGGGACGTTTGGCCGGCAACATTCAGGGATTGATAATAGCGTGATGCCGCAGTACATCTAACAATTGCGCAACCAAATGTGTTACCAATTGTTCACCATCAAGATGGACGTCAGCAGCTTGTGGAAGCTGATAAACGGAGTCAATTCCGGTGAAGTTTTTTAGCTCGCCGGCGCGGGCCTTTTTATATAATCCTTTTGGATCCCGCGCCTCACAAATTGCCAGCGGGGTATCAATAAACACTTCCAAAAACGGGGCCTTACCGAGCAGTTCCCTTACCATCTCCCGCTCCGCGCGGTGTGGAGAGATAAACGCCGTCAGCACCACCAGACCCGCATCCACCATCAGTTTGGCAACTTCACCGACGCGACGGATATTTTCGCGCCGGTCATCATCGTTAAACCCCAAATCCTGGCATAAACCATGGCGGACGTTATCACCATCGAGAAGATAGGTGCTGACGCCCAGCGCATGCAGGGCCTGTTCCAACGCCCCGGCAACGGTTGACTTGCCCGAACCCGATAAGCCGGTAAACCACAGCACCGCGCCTTTATGACCGTGCTGCGATTCACGATCCGCACGCGTTACCGCATGCGGATGCCAGACGACGTTTTCGTTCTGTAAAGCCATGCTATTTCCCACCTAACAGGTCACGTGCACCCCAGTGCGGGAAGTGGCGACGGATAAGACCATTCAGTTCCAGCTCGAACGCACTGAAGGCTCCTGGTTCCTGATAGACGCTTTCCAACGCTTCGCGCACCAGCCCGGCACCGACGGTCACGTTGGTCAGGCGGTCGATAAAGATCATGCCACCGGTCACGGCATTGTGTTGATAGTTATCCAATACCAGCGGTTCATCAAAGGTCAGCTCAACCAGGCCAATCCCATTGAGCGGCAGATTTTCCACAAGGCGCTGCGTCAGTGAGTTTATCTCCACTTGATACTCAATATTCTCTACGCGGGCACGGGCTTTTTTGCCGCCAATCTTGATGTCATAACTTTGCCCAACGCTCAGCGGTTGCTCCGCCATCCAGACAATATCGACTTTGGCATGTTGTACGGCTTTGACAGTTTCCGCAGCGTCGACCAGCAGATCGCCACGGCTGATATCGCGTTCATCAGCCAGCACCAGCGTAATGGCTTCTCCCGCCCAGGCTTCCTGCAGGTCACCGTCGAACGTCACAATGCGCGCGATGGTGGACTCAACGCCAGAAGGCAGGACTTTGATTTTTTGCCCAACACGTACAGAGCCCGATGCCAGCGTACCGGCGTAGCCGCGAAAATCGAGATTTGGACGGTTAACGTACTGCACCGGGAAACGCATGGGTTGCTGTTCACGGATATTAATCACGTTCACGGTTTCCAGCACATCGAGCAGCGTGGGTCCGGTGTACCAGTTCATTTTATCGCTCGGGCTCGCCACGTTGTCGCCTTCAAGCGCAGAAAGCGGGACAAACTTAATATCCAGATCGGTGGGCAGTTGCTGAGCGAAATCCAGATAATCGGCCTTAAACTGCTCGAATACGCTTTCGCTGTACTCCACCAGGTCCATCTTGTTCACCGCAACAACGAGATGGCGGATCCCTAACAGGGTAGCGATGAAACTGTGGCGACGGGTTTGGTCAAGTACCCCTTTACGCGCGTCAATCAGCAAAATCGCCAGGTCACAGGTCGAAGCGCCGGTGGCCATATTGCGGGTGTATTGCTCATGCCCAGGCGTGTCGGCAATGATGAACTTACGCTTCTCGGTAGAGAAATAGCGGTACGCCACATCAATGGTGATGCCCTGCTCGCGTTCAGCTTGCAGGCCATCCACCAGCAGGGCCAGATCGAGTTTTTCGCCCTGAGTCCCGTGACGCTTACTGTCGTTATGCAACGAAGAGAGCTGATCTTCGTAAATCTGACGGGTGTCATGCAGCAGGCGGCCAATCAGGGTACTTTTGCCGTCATCGACGCTGCCGCAGGTCAGAAAACGCAGCAGGCTTTTGTGTTGCTGGGAGTGCAGATAGGCTTCTACACCACCCTGTTCTTCAATTTGTTGTGCTATCGCATTGTTCATGTTGGGTTGCTCCTCAGAAATAGCCCTGACGTTTTTTCAGTTCCATCGAACCGGCCTGGTCACGGTCAATTGCCCGCCCCTGCCGCTCGCTGGTGGTTGATACCAGCATCTCTTCGATGATCTCAGGAAGCGTCTGCGCTTCTGACTCGACGGCGCCGGTCAGCGGCCAGCAACCCAGGGTACGGAAACGCACCATTTTCTGTTCAATCACTTCACCCGACTGCAGGTCAATGCGATCGTCATCGACCATCAGCAACATACCGTCGCGCTCCAACACCGGGCGCGGCGCGGCCAGATAGAGCGGAACAATCTCAATATTTTCCAGATAGATATACTGCCAGATATCCAGTTCAGTCCAGTTGGAGAGCGGGAATACGCGGATGCTTTCGCCTTTGTTAATCTGGCCGTTGTAGTTATGCCACAGCTCCGGGCGCTGGTTTTTCGGGTCCCAGCGGTGGAAACGGTCGCGGAACGAATAAATACGCTCTTTGGCACGCGACTTCTCTTCGTCACGACGTGCACCGCCAAAAGCCGCATCAAAGCCGTATTTGTTCAGCGCCTGCTTCAAGCCTTCGGTCTTCATGATGTCTGTATGCTTGGCGCTGCCATGTACGAAGGGGTTGATTCCCATGGCGACACCTTCCGGGTTCTTGTGCACCAGCAGTTCAAAACCGTAGTTCTTGGCCGTGCGATCGCGAAATTCGTACATTTCGCGGAACTTCCAGCCGGTATCCACATGCAGCAATGGGAAAGGCAGCGTCCCGGGGAAGAAGGCTTTACGCGCCAGATGTAGCATCACCGACGAGTCTTTACCGATAGAATACATCATCACCGGGTTGGCAAATTCAGCCGCGACTTCACGGATGATATGGATGCTCTCCGCCTCCAGCTGCCGCAAATGTGTGAGTCGTTTTTCGTCCATTACAGATCCTTAAGCCAAATTCACGACCGACGGGCGTTGAGCACCCTCAGTCTGTGGATGATACCCAAACCAGGCAAGTTGAGAGTGAAGTGCCACCACTTCACCAATCACCAGCAGCGCTGGCGTTGGTGCTCGTTGAGCCAAGTGTTCAAGATTATCTAAAGTCCCGGTAAGCACCTGTTGATCTACGCGGGTACCGCGTCCGATCACTGCCACCGGTGTAGAAGCCGCGCGGCCATGCCTAATCAGTTGTTGGCTGATTTCAGCTGCCTTCAGGGTGCCCATGTAAATCGCCAGCGTCTGAAGCCCTTTCGCCAGCGTTTCCCACTGCAGACTGCTGCCATCCGGACGCAAATGGCCGGTAATGAAGGTCACACTCTGAGAATAGTCGCGGTGTGTGAGAGGGATCCCGGCATAAGCGGTCGCTCCCGCTGCAGCAGTCACACCCGGCACAACCTGAAAAGGGATGCCCGCGGCTTTTACTGCCTGCAGCTCTTCACCACCGCGACCAAAAATAAACGGGTCGCCGCCTTTAAGACGCACCACTTTTTTGCCCTGCCGGGCCAGTTTCACCAACAGGTGGTTGATATCATCCTGCGCCATGGAGTGGCTGCCTGCGCGCTTACCTACGCAAATTTTGTCGGCGTCACGGCGCACCAGATCTAAAACCTCTTCACTGACCAGAAAGTCATACAGCACCACGTCAGCCTGCTGCATTACCTGTAAACCACGTAAGGTGAGTAATCCTGCATCACCCGGCCCGGCGCCGACCAGCGTCACTTCACCGTTTTGCGCGATGGATTCCGGATTATCTAACTGTTGCTGCAACACCTGTTCGGCCTGCGGAATCTGCCCCGCAGTCACCAGCGTGGCGAAGCTACCATCAAATGCCTGTTCCCAGAAACGACGGCGGGATCGCATTGAAGTAAACCGCTGCTTTACACGTTCACGCCAGCTTCCGGCAATCTCTGCCATTTTGCCAAGGCTCGCCGGGAGCAGCGTTTCCAGCTTTTCACGTAACAGACGGGCCAATACAGGTGCCGTGCCGCTGGAGGAGATCGCCACCACAATCGGTGAACGGTCGACAATTGAAGGAAATATGAATGAACACTTCGGCTGATCATCCACTACGTTAGCCAGCAACTGCCGCTGGTTAGCCTGTTCGAAAACTTCGGCATTGAGCCCGGCATCATCGGTTGCGGCAATGACCAGAAAAACATCATCAAGCTGTTGCGGCACAAAACGTTCTGCCAGCCAGCTCACCTGTGATGCCTGACGGCGCTGTTCGAGTTCAGGGGAGAGTGATTGCGCGACGATGCGGACCACAGCGCCAGCACGCAGAAGGAGATCAATTTTGCGTGCAGCGACTTCACCGCCGCCGACAACCAGCACCGGGCGTTGTCTGAGGTCGGCAAAAAGGGGTAGATAGTCCACAACGGCCTTATGTATTCACGATGACAATTCACACGACTATACGTGCTGGCAATAATTGAATTGAAATGACGAAATGGAATGAATAGTTCCAGAATGGAATATAGGCAAAAAAGTCAGCTGTAAACATCATCGTTATCAGCAACAAAAAGAGCCCTTTGAGATAACGGGAAATTGTCTAATTTGCTGCACAATCGCATACTATTGCCCAACTAAGACCGCCATACGCGGCCGCCTGCACTGTTTACAGAAATAGATACGCCTCTTTCGGTCTTCCTGACCCACTGATAAGGATTTTTCGGCTATGTTTTCCACTTCACGCATGAAGCTCGCGCTAATGGCGATAGCTTTTAGCTGCAGTTTTGCTCATGCCGCCGCGCAACCGGCTGAGGCGCAAGCCCCTGGTACCCTCGCCGCCGCACAAATTCGCCATATCGCCACCTATTTCCCGGGGCGCATGGCTGGCAGTCCCGGTGAACTTATCGCCGCTGAGTACCTTAATCAATACTTCACCAAACTGGGTTATCAGAGTGATTTACGCGGTTTTGACACACGCTATCTCTATAGCAGCAAGGACGGCAAGCAAAGCTGGCATAGCGTGCACGCGACCTCAGCGATCGCCGCCCGCCCCGGTGAGGTACCGCAGCAGATTATTGTCATGGCACACTTTGATACTTATCTGCCACAAAGTGACGCAGATTCTGACCATAATCTGGGCGGCCTGACGCTGCAGGGGGTGGATGATAACGCCTCGGGCGTCGGCGTAATGCTGGAGCTGGCCGAGCAATTCAGCAAAGTGAAGACCCACTACAGTTTGCGTTTTGTTGCACTGAGCGCGCAGGAAACGGGTGCGCAGGGGGCAGAAGATTATGTCCAGCGTATGTCGCCGGAAGAGAAGAAAAATACCTTGCTGGTGGTGAATCTGGACTCACTGATAGTCGGCGATAAACTCTATTTCAGCAGTGGCAAAAACACGTCCGCCGCTGTCACCAAGCTCACTCGCGACCGCGCCGTCAAATTAGCGCAACGTTATGGGATTGCCGCCGAAAGCTACGGCGGTAAAGAATGCTGCAACGGTATGCAGGCGCTGGACGACGCACATATCCCGCTACTGATGGTCAGCGCCACCAATTACACTCTCGGCAAGAAAGATGGCGTACAGCAACGTGCCGTCAGCGCACACTTTCCGCAAGGGACGTCGCGCCATCAGGGACAACTGGATAACCTGCAATATCTGGATCGCGTCCTGCCAGGGCGCATCGATAAACGCGCGAAAGAGAGTGTGAAGATTTTACTGCCATTGCTGAAGGAACTGGCAAAACCGGCCGGTGTTTTATAAACAGATTACAGAATCCCTTAAATAATTCGAGGTGCAGACAGGCGGCAAGTAAACGCATCCCCGGGAGCATAGATAACTATGTGACCGGGGTAAGTGCGCGCAGCCAACGCATCTGCGGCTCGAAGTATGACAGGGATTTATTCGTGCAGGCCGCACTCGCGTTTCAGACCAAAGAACCTTGTCTCTTCTTCGCTCATGCCCTCTTCCCACTTTTTGGTGGTATGCGTGTCACCGACGGAGAGATAACCCTGCTCCCACAGCGGGTGATAGCTCAACCCGTTTTCTTTCAGATACTGGAAGATCTGGCGGTTATCCCAGTCGATGATAGGCAGGATTTTAAACACTCCGCGTTGTACTGCCAGCACCGGCAGATGCGCACGGCTGCCTGACTGTTCACGGCGCAACCCGGCGAACCAAGTCTGCGCACCGAGCGTTTTCAGCGCACGGTTCATCGGCTCGACTTTATTAATGTCGTTGTAGCGTTCGATCCCTTCAACACCCTGCTCCCACAGTTTGCCGTAGCGTGCTTCCTGCCAGGCAGGTGAGAGCTCCGCGCGGAATGTCTGCAGGTTGAGATTCAGTTGTTCAGTCAACTGGTCGATAAACTGATAGGTTTCAGGAAACAGATAACCGGTATCGGTAAGGATCACGGGGATATCGGCTTTCTGACGCGTCACCAGATGCAGACATACCGCCGCCTGAATACCAAAACTGGATGAAAGAGCGAACTCGCCCGGCAAATTCTCCAGCGCCCAGCTAACGCGATCCTGCGCGGAAAGCTTTTCCAGTTGGCCATTAACTTCAGCCAGCGCCAGCGCCTGCCCGGATTTCGGCATTTCGTTTAGTTCAGCCAGAGTCAGTAAACTCATACACTCTCCTTCAGGTTGCGGTCGCGTACTGTTAGTCGTAAAAGTCGCGGGCCGGATCGAGTACCGGACGCACGATCCCGGCACGGATCACGTAGTCGCCGAAACCTTCGTCTGTTTCGCGCTCTTTGGCCCAGCGCCCAACCAGTTCGTCGATGATGGTCAGGATCTCGATATCGGAAATGTTCTCGCGGTACATACGTGGAATGCGTGTTCCGGCACGGTTACCGCCCAAATGCAGGTTGTAGCGGTTCATCGCTTTACCCACTAAACCAATTTCGGCCAGCAGCGCACGGCCACAACCATTTGGACAGCCGGTAACACGCAGAACAATATGCTCTTTACCCACGCCATGGTTATGCATGATGCCCTCAACCTTGGTGACAAACTCTGGCAGGAAGCGTTCAGCTTCGGCCATGGCCAGCGGGCAAGTTGGATAGGAAACACAGGCCATCGAGTTTTTGCGCTGCTCGGTAACGCCGTCGTCGATCAGGCCATGGCTGCGAGCCAGCGCTTCGATCGCGTCTTTGTCTTTCTCTGCAACTCCGGCAACGATCAGGTTCTGATTAGCAGTAAGCCTGAAATCACCTTTGTGGATCTTAGCGATTTCTGCCAAACCGGTTTTCAGCGGTCTGCCGGGATAGTCCAGAATACGGCCGTTTTCTATAAACAGCGTCAGGTGCCACTGGTTATCGATGCCCTTCACCCAGCCGATACGGTCACCGCGGCCGGTAAATTCGTAAGGGCGGACGTCAGCAAACTGAATTCCTGCGCGCTTTTCCACTTCGGCTTTGAATACCGGAACACCAACGCGCTCCAGCGTGTATTTGGTTTTGGCATTTTTACGGTTGGTACGATTGCCCCAGTCGCGCTGAGTAGTCACCACCGCTTCGGCCACGGCCAGCGTGTTCTCAAGCGGAATGAAACCCAGTTCGCTGGCGGTGCGGGCGTAGGTTGCCTTATCGCCGTGGGCGATAGATAGCCCGCCGCCGACCAGCACGTTGAAGCCCACCAGTTTGCCGTTATCAGCGATCGCCACGAAGTTAAGATCGTTAGCATGCAGATCCACGTCGTTTTGCGGCGGGATCACCACCGTGGTTTTAAATTTACGCGGCAGGTAGGTCGCCCCGAGGATTGGTTCCTCGTCGGTGGTTTCGACCTTCTCCTGATCCAGCCATACTTCGGCATAAGCCCGAGTGCGCGGCAGCAGATGTTCAGAAAGTTTCTTCGCCCACTCATAGGCTTCTCGGTGCAGCTCAGACTCCACCGGGTTCGAGGTACATAGCACGTTACGGTTGACGTCGTTGGCTGTCGCCAGCGCATCCAGCCCCAGTTTGTTGAGCAGTTGATGCACCGGTTTTACGTTCGGTTTGAGGATGCCGTGGAACTGGAACGTCTGACGGTTGGTGATACGTATGCTGCCATAGAGAGTACTGTCATCGGCAAATTTGTCGATGCCCAGCCACTGCGCAGGTGTCATCACCCCGCCCGGCAAACGGCAGCGCAGCATCATGGCATGGCGTGGCTCGAGTTTCTGCTCGGCGCGTTCGGCGCGGATATCCCGGTCATCCTGCTGGTACATGCCGTGGAATCGGATCAACAGGAAGTTGTCACCGTTGAAACCCCCGGTCAGGCCATCCTGCAAATCTTCAGTGATGGTACCGCGCAGGAAATTGCTCTCCTTTTTCAGACGCTCGGCATCGGTCAGCGGGGCATCGACCACTAATGGGCCAGGACCGGGGTTCAGTTCACTCCACAATTTATTGCTCATCATTTTTTCACTCATAACTTTATGCCCAAAATCATTCAGATCACCTGGAGGCGCCTACTTTTGGCGCAGGCTGGCGGAAACTGAAGGACAAATTGGTTATAGCCAATTTGAACGGCGCTAGCGCCGGCCCGAAGAGTGAGCCTCAGAAATGAGGCCCATAATCCCGATGAGCTGACTCAAGTCAGTGATTCGGGTGATTGAAGGAAGCCAACACCCCTGCGATTTGAAGGAGACAGGGCATTAGTAAACGTCGCGCTGGTAGCGGCGGTCCTGGCGTAGCTCGCTTAGGTATTCGTCAGCGGTTTCCAGATCCATCGAACCCTGCTCTGCAATGATTTCCAGCAGAACCTGCTCGACATCTTTCGCCATGCGGTTTGCATCACCACACACATAGATGTGCGCACCGTCCTGTAACCATTGCCAGACTTCGGCTCCGCGTTCGCGCAGCTTGTCCTGAACGTAGATTTTTTCAGGCTGATCGCGGGACCAGGCCAATGAGATATTCGTCAACAGGCCATCTTTAACGTAGCGCTGCCACTCCACCTGATACAAGAAATCATCGGTAAAATGCGGGTTGCCGAAGAACAGCCAGTTCTTCCCGCGGGCGCCGTCGTTTTCGCGCTGCTGCATAAAAGCGCGGAAGGGAGCAATGCCAGTTCCCGGACCAATCATAATCACCGGCGTCTCCGGGCTGGCAGGCAGGCGGAAATTGTCGTTGTGTTCGATAAACACCCGCACCTCACCATCTTCTTCCAGACGGTCGGCCAGATAGCCTGATGCACCACCGCTGCGGGCGCGGCCATCAATCTCATAGCGTACCGCACCCACGGTGATATGCACTTCAGATTCGGTTTCAGCCTGTGACGACGCAATGGAGTAAAGACGCGGCGTCAGCGGGCGCAGCAGATCAATCAACTGCTGCGCGTCCAGTTCGGTCGGCGCCTGACGCACCATATCGACGAAAGGCGTGTTTTGCGCAAATTGTTGCAGCGCCGGCTTGTCTGACAGCAAAGGGGTCAGTGTCTCATCGCGGCACAGCGCGGCATATTTTTCGACAATCGGCGTGGTGTTCTGTGTCAGCTCGATGTGGCTTTGCAATGCGTCACTCAGCGTGAGCGTTTTACCGTTTACCTCAACCGGCTCATCGCCTTTCAGCCACAGCAGTTCGACCAGCTCCTGCACCAGCGCCGGGCAGTTTTCAAACCAGACGCCGAGGGCATCCCCCGGCTGATAGCGCAAGCCGGAATCCCCCAGATCAATCTCAATATGGCGAACGTCTTTGTCTGAATCGCGGCCGGTGATTTTCTGGTTCACGGAGAGCAGCGCGGTCAGCGGCTGCTCTTTAGTATAGGGGCTGCTGTCAATTTGATTGACTGCACCCGCCAGTGTTGCAGCCGGCTGACCAGAGGTATCCGCAGGCACGCGTTGCCTGAGCACTTCCACAACCTGCTTACGCCAGGCCTCGGCTTGTGCATGATACTCAACGTCGGCGTCCACGCGCGCCAGCAGGCGCTCTGCGCCCAGTTCTGCCAGGCGGTTATCAAAGTCTTTACCCGCCTGGCAGAAGAATTCGTAAGAGGTATCGCCAAGTGCAAATACTGCAAAGGCGGTCTCTTTCATCTGCGGGGCTTTTTTAGATTGCAGGAATTTATGCAGGGCGACCGCTTCTTCCGCCTGTTCCCCCTCCCCCTGAGTGGATGCCACAATCAGCAGCAGTTTTTCCTGACCGATTTGCTTGAACTTATAATCACCGGCATTAATCAGGTTAACGTTCAGCTTTGCGGCGACCAAATCGTCGCGCAACTGCTCCGCCAGCCGACGTGCATTGCCGGTCTGAGAGGCCGAGATCAGGGTGATCGATGCGGCGGTTGCCGCAGGCGCACTGGCTGGAATGATACCGGGCTGCTGATTAACCATTCCCCAGAAATAACCGGAAAGCCAGGCCAGCTGCGTGGGCGAGTAATCACCAATCGTCGATTGGAGGCGGGCCAGTTGCTCCGCCGTCAGAGGTAGCATAGAAGTAGGAGGAGCCTGAGTCGTCATCGCGGTACGAATTCCCTTATGCAAAAGCCAGTCGTCTGTCCGGCCAACACAGGCCTGGAGAGTTTGTAAGGTTAACCAGCCGGATGATAACAATTAAAGAAGTGATGGAAATAATAAATAACCAAAATGACTAAGTGGTTTTAGAGATAGGAATAACCTGTAAAAGTGGTAAGAATATTTTTTTATCTTACTGAAATGGTTATCAAAATATCTGTCATGGTGCGAATCATGCAAAACTGCCTGTTATATAAAGAAAAACCCCGCCGCAACGGGGTCAAAATTATTTATTACACGCTTAAAGGTGGAATTCACCGTGTTGTTCAAACCAGGCAAACTGTCCGGCAGCAAACACCGACATTTTACTGCCGCTATGGCCGATATCCGGCAGGTCCATAAAGTGCCAGTTGAACGGCGTATTGTTCTGCTCTGCGCGCTGCTGCGAAGTGGTGAAGTAGCTCTCTGCACGTTCAAGACGGTTACTGCCCTGGGCCATCGCCTGTTTGGAACGGCGCAACAGATGGTTCTCCGGATCATCGTCTTCGCTGCCGACGGCAATCAACATCGGCTTGGCAAAGTAACTGGCCAACTGCTGCTGACTGACAGGCACCGGTGATTCGCGTAAACCATATGGCCAGTGCTGATCGGTATCCGGTAAGGTCCACCAGCCTGCCGCTGCGCAGACCGCCGCTTTTACCTGTGGCTGCGGTAACAGGGTCAACATTCGGTGAACAAACTGACAGCCAGCGCTGTTGCCGAACAGATAATATTGCTGCTGGCTGGTGATGCCCTGTTTCTGCATCTGGCTGAAGAGCGTATCCACAATAGTGAATGCCCACTGGGAAGCGGGTAATTTACGATGGGTTTTGGCATCCACCAGATTGCCGAGGTTATAACCTGCCGCACCGGGGAAATCCTGCTCGCTAAAGCGCGGAACGATCACCCGCAAATGGTATTGATCTGCGACGGTCATCCAGTCATTGCGATAGGTTGCCGCATTGCGATCAACGCCGGTCATCACGATAACGATCGGCGTTGTGGCATCTGCACCTACCGGCTGATAACTAAAGACTTCCAGACTCTTCTTCCCCTGCGCCAGAGGAAGTCGAAAACTCCCGGATCCTGGAGGGAAAGTCAGGGCAGCGGATTGAGCAGGAAGAGTCGTTTTGGTGGCTTTCACGTCAACACTGGCTGCTGCCGTTTTAGGCGCAACCGTCGGCGGCAGGGTTTCTGCACTGACGCCCGCAGAGAAAAGCACTGATAATATGGCCCAACGCAGCACAGTAATCATTATTCACTCAAGAGGTTAGTCTCACTGGGGTCACTTTAAGCCAGTGAAACGGGCTGAGTAAAGCAGTGGTTGGTAACGCCTTGTACAGACCCAGGCTTCTTAATATACCCACATCATTCTCTTTGCAGGATGAAGGGTATTCGTGGCGTGAAGGGCCGATATCCGCTACTATGCCGCGTTTTTTGAGCAATGAGAAAGCGCCATGACCACCACACTATTTAAAGATTTCCAGTTCGAAGCCGCGCACCATTTACCAAATGTGCCAGCAGGCCACAAATGCGGCCGTCTGCATGGGCACTCTTTCACCGTGCGTATTGAAATTACAGGTGAAGTGGATCCGCATACCGGTTGGGTGATGGATTTTGCCGATCTGAAGGCCGCGTTCAATCCGACTCTGGATCGTCTGGATCACTATAATCTGAACGATATTCCCGGATTAGAAAACCCGACCAGCGAAGTGCTGGCCGAGTGGATCTGGAATGAGATGAAGCCGAAGTTACCTTTGCTTTCCGCCGTGCGCGTAAAAGAGACCTGCACAGCGGGTTGCGTCTATAAAGGCTGATGCAGGGAGCCCAAAATCATTCGCGCTATATCAAGGCGGTCGATGCCGAAATAGCGCGAAAGATGGAAGGATCAGGCGATGTTTAGGTACTTATGGGTCTGCATGGAAAGCCGCCAGTTTTTTGCAATGCAGGTCGCAATGCACAATTTGGTGGCGTCTTCTTTTTGGCTGATCGGCTGCAAAGCAATAATTCGCGCTTTTTCATCGGTCAGCGTCGCAAGCAGCGCTTCGAGCGCGTCAATATCACGCTGACGTGCCACCGGATGTTTTACTTCATCAGCACGTTTCAGCGCCTGCGGCAGGATGTCGTAACCACCGCGCATATTCACTTTCGGCGAGACGGTTACCCAGGTGTTCACCGAGCAGCGTACTTCGTGCGTTCCGCTGGTTTCGATCTGACCGCTAAAACCGTTCTTTTCCAACAATGACGTCAGTTCTGTCAGATCGTAAATGCACGGCTCACCGCCGGTGATCACCACGTGGCGCGCGGTATAACCCTGCTGTCCAATAATTTGCAGTAACTGTTCAGCCGTGGCGTTGCCCCAGGCATCGCTCTCTTCGGTTTTGACCAGAATGCGCTGCACGTCGACTTCCCGATCGGCAATTTTGTCCCAGGTATGTTTGGTATCACACCAGCTGCAACCCACAGGGCAGCCTTGCAGGCGAATAAAAATGGCCGGCACACCGGTAAAATAGCCTTCCCCTTGCAGGGTTTCGAACATTTCATTAATCGGGTACTGCATGGTTTTCTCAGTCATCTCTAAAAAATCAGCGCGCATTATCACAGATAAGGTCTGTCAGACCAAACTGATGCTGTAAATGAGTATGGCAGAATAAGGGAATGCCTGATTTCAGACGTAAAAAAACCCGCCGTAGCGGGTTTTTCAGAAAGTGTTAACAGCGCAGTAATTACTGGCCTTTAACTTCTTTCAGACCGTTGAACGGAGCAGGTGTACCCGCAGCCGCCAGCGCTTCTTCGATACGAATCAGCTGGTTGTACTTAGCAACACGGTCAGAACGGCTCATAGAACCGGTTTTGATCTGACCCGCTGCAGTACCTACTGCCAGGTCGGCAATCGTTGCATCTTCGGTTTCGCCTGAACGGTGAGAGATAACGGCAGTATAGCCAGCATCTTTCGCCATTTTGATCGCAGCCAGAGTTTCGGTCAGTGAACCGATCTGGTTGAATTTGATCAAGATGGAGTTAACGATACCTTTGTCGATACCTTCTTTCAGGATCTTAGTGTTGGTTACGAACAGGTCGTCACCCACCAGCTGAATTTTGTCGCCCAGAACTTTAGTCTGGTAAGCGAAACCATCCCAATCAGATTCGTCCAGACCGTCTTCGATAGAGACGATTGGGTATTCTTTGGTCAGGTTTTCCAAGAAGTGTGTGAACTCTTCAGAAGTGAAAGCTTTGTTGCCTTCGCCAGCCAGAACGTATTTGCCGTCTTTGTAGAACTCAGAAGCAGCACAATCCATCGCCAGAGTAATATCTGTACCCAGTTTGTAGCCTGCTTTATCAACCGCTTCAGCGATAACAGCCAGAGCTTCTGCGTTAGAACCCAGGTTTGGCGCGTAGCCACCTTCGTCACCAACAGCAGTCCCCATACCTTTGGATTTCAGAACTTTAGCCAGGGTGTGGAACACTTCAGAACCCATACGTACAGCTTCTTTCAGCGTTTTAGCGCCAACAGGCTGAATCATGAACTCCTGGATATCAACGTTGTTATCCGCGTGCTCGCCGCCGTTGATGATGTTCATCATAGGCAGTGGCATAGAGTATTTGCCTGGGGTGCCATTCAGTTCAGCGATGTGAGCATACAGTGGCAGGCCTTTAGAGGCAGCAGCCGCTTTAGCAGCAGCCAGGGAAACCGCCAGAATCGCGTTAGCACCGAACTGAGATTTGTTCTCAGTACCATCAAGATCGATCATGATCTTGTCGATGTTAGCCTGGTCTTTAGCGTCTTTGCCTTTAACAGCATCAGCAATCGGGCCATTTACAGCAGCAACCGCTTTCAGTACACCTTTGCCCAGGAAACGGGATTTGTCACCGTCACGCAGTTCCAGCGCTTCGCGGGAACCTGTAGATGCGCCTGATGGAGCAGCTGCCAGACCGACGAAACCGCCTTCCAGATGAACTTCAGCTTCTACGGTCGGGTTACCACGGGAGTCGATGATTTCGCGGCCGATAACTTTAACGATTTTAGACATTAAGATTTCCTCAGTACAAGTTAACTAAAGCTTCAGACAAACAACATGCCACCTGGGTGACAGGTTGCTTCCCCTATATTTATTTTACCTGACGCTTCTGATACTCACCGGCAGCCTTCACAAAGCCTGCAAACAACGGATGACCATCACGCGGCGTTGACGTAAATTCCGGATGGAACTGGCAAGCCACAAACCATGGATGGTTCGGCAACTCAATAATTTCCACCAGTTGCTTATCGCCAGAGCGTCCTGCAACGCGTAAACCTGCGGCTTCAATCTGTTTGAGCAGCATATTGTTTACTTCGTAACGGTGACGATGACGTTCAACTATTGTCGGCTCGCCGTACATTTCGCGAACCAGGCTACCGTCGGTCAGGTGACATTGCTGCCCCCCCACGCGCATGGTGCCGCCTAAATCACTTTCTTCAGAACGGACTTCTACATTCCCGTCCTCATCACGCCATTCGGTGATCAATGCCACCACCGGGAACTTACAGTCTGGCACAAATTCGGTTGAGTTGGCATTTTCCATGCCCACGACGTTGCGGGCAAACTCCATCAACGCTACCTGCATACCCAGGCAAATGCCCAGATAAGGAATGTTGTTTTCACGTGCATAGCGGGCGGTAGTCACTTTACCTTCCACACCACGATAGCCAAAGCCACCAGGGATAAGGATCGCATCCAGCCCTTTCAGAACTTCTACACCACGCGTTTCGACATCCTGAGAGTCAATAAGTTTGATGTTAACGGTCAGGCGGTTTTTAAGCCCGCCGTGTTTGAGCGCTTCAATCACAGATTTGTAAGCATCTGGCAGCTCAATGTATTTACCCACCATCCCGATGGTAACTTCGCCACCCGGATTGGCTTCTTCATAGACAACCTGTTCCCACTCGCTGAGATTGGCTTCAGGTGCGGTGAGATTGAAGCGTTTACAAATATAGTCGTCCAGACCCTGGGATTTCAATAGGGCCGGGATTTTATAAATGGAATCAACGTCTTTAAGCGAAATAACCGCTTTTTCTGGCACGTTACAGAACAGCGCAATTTTAGCGCGTTCGTTGGCCGGTACGGCACGGTCTGAACGGCAGATCAGCACATCGGGCTGAATACCAATCGACAGCAGCTCTTTCACTGAATGCTGGGTTGGTTTGGTTTTCACTTCACCGGCAGCCGCCATGTACGGCACCAGAGTCAGGTGCATATACAGCGTATGCTCACGGCCCACGTCCACGGCCATCTGGCGAATGGCTTCCAGGAAGGGCAGGGATTCGATATCACCTACGGTACCGCCAATTTCCACCAGCACCACATCATGGCCTTCGCCGCCTTCGATGATGCGTTCTTTGATGTTATTGGTGATGTGCGGGATAACCTGGATGGTTGCGCCGAGATAATCGCCGCGGCGCTCTTTGCGCAGCACGTCGGAGTAGATACGCCCGGTGGTGAAGTTATTGCGTCGGGTCATTTTGGTGCGAATGAAGCGCTCGTAGTGACCGAGGTCCAGATCCGTTTCAGCGCCATCTTCGGTAACGAAGACTTCGCCGTGTTGGGTCGGGCTCATGGTACCTGGATCCACGTTAATATACGGGTCCAGTTTCATCATGGTCACGTTAAGGCCACGGGCTTCGAGAATAGCCGCCAGAGAGGCTGCGGCAATGCCTTTACCCAGAGAGGATACGACCCCGCCGGTCACAAAAATATAATTAGTTGTCATGCTGAACCTGAGAGGTTAGGTTTAAAGATGATGGAGTAACCAAGACGGGAAAACAGTATACCGGAACCTTGTGTGCGCCACAAATAAAGGTTTTGCTGTCCATCATCGTTTTCCTTACCGTCAGTTCAGAAGGGTTAACCCTGCCAGCGTCATTCTCTCATTCTTTCAAAAACAATATGTTAGCGAATAAAATATTGTTTCCCGACCGCATAACTCACTAAAATATCTTAGATATCAATTTGTTGGACTTTACTCATTTCTCTCAGGCTTTGAGCTCGTCATGAGAACTGAGCTTAACCGTTTCAGCATGGACAGATCTTGTCGCCGATCAAATTCAGCGCTGAGGATTATTGTTTAACGGTTTCGCCTTTCTTTACCTGTTGCCACGCCTCTTCCATCTGATCGAGGGTCGCCTGTTCCATGGTCAGCTCCTGCTCACGGATAATCTGCTCCACCTGACGGAAACGGCGCTCGAACTTACGGTTAGCCGCCTGTAAGGCATCCTCGGCTTTATGCCCGAGGTGGCGCGAAAGATTGACGGTGGCGAATAGGAGGTCACCGATCTCCTCACCCAATTTTTCTTCATCGACTACGGCCTGTTTAGCCTCGAACATCACTTCGTCGATCTCTTCGTATACTTTGTCCAGCACCGGGCCAAGGGTGGTCCAGTCAAAACCCACGTTGGCACAACGCTTCTGAATTTTGTGTGCTTTCATCAGGGCAGGCAGTGCTGAGGGAATGTCATCCAGGGCCGAATGCAGGGATTTGTCTGCTCGCTCCAGTGCTTTGCGTGCTTCCCACTTCACCAGCACGTCCTGACTGCTGGCCTCTTTCGACCAAGCCACCTCACCACCGAAAATCTGCGGATGGCGACGTTCGAGCTTGTCGGAAATGGCATTGCAAATGTCGTCGAACTCAAACAACCCCTGCTCGCTGCCCATCTGGGCGTAAAACACCACCTGAAACATCAAATCGCCCAGTTCATCACGCACATCGTCGTAATCCTTGCGGACAATGGCATCCAGTACTTCGTATGTCTCTTCCAAAGTATAAGGGGCAATGGTGGCAAAGGTTTGCTCTTTGTCCCACGGGCACCCGGCGATGGGGTCGCGCAGGGTTTTCATGATGCTAAGCAGGCGTTGGAGAGCTGAAGTTGACGTCATAACCCATATCCATTTAAAAAATTATTGAGACAAAGAAAAAAGAAAGGCCCGACTGGCGGGCCTTACAAATGAATGCGACTCAACTGCCGTGCAGGCGCTTGGCGTCGATGACATCCGGCAGCTGGTTAAGTTTGGCAATCACACGCCCGAGGACCTGCGGATTGTAAATTTCGATATCCATATCGATAGTCGCCAGTTGCTGCTTGGTGTCACTGCGGCTGGCAACGCCCAAAACGTTGACCTTTTCATTGGCCAGTATGGTGGTGATATCACGCAGCAAACCACTCCGGTCATTAGCGACAACACGCACCACCAGCGAATAACCGCTGGAGTAGCTTTCGCCCCATACGGCGTCAACCACGCGCTCCGGCGCATTCAGACGCAAATCTTCCAGTTGGTCACAATCGGCCCGATGGATGGAAATACCGCGCCCCTGAGTGATATAACCGACGATCTCGTCGCCCGGAATCGGCTGGCAACAGCGCGCAATGTGGTGCATCAGATTACCCACACCCTCGACCACCACACGACCATTGTCTTTACCGCTGTTACGCGCTGGTGGTGGCGTAGTTTTCTGCGTCAACTGCCGCAGGGCCTCTTTATCCAACTCTTCTGCACTCGGTTTTTTCAACTGAGATTGCAGGAAGTTAACCATCTGGTTGAGGCGTATGTCGCCGTTGCCAATCGCCGCCAGAACTTCGTCCAGAGAATTGACGTTATAACGCGGCAGCAGCAGTTTCTCCGCGTCTTTAAGGCTTATCTCCAGCTTGTCCAGCTCGTCGTCGAGGATCTGCTTGCCCGCAATAATGTTTTTATCGCGATCCTGTTTACGGAACCAGTTATGGATCTTCGAACGTCCGCGACTGGTCGTGACGTATCCCAGGTTCGGATTCAGCCAGTCACGGCTTGGGTTCGGATGTTTCTGGGTGATGATTTCAATCTGGTCACCCATGCGCAGTTGATAGGTGAAGGGGACAATTCGCCCACCGATTTTTGCACCGATACAACGGTGACCTACATCGCTGTGAATGTGATAAGCGAAATCGAGCGGAGTCGACCCCATTGGCAGGTCGATGACATCACCTTTCGGGGTAAACACGTAGACGCGGTCGTCGAACACCTGACTGCGCACTTCGTCGAGCATTTCGCCCGAATCAGCCATCTCTTCCTGCCACGCAATCAGTTTACGCAGCCAGGCAATGCGCCCCTCATAACCGCCGCTACGCCCCCCCGGAACCGCTGTGCCCTCTTTATATTTCCAGTGCGCGGCCACACCAAGTTCGGCATCTTCATGCATCTGGCGGGTACGGATTTGCACTTCCAGCGTTTTCCCCCGTGGCCCGAGCACCACGGTGTGGATGGACTGATAACCGTTGGGTTTCGGGTTGGCGACGTAGTCGTCAAATTCGTCAGGCAGATGGCGAAAATGGGTATGCACTATCCCCAGAGCCGCGTAACAATCCTGTAAGCGCTCAACGACAATTCGCACCGCACGTACATCGAACAGTTCATCAAAGGACAGGGCTTTTTTCTGCATCTTGCGCCAGATGCTGTAGATATGTTTCGGACGGCCATAGACATCGACCTTGATGCCCTCTTCGGCCATCGCCCCACGTACGGTGGAGACAAAATCATCGATATACTGCTCACGGTCTATACGACGCTCATGCAGCAATTTGGCGATGCGTTTATATTCATCAGGGTGAAGATAGCGGAAACAGAAATCTTCCAGCTCCCATTTAAGCTGGCCGATACCCAGCCGGTTAGCCAGTGGTGCATAGATATTGCTGCACTCTTTGGCCGCCAGCACGCGCTCTTCTTCCGGTGCATCTTTGACTTCACGCAGATGGGCAATTCGCTCGGCGAGCTTGAGCACGACGCAGCGGAAATCCTCCACCATGGCCAGCAGCATGCGGCGCACATTGTCGACTTGCTCGGAGGCCATCGAATCATTTTGGGTGGCTTTCAGCTGGCGGATAGCATCCATATCGCGCACACCGTGCACCAAATCGGTAATGCTTTTACCGAACTGCTGAGTGAGCGTCTCTTCGTCAATAATGCCGACGTCCACCAGCGGGAACAGCAGCGCCGCGCGCATACTGTCGTTGTCCATACTGAGGGTAGAGAGGATCTCGACCATTTCCAGCCCGCGCCACAATAGCAGCGAGGCATCCGGATGGCCCTGAGTCTGTTGTTCGCAGTAGCGCCAGGTCTCGGCTAAACGCTCACATGATTGCGGGCTGGAGAGGCCTAAACTGGTGATCCAGTCGTCGAGCGCAAACTCGCCTGCCGTGTTCAAATGTGCACTTCTTACCGCAACCATACCCTCTCCCTACAATTCTGCTGCCAGTTGGGCGGCAGACGGGTTGATAAAAAAAGTCTTCGATATGCGAAGGGCATTATCTTGCCCATTCACTCTCAGCGTGGCAACACCTTCTGATTCCCTGTGGTTTACCGGGTCGTCACACAGCAGTTCCGGGAGTAGAATCTGGTGATATACCCCAAAAATTCGGGTTGCAGGGTATATAATTGTCGATTACACGCTGGTTCATTAAGCTTACGTTAGCCACTGATTCTCCCACACTGGAACCTCATGACCAAATATAGCCTCCGCGCACGGATGATGATCTTAATTTTGGCACCCACATTAATGATTGGTCTGCTGCTCAGCACGTTTTTTGTGGTGCATCGCTACAACGAGCTGCAAAAACAGTTGATCGATGCAGGTTCCAGCATTATCGAGCCGCTGGCGGTGGCGAGTGAATATGGTATGACCTTCCGTGAGCGTGACCCGGTGAAAAAACTGATCAGCCGCCTGCACCGTAATCACTCTGAGATTGTCAGGTCTATCAGCGTTTTCGACGCCGACAATAAGCTCTTTGCGACCTCAAATTCACTGCGCGATGGCGGTATATTGCAGGTGCCTTCGCTGAGTAAAATCCCGCGTGACTTGACCCAGAACCGCGTTGGGGACTCACTTATTCTGCGCACGCCGATTTTGGCAGAGAACCATAGCACCCCGGACGATCAGGCCACCGATACTGTACCGGCGCGCAACCTGGGGTATATCGCCATTGAACTGGATTTGAGTTCAGTGCGTTTACAGCAGTACCAGGAAGCCTTTGTTTCCACCATGCTGCTGTTGCTCTGTCTGGGGATTGCTACCCTGTTTGCTTACCGGCTGATGCGTGACGTGACCGGACCTATCCGCAATATGGTCAATACGGTTGACCGTATCCGGCGTGGCCAGTTGGACAGTCGCGTTGAAGGCAATATGCTTGGCGAACTGAGCATGTTGAAAAACGGCATCAACTCGATGGCCATGTCCCTGACGGCCTACCACGAAGAAGTGCAGCAAAATATCGACCAGGCTACGTCGGATTTGCGCGAAACCCTCGAACAGATGGAGATCCAGAACGTCGAGCTGGATTTAGCCAAAAAACGTGCACAGGAAGCGGCGCGTATTAAATCCGAATTCCTCGCCAATATGTCCCACGAATTGCGTACTCCACTCAACGGCGTCATTGGTTTCACCCGCCAGACACTGAAAACGCCGCTGTCGCCAACTCAGGCAGATTACCTGCAAACCATTGAGCGCTCGGCTAATAATCTGCTGACCATCATCAATGACGTACTCGACTTCTCCAAACTTGAAGCCGGTAAGCTGGTGCTTGAACATATTCCATTCTCACTGCGTGAAATGCTCGACGAAGTGGTGATTCTGCTGGCGCACACTGCACATGACAAAGGGCTGGAACTGACCCTGAATGTGCATAATAACGTGCCTGAAAGCGTCCTGGGCGACCCGATGCGTCTTCAGCAAGTAGTGACGAATCTACTGGGAAATGCCATTAAGTTCACTGAAAACGGCAACATTGATATCAATGTGGAAATACGCTCGCAGAACAATTTGCAAGTCGAACTTGAAGTGCAAATCCATGACACCGGGATCGGGATTTCTGAGCGTCAGCAGTCACAACTTTTCCAGGCCTTCCGTCAGGCCGATGCGAGCATTTCCCGCCGTCACGGCGGTACTGGTCTGGGACTGGTGATCACCCAGCGGCTGGTTAAAGAGATGGGCGGTGATATTAGCTTCTACAGCCAGATCAACCGTGGCTCGACCTTCTGGTTCCATATCACTCTGGAACTGAACGATAACCGCCACATCACCCCGGTTTCTATGTCCTGCCTCGAAGGCAAGCGCATGGCCTATGTGGAATCCAATCCGGCGGCGGCCAAGGCCACGCTTGAAATTCTGCAATCCACGCCGCTTGATGTCGTCCACCGCACTACGATTCAGGCGCTGCCAGACCCGCATTACGATTTAATGCTGTGCAGTATCCCGGTAAAACTTGACCACCAGCTATCGGATTACGATGTTCGTCTGCAACAGGTGCTGGGCATGACGGATCGCTTGCTGCTGGCGCTGCCCAGTGAATTCCAGGTCGATGCAGAAACGCTGAAAACACGCGGCGTCCAGGCCTGTCTGATTAAACCTGTTTCCAGCCTGCGCCTGTTACCGCTGTTGCTGGATGAACGCCCGGCGACCGTGGTGCTAAATGCAACAGTGCCAAGGGCATCACGCATGCCGCTGACGGCCATGGCGGTTGACGATAACCCGGCTAACCTCAAGCTGATCGGGACCTTACTGGAGGAACTGGTGGAAACCACCCTGCTATGTCACAGCGGTGAAGAGGCTATCGACATGGCGCGTAATAACGATCTGGATATCATCCTGATGGATATTCAGATGCCGGATATTGACGGTATTCGGGCCAGCGAAATTATCCACCAAATGCCCCGCCACATTAAAACGCCGATAGTCGCGGTGACGGCTCACTCTTTGAGTGGCGAACGGGAGCAACTGCTTAAAGTGGGCATGGATGACTATCTGGCAAAACCTATTGATGAAAGCATGCTTAAACGCGTACTGGCACGCCACTACTCTCACCACACTCCTCAAGAGTCACCGCTTAATCAGATCGCTGACCAGCTGCCTGCCAGTACGCTGGACTGGCAGTTGGCACTGCGGCAGTCCGCCAACAAAGAGTCGCTGGCGCGTGACCTGCTGCAAATGCTGGTAGAGTTCCTGCCACAGGTCAGTGAGCGCGTCAACGCGGTGGCGCAGGGGGAGTCAGACCCGGATATTCTTTCCCTGATCCACAAATTACACGGCAGCTGTAGCTACAGCGGTGTTCCACGTCTGAAACAACTCTGTTTTTACATTGAACAGCAGTTGCGGCAAAACATCCCGGCGGACGAGCTCGAACCCGAATGGCTGGAGCTGTTGGATGAAATTGATAACGTGACCCAGGCGGCTGAACTGCACCTGAGAAGCTGAAGTCCCCCCGTGTGAGTTTGCTTGAGATCTCACTTACGGAAAATAATTTCACATTACATTAACAATAACCGCATGAATTTATGCGTTATTTATCCTTCATATAAAAATCCTATGGTCGGGAGGTATTTACAACTCCCGATCACTTTGGTTTAACTCTACCCCATCAGTTGCGCAGTTTTCCGCCATCGTTCTTTTGCTGGAAAGATCTTTATTGCGTCAGCTGATTTTTTTAAATCCCAAAATGAGAGCGCTCTCTTTTTATTATTATGATGTGAAACCTACTCTGTCTTCCCGATGCTGATATCTCATCTGTCAGCGTATCCAGACGACAGACATTGATTGCCAAAAGAGGGAAAACGGATGGATTTAGAAAATACGATTATGGAGTTGCTGGTTCACGCCGGCAGCGCCCGCAGCCACGCCATGATGGCATTGCAACAGGCACGCCGTGGAAATTTTGCAGCGGCGGAGCAAGCAATGAACGAATCACGTCAGGCGGTTTCTCATGCCCACGGCATGCAGACAGAACTTATTAGCATTGACGAAGGCTGCGGCAAAATCCCGGTAAATCTCATTATCGTGCATGCCCAGGACCACTTGATGAATGCGATGGTCATCCAGGATTTAGCCGTCGATATGATCGAACTTTACCGCCGTCTTCCATCTGCCGTGGCGGAACAAAGTCACCACCTTTAAGCCCGATATTTTCTCAGTTCGAAATTCACATAAACAGCCAAAACCAAAATAGCCGTTAATAAAAACAGTGCGGAAATCATCCGCTCAGGGGGTGTGTAGTGTCTAAACCGAATGTCCTGCTCGAACGCTATGTTTTACCTTTCGCCTTGAAGATCGCCTCGCAAAAACATGTCCTGTCAGTACGCGACGGCATTATCCTCAATATGCCCTTTATGCTTATTGGCTCCTTTTTCCTGATCTTCGCCTACCTGCCGATCCCAAGCTACGCCAACATGATGGGCGAAGTGTTTGGCGCGGCCTGGCGTGAAAAACTGCTGTATCCGGTCAAAGCCACTTACGACATCATGGCCATCATCTCCAGCTTCGGTATCGCTTACCGTCTGGCAGAGAAATATAAAACCCTCGATCCGCTGACCACAGGTGCAGTATCGCTGGTGGCCTTTATCATGACTATTCCACAAAACACGCTGTTCCAGCCGCTAAACGGGGCCACTGAACAGATCGTCAAAGGCGTATTGCCGATGAATTTCATCGGCAGTCAGGGGCTGTTTGTGGCGATTGTCATTGCCATTTTGTCGACTGAAATCTACCGCTTTGTCCATGACCGCAATTTCGTTATCAATATGCCTGCGGGCGTCCCACCGGCGGTGGCAAAATCCTTTCTGGCGCTGATCCCGGGGTTTGCTGTTATGGCAGTGGTGCTGGCACTGCGGTTGGGCGTCGAGGCCACGCCGTTTGGCAACATCAATAATATGATCGCCACCCTTATCGGTATTCCAATGCACCACATCGGCGGCACCTTGCCGGGTATGATCTTCTCGGTGATCCTGATTGGTTTACTGTGGATGGTGGGTCTGCACGGTGACGCTATCGTGCTGGTGTTTATCCAGCCGGTGTGGCTGTCAAATATGTCGGAAAACCTGACGGCTTTTCAGGCCGGGCAGCCGGTTCCGCACATCATTACCCAGCAGTTCTATGATTTATGGATAGCCCCCGGCGGCACTGGCGCACTGCTCGGATTGGTCATTTTCATGCTGATCCGCGCGCGCAGTGCACAGATGAAACAGCTGGGGAAAATCGCTGCACCAGGCTGTCTGTTTAACATCAGCGAACCTATGGTGTTTGGTATTCCGTTGGTCATGAACCCCTACTTCGCCATTCCGTTTATCCTTACGCCAGTGGTACTGGTGATTGTCACCTATACCGCCATGGCAACCGGGCTGGTGACGCCGCCAGTGGGTATCGCCCTGCCGTTTACCACACCGATCTTCATCAGTGGCTATCTGGCAACGGGCGGGCATATCTCCGGCACGGTGATACAGGTCGTCAATCTGGCGATTTCGCTGGTGATTTACTATCCGTTCTTCCGCGCGTGGGATCGCCTGAAATATAAAGAAGAACATCAGGCAGCCCAGCAGGAGGCCGAAAAAGCGCTGGCTGCCGCAGGCGAGCTCACCACCCGCTGATCTCTCATGTGAACAACAGACAGTAAAAAGCCCGGCGTTTCATCGCGTATGTTGCGTATGAAACGCCGGGCTTTTTATAAGACACATTGACCTCATCAGAACCAGGTGGTCACTGCTCCGGTCACGTCCCACTGTTCGTTCACCCGCAACAGCTGGCGCCATTTGTCAAAGGTCAAACAGGGGTGCGAAATATCAAATAGCAGCATATCGCCCACCTGAATATCAGCATCCTGAGGCAGTGACATGAAGGCGTGCTGATCCATCATCTTGGTCATTTCCCAGCTCTTTGGCGCAGGCACTACCGTTGTGTATCCGGCTGAACGCGAAGTGGTTGGCCGGAAATGGCCAGCCACGACCGGAAAGCCCGCGTCGCCCCCGGCATCACGTTTGCCGAGCCCAATAATTGCCCTGCCCGGCTCCGGCAAAGATTGTACATAAGCCCATACCTGCAACGCCGGTTGCAGACTGCTTTTCATTTCACGCGCCACCGGATTGTGTGCCTGAATGCGTTGGTTGGCTTTCTCATATACCCCGGCGTCATGGGTCAGATAGCAACCGGAACGCAGGATAACCTCGAGGGTGAAGCGTTTTCCGGTATCAAGATATTTGTCGCTGCGGCTGAACTCTTCGGCCACCACGTCATACCACGCCGAGCCCGCGCCAGTCAGGATAACCGTTGGCTCAGCAAACTGACCTGCCTGTGCCAGGGCCTCCGTCCGCTTCATGACGTGTTGCAGGAAAGCGCGGATCGGCGCTTCTTCGTCAATCACGCCCTCGTAAATCTCCACGCCCACCAGTTTGATAGACGCCGGCCAGCGCCGGATGGCATCGAGCACCTGCTGCTCCTGCTCGGCATTGCGCACGCCGGTGCGCCCACCCATCACGCCATATTCCAGCAGCACCCGCAGCGTTTGTCCGCGGGAGGAAAAATAATCGCCCAGTGCATCAACGTTGTCGGCAGAATCGACAATACAGGTGAAATCGAACTCGCTGTCGCGGGCCAGCAACCCGGCGATGATCGCCATATTGGCTTTACCGGTCAGCTGGTTGGCCATGATCACCCGCCGTACACCGTGCTGGAAGGCCGCGTTAACCTGCGGCGCGGTGGCCAGCGTGATCCCCCAGGCGCCGTAGTCCAGCTGCAACTGATAAAGCTCTGGGCTCATGGTCGTTTTGCCGTGGGGTGCCAATTTCACTTTATAGCGGCTGATAAATTCGCGCATCCAGGACAGGTTATGTTCAATGCGTTCTTCCAGCAGAACGGCCACCGGCAGGCTGACCTCTTCACGCAGAATGTTCCAGCCCTGCTCACTGATATCCGCCATGCAGGGCTCATCAGGCAAGCTTCCAAGACCTTTGGTCTGCGTATTAACCGATTGGGAGGAGAAGTCATACAGAGAAGATAAATCATAGAGTTCAGAAAAATCATAGGGTTCGGAGAAGTCAGGTTTGGACATAGTGGGCTCCCGGTAGCGGACAATCGCATTTTCAATACCCAAACCTAACGCAGCAGACAAGCCGGGGTAAAGATGCAGATGACAAATAAAAAACCGGCACAGATTGTCATCAGGCGCCGGTCCGGGAGGGGTAAGATACTTACAGTTTTTGCGCGAGCCTGATGGTGGCCGCAATGTTTCGCGCGGTCTTGCGTAAATTGTCGGACGCGTTGTCCAACGCTTCCTCCAGCGTGCAGATGGTATAAAGGACGCTGAACACGGCATCCAGCCCGTGATCAAACACCACATCAACATCTTTCGTCAGACTGCCGCCGATACCAATCACCGGTTTGTTATAACGTTTGGCAACCCGCGCCACACCGATGGGCACCTTGCCATTAATACTCTGACTGTCGATACGTCCTTCACCGGTGATCACCAACGTGGCGTCTTTCACCAGCGCGTCGAGCCCGAGCGCCTCGGTGACGATCTCAATCCCCTGCCGCAGTTCAGCGTTGCAAAAAGCATGCAGCGCCGCGCCCATGCCTCCTGCCGCACCGCCCCCCGGAATATTATCGACATCAATATGCAGATCCCGACGGATCACTTCGGCATAGTGGCTGAGATAACCGTCGAGCTGATTGATCATCTCCGGTGTCGCCCCTTTTTGCGGACCAAAAACGGCCGAGGCCCCCTGCTTGCCGGTCAGCGGATTAGTCACATCACAGGCGACTTCAAAGCGGCAATGCGCAATGCGCGGATCCAACCCGCTGATATCAATACTGGCCAGTTTTGCCAGCTCACCGCCGCCGTAGCCAATCTGACTCCCCTCTTTACTTAACAATTTTGCACCGAGCGCCTGTACCATGCCGGCCCCTCCATCGTTGGTCGCGCTGCCGCCAATACCAATAATGCAGTGCTTAATGCCATGATCCAGCGCAGCGCGGATCAGTTCACCCGTGCCGAAGGAGGTCGTCCTGAGAGGATTACGTTTATCGCTGGGTACGCTTTCCAGCCCGCTGGCCGCCGCCATTTCGATAAAGGCCACTTTCTCGTCGCCAGACAACCCAAAGAAGGCTTCGAGAGGATCACCGAGGGGACCGGTAACCTTCACCTTAACAACGCTGCCGCCAGTTGCAGCCACCATGGCTTCGACCGTACCTTCACCGCCGTCGGCGACGGGCAGTTTGACATACTCTGCATCAGGGAATATTTCGCGAAAACCACTTTCAATGGCTTTTGCCACGTCCAAAGCAGACAAACTTTCTTTGTATGAATCCGGTGCGATCACTATTTTCATCAATTGCACGCGCCGCTGTGGGAAAGCGTCCTGTTCGTTTAGGTGTTCAGCCAGCAAGAAAACAGCACCTTTTCAACGCCGTTATCCCAACTGACTGCCGGGTAACTTCAACTATCGCTAATCTTTCATAATAGCGTGCAATTGCGATGTGGTCAGATTGCCCGTGACCTAAACATCTCATTGACGCCGCCCGTCGCCCGGATCCCCGTCAGGGTGGGGCGCTATTGTGCCTTCTGATGTTGCCGTTATTTCTTTAGGGGTTACACTGGAAACAGTGTTTCAAAAAGACTCTACATCCCTCAACTGAGTTCGAGTGACGAGAAAAATATAGAAGGAAACATCATGCCTTACACGGCTTCACCCTCCCGCTATGAAACCATGCAATATCGCCGCTGCGGTCAGAGCGGTCTAAAGCTTCCAGCCCTTTCACTTGGCCTGTGGCACAACTTTGGTCACGTTAATGCGCTGGAGTCACAACGCGCCTTGCTGAAGAAAGCCTTTGATTCTGGCATTACGCATTTCGATCTGGCGAACAACTACGGGCCACCGCCGGGTTCGGCGGAAGAGAATTTTGGCACATTGCTGCGTCAGGATTTCTCCTCCTACCGCGACGAGCTGATCATCTCTACCAAGGCCGGCTACGATATGTGGCCCGGCCCTTACGGCGCTGGCGGCTCGCGTAAATACCTGCTGGCGAGTCTGGATCAGAGCCTGCAACGCATGGGATTGGATTACGTCGATATCTTCTATTCTCACCGTGTGGATGAAGAAACACCGATGGAAGAGACCGCGGCGGCACTGGCTTACGCGGTGCAAAGCGGCAAAGCGCTTTACGTGGGAATTTCGTCATATTCAACCGAGCGCACGCAGAAAATGGCCGCACTGCTGCGTGAACTGAACGTGCCGTTGCTGATCCACCAGCCCTCTTATAATCTGCTGAACCGCTGGGTAGATAAGAGTGGCCTGCTCGATACGCTTGAGCAAAACGGCGCGGGCTGTATCGCGTTCACACCGCTGGCGCAGGGTCTGCTAACCGGTAAATACCTCAACGGTATTCCGCAGGGGTCGCGGATGCAGACGGAAGGCAATAAGGCGCGCGGCCTTAATGCCAAAATGCTCTCCGAAGATAACCTCAACAGTCTGAAGTTGCTCAATGAGATGGCACAAGAGCGCGGTCAGTCGATGGCCCAGATGGCGCTGAGCTGGTTATTGAAAGACGACCGGGTGACGTCGGTGCTGATAGGTGCCAGCCGTCCGGAGCAACTGGAAGAGAACGTGAAGGCATTGGACAATCTGCATTTCAGCGCTGAAGAGCTTACGGCGATTGATAAGCATGTTACGGATGGCCAATTGAATCTGTGGCAAGCATCGTCAGATAAATAATCGAAAGGCAACCACAGGTGGATAAGATCTTATCCACCTGTTTAAAAACATAACTTCAGCTCATCAATTCCAGACGACGTGCTGTTTCATAGTGTTCAACCCAGTACTCGTTATCCAATGAAGAAATTGTCACACCCTGCAATCTTGAAGCATGGATAAACTGATGGTCGCCAATGTAGACTCCGACATGCCGCGTATCAGGCCGCGTTTTGAAGAACACCAAATCCCCCGGTTTAAGATTATCCTTGCTCACTTTTTGCCCACCCTTGATCTGTTCGAAGGTAGTACGGGGAAGCTGTTTGTGCATGGAGTCATTGAATATTTGCTGCATCAGGGACGAACAATCAACCCCATCATGCGTGGTCCCCCCCCAATGGTATTGTGTACCTTTCCAGTTGGAATATTGGGCTAATAGCGCCGTTTTCACGACTTCCGCGCGGGCACTCTGCCCTGTTTCAATAGGCGCTATGGCCGGGGTAAAAACGTCTGGCTGGGAGTAAGCGGGCAGGTCAAAAGACGCGAATTCCTTTGGCATAGTGAAGGCAAAGGAATTTGTGCTAAGTAGGATGGAAGCTGAAAACAGTATTGCGCAGGTGGCAGTTTTAATACGGGACATGGACAACTTCTTTTTTGAAATTTAAAAAATCCTTACCGGGGCACCACGCAGGGGTGGTGGACTCCTCTTTGAGTGCGCAAATAATAACCAACCAGCGATAATTAACCAGCCCCAGCAATGTCCATAAATAGACTCAAAAAACCCATATCTAATGAAACCAATCTCTTCCCAAAAAAGAGATGGGTTTAAGTTTGTTTTAGATCATGAGAAAAACTTCGCCAGTACCAGCAAGCCGACGGTGACATTAATTGCACCGCCAATGCGTGTGGCGATCTGCGCGAAGGGCATCAGCGCCATGCGGTTGCCGGAAGTGAGTATTGCCACATCGCCAGTGCCACCTTGCCCGCTTTGGCAGCAAGAGACGATAGCGACGTCGATTGGGTGCATGCCAATTTTTTTACCGACGAAGAAGCCGGTGCCCACCAGCGCGCAGACGGTCGTGACGATCACACAGAGATTCTGCACGGTAAAAGCATTCACCAGTTCCTGCCACGGCGTGATGGCTACACCAACCGCGAACAGCACCGGATAGGTCACGGCGGTGCGGAAAAATTTATACACCACCATCGCCCCCTGCTGGATGGTCGGCGAAACACCGTTTACCAGTTTAAGCACCACCGCCGCAAACAACATGCCAACCGGTGCAGGCAGGCCAATCAGACGTTGACCGAGCATCCCCACCATGTAGAGTAGGATCGCCAACAGCGCCCCGCAAGCCAACGCATTAACGTCAGGCTTGCCGCTAAATTCCTCCAGACCATGGCTGATCAGTCCTTTTTTCGCCGGCATCAGCTGCCCTTCACCGGTCAGATGCGGATAACGCTTTCCGGCCTGATTCAGTACGCCCGCCAACACGATAGCCGTGAGACCACCGAGCATCACAATAGGTAAAATACGCCCAAGCGCGACGCCCTGCTCCATATGCAAGAGGGTTGCGTACCCCATCGACAGCGGGATCGCGCCTTCCCCCACGCCACCGGCCATGATCGGAAGGATCAAAAAGAAGAAGGTCTGGAACGGCGGAAGCCCCAACAGCGTGCCCATCGCCAGGCCAGCCACCATGCCAACAATTTCACCGCACAGCATGGGCACAAAAATTCGTACGAAGCCCTGGATAAGCACCTGACGGTTCATGCTCATGATGCTGCCTACAATAATGCAGCAGATGTACAGATAGAGAATATTGGTGGATTTGTAGAATTTGACGGTGGAGTCCACCACAACGTCCGGCAGCAGGCCATAATGCACCATAGCAGAGGGAATAAAGGTGGCGCAGATTGCCGCCGCCCCCAGTTTGCCGAGCAGCGGCAGGCGCTTGCCAAGTTCGCCACAGGCGAAACCAAAAAACGCCAGCGTTGCCACCATTACCACGATGTCGCTGGGCAGTTTGCCGTTCAGGCAGTCGAGCAAAATCAACACACCTGCCAGCAGGAAGAACGGCAGAGGAATGATCCCTATTTTGTAGTTATCCAGAATGTGCCACCAGCGCTCTTTGGCTGTCAGGGCTGGCTTTTCGGCGTCTTTCGTCGCCAGATAGGAGTCATCAGTTGTGCTCATGACATTGCTCTCTTTTTATTAATGGCTTTATAGAGAGTGAGCATAGAAATCACCACGCAGGCGGGTTGTGAGGTTGCTCAAATTAAAACGGCTGAGTTAAAGGTTGTAATGGTGTTAATGACGTTAATGCTACTGCGGCTGCAATCCTTATCAGCTTTGTAGTAAATCACACCGCGAGCGGCTTGGTACGCCGGTTGATGAACGGCATTCCACGCACTATATGCGCTTTTGCTCACAACCTGACTGTACGGGGAATGTTACCGGTGAAAATCGCGTGTTAGGCTTATTCTTCACCTTTCGCTCTGGCACCCTGAATGAAATTACGATTTACCTTCCAGATAAAACTTTTCCTTAGCCTGGTGGCCTTCTCATGCGTGTTGCTGGCCCTGGTCGGCGCTTTTCTGTTTCACACCATCGATCGACAGCTGAATCACGATCTCGGCAACCGTGCCAAAGTTCAGGCGGCACAAATCGCGCTGATGCCCGGTCTGTCTGCGCGGGTAGCAGCCCATGACAGCGCAGGAGTTGCCCGCCTGGTTGCTCCGCTGCGGGCGAAAAGCGACGCGAGCTATATTGTGGTCGGCGATGCTCATGAAAATCATCTTTATCACTCTCAGTCGCCGGAACGGGTCGGTAAACCCATGGTTGGCGGGGACAACGCCGGCGTACTGGCGGGGAAAACCATCATTTCAGTACGTCAGGGGGGCATTGGTATTTCATTGCGCAGCAAAGCCCCGGTGCTGGATGAGCATAACCAGGTGATTGGTATCGTCTCCGTCGGTTACCTTACGTCCTATATTGACGACATCAGCGTCAGACAATTAGCACAGGCGGCGCTCTCCGGCCTGTTGCTATTGGCGCTGCTGTTTATCTTCTCGTGGCTGTTCAGTAAAAATCTCAAAAAGCAGATGTTCTGGCTGGAGCCCAAAGAGATCGCCCTGCTGGTTCGCCAACAAAAAGCGCTGCTGGAGGCCATTTACGAAGGGGTGATCGCTATTGATGATCGCCAGCGAATCATCTCGATAAACCATGCTGCACGCGAATTGCTGGCACTTCCCCAGCCAGAAGACGCGCTGATCGGCCAGAATATCCGTGATGTTATTTATACTGATGCTGAATTTTTTACCAGCGACAGCGCAACGCCCAACCGGCATGACGAAGTAACACGCTTTAATCGGCGCCAGGTGATCGTCAACCGGGTACGTATTGAACTGGAACCTGCCACACAAACCGGCTGGGTATTCAGTTTCCGCGATAAAAATGATATCAACACCCTTAGCAGCCAGTTAAGTCAGGTGAAGCGTTACGCCGATAATCTGCGCATCATGCGGCATGAGCAGCTTAACTGGACGGCGACGCTGGCCGGTTTGCTACATATGAAACGTTACGAGGAAGCGATCGGCTACATTCAGGCACAATCAGAGGGCGCACAGGCAGTGCTGGATTTTGTCTCGGCGCGTATTGCGTCACCAACCCTGTGCGGCCTGCTGCTTGGAAAATTTGCCAGCGCGCGCGAAAAAGGTGTAGGGCTGAATTTCGATCCCGCCTGCCAATTCAGCCGCCTGCCTGCGGCGTTGACAGAATCAGAACTGATGTCGATTATCGGTAATCTGATCGATAACGCAGTAGATGCCACCCTTGCCGCACCGACGCCGCATCAGCCGGTCGAATTTTATCTGTCGGACAGCCATGATGAGCTGCTGATCGAGGTGGCCGATCAGGGCATCGGGCTTGCACCTGAGATCCGCCCACTCATTTTTGAACAAGGTGTCACCACAAAGCCGCTATCGGCCACTGACGACACCGGAGGTGAACATGGTATTGGACTCTATGTAGTGGCCCGTTATGTCCGCCAGGCAGGTGGTGTGATTGAAATTTCGGACAACACGCCGCGCGGCGCGGTGTTTTCGCTGTTCATCCCTAATCCGCCGTAGGGCGAGTGAGCAAGTCAGGAACGATAATGAACAACAGTAATATACTAAATGGCAGTATTAATCAGGGCAGCGCACTGGACGTGGTGATCGTCGAGGATGAACCTTATCTGGCGGGGTTGCATCGCGATTTCATTGAGCAAAATTTTAACCTGCGGGTCGTGAGTATTGCCGCCACGCTGGCGCAAGCCAAAACGCAATTGCAACTTTATCGGCCACGCTTAGTGCTACTGGACAACTATTTGCCTGACGGTCAGGGCATTGAGCTTATCGACGGCGCACTGCTGAAAAGCCTGGATTGCTCGGTGATTTTTATTACAGCAGCCAGCGATATGCACACTTGCAGCCAGGCCATGCGCGGCGGCGCGTTCGACTACATCATTAAGCCTGTCTCTTTCCAGCGCCTGCGCAATTCGCTGGAACGGTTTTTGCAGTTGGTGCACCAGCTTCGCCATGTCAAAGTGCTGGACCAACAGGCGCTCGATCGTCTCTACAATCTGCCCGCTACTGACGCCCCCGCCCCCCCTGCGACGAAAGGGATTGAGCCCAATACGCTGGAACTGGTTCAGCGGGTTTTCAGCGAAGGTGAGGATCGCAACTGGTCGGTTGACGAGGTAGTGGAACACGTTGGGATCAGCAAAACCACCGGCCGCCGCTATCTGGAATATTGCGTGGAAATTGGCTTTATTGCAGTAGAGATGCAGTACGGAAATATCGGCCATCCTCGCCGCCTTTACCGCCTGATATTTCGCGGCGATCAAACGCCCCTTAAAGACTGAATTTCCCGGCTCACGGGCCGGCGAATTATCCTCCGTAACGTTGCTCCTGAGCTGGCCCATCACCCACAATAATCACCCTGCACAGGGTGCATTATTCCCATCCTGAATTTTTTTCATCGCCAATTATTAAGACTTTCACCGACCTCAATATACAAAACACGCCAGTGTGATTATCCCGCTGTTTTAAATATCTATCATCGTAAAGATCAGGATATTACCCCGCAATGAACACCAAGAATATAAAGTAAATTAAAATTAAATAAAATCAATAAATTAACAACACACAATAATAATCCCACACATTGATTCAACCGTTTAAATTTGGCCTAACCTGTTGAATTTCACTTCCCAAATATTCTGACATGCTCAAGCTTGAATAAGAGTAAATCAGCCTATTCTGAGTGTGCGAATTAGGCTCTTCAAACACTGCACACAGATATTGTTCGAAAACATTGAGACTTGTCTCAGAATCTCTCTGTGGTAGGGTATATGACGTTCAATATTTCCGTATCAGGAAGACTCTATACATTTAAATCACAATTAGACCCATTATAGCCATCAGGCTATTTGTCCCCAAGGAATGCACATTGCATGACAATTAAAATCGAAGTAAAGAACCTGTATAAGGTATTTGGCGAGCATCCGGAGCGCGCATTTAAGCTGATAGATTCCGGCAAGGGTAAAGAAGAGATTTTTGAGAAAACCGGGCTGTCACTTGGTGTGAAAAACGCCAGTCTGGCCATTGAAGAAGGCGAGATCTTCGTCATCATGGGATTGTCCGGTTCCGGAAAATCCACCATGGTACGCCTTCTCAATCGTCTGATAGAACCTACCCGCGGTGAAGTGCTGATTGACGGCGAAGACATCGCCAAGATCTCCGAGTCCAAACTGCGTCAGGTCCGTCGCAGCAAAATCAGCATGGTGTTCCAGTCGTTTGCCCTGATGCCTCATCTGACGGTGTTAAACAACACAGCGTTTGGCATGGAACTGGCCGGTGTTCCGGCAAAAGAGCGTAACGAAAAGGCCCTCGACGCACTGCGTCAGGTAGGGCTGGAAAACTATGCTAATTCCTATCCGGATGAGCTGTCCGGCGGGATGCGCCAACGTGTGGGCCTGGCCCGCGCCATGGCGAACAATCCCGACATTTTGCTAATGGATGAGGCCTTCTCCGCACTGGATCCGCTGATTCGTACCGAAATGCAGGATGAGCTGGTGAAATTGCAGGCGCAGCATCAGCGCACCATCGTGTTTATTTCTCATGACCTCGACGAAGCCATGCGTATCGGTGACCGTATCGCCATTATGCAAGGCGGCGAAGTGGTGCAGGTCGGCACACCAGAAGAGATCCTGAATAATCCGGCTAATGACTATGTGCGCACCTTCTTCCGCGGCGTGGATATCAGTCAGGTGTTCAGTGCCAAAGACATTGCCCGTCGTCGTGGCACGTTAATTCGTAAAACCCCTGGTTTTGGTCCGCGGGCAGCGCTCAAGCTGCTCGAAGACGAAGACCGCGAATATGGTTATGTGCTGGAGCGTGGTCAGAAGTTCATCGGCGTGGTGTCGATTGATTCTCTGAAAGTTGCGCTGAAAGCCAATCTGCCACTGGAGTCCGCGCTGCTGGAACTTCCCGCACCGGTGCTGGCTGATATGCCGCTCAGTGAGCTGATTTCTCACGTCGCCGCCGCGCCCTACGCGGTGCCGGTCGTCAATGAGGACAATAACTATATCGGTATTATTTCCAAGGCCATGCTGCTTCGCGCCCTGGATAAAGAAGGGGGTAACGAATAATGAAGAATTCAATTAACGACAACATCGTTCAACATGCTCAGGCCGCGTCTCAGACGCTGGATGCCACGGTAGATCCCTGGAGTGCAGACAATGCCAGCGGCGGTCACGCCGCAGCGACACAACAGGCGACCGACGCTGCCAGCAGCAGTGACCCATGGGGAGGGGCCAACGACGCAGCCACCAGCGCCCCCGACGCTACACATCATGCCGCCGCGCAGGCCAATGACTGGCTGACTGTGGCTCCGACGCAGCATGATCAATTTACTATTCTGGATCCGTTCCATACCACGCTTATCCCACTGGATCGCTGGGTCACCGAAGGAATTGACTGGCTGGTGACGAACTTCCGCCCGGTGTTTCAGGGCATTCGCGTGCCGGTCGATTTCGTCCTGAGTGGTTTCCAACATGGGCTTGAGTCACTGCCTGCGCCGATTGCGATGCTGATTTTTGCGCTGATCGCCTGGCAGATGGCTGGGCTGGGTATGGGTGCCGCGACGCTGGTTTCTCTGGTCATTATTGGTGCCATCGGTGCCTGGTCACAGGCCATGGTCACGCTGGCGCTGGTGCTAACGTCGCTATTCTTTTGTGTGCTCATAGGGTTACCGCTCGGCATATGGCTAGCACGCAGTAAAGGCGCGGCGAAAATTATCCGTCCGCTGCTCGATGCCATGCAGACCACGCCGGCGTTCGTCTATCTGGTGCCGATCGTCATGCTGTTTGGTATCGGTAATGTGCCAGGGGTTGTCGTCACTATTATCTTCGCCCTGCCGCCGATTGTGCGCCTGACCATTCTCGGGATTAATCAGGTACCGGAAGACCTGATTGAGGCCTCGCAGTCCTTTGGGGCCAGCCCAAGCCAGCTGCTGTTCAAAGTACAGCTGCCGTTGGCGATGCCGACCATCATGGCCGGTATTAACCAGACGCTGATGCTGGCGCTGTCGATGGTGGTTATCGCCTCGATGATTGCCGTAGGCGGTCTGGGTCAGATGGTTCTGCGCGGCATTGGCCGTCTGGACATGGGGCTGGCGTCGGTCGGTGGTGCAGGTATCGTTATCCTCGCCATTATCCTCGACCGTTTAACCCAGTCGATGGGTCAGGACAGCCGCAGTAAAGGCGGCCACCGCTGGTTCACCCGCGGGCCGGTTGGCCTGCTGGCAAAACCTTTCGTGAAAAAAGCCTGATCACCAGCAATACCTTCCCGGCGGTTTCGCCGTCGGGAACGCTCTACTAAGCAGAAGTCCACTCTTACGTATTCATAAACAAGACCCAACATCATTCGAGCTGTATCAAGGCGGCAACTGAATGAAGCCTGGGCGCTTACACAGGTAAGCGATCGGGGTGAATGAAGGCGGCCAACGCAGAGACCGCTCTAAAGATGAAGGGGATAAGAATAAGGGTTCACCATGCGCGCAACACCGCTTAAAACACTTTTCCTCGCATTATCGATCGCCACTCCGGCGGCTTTTGCCGCCGATTTACCGGGTAAAGGCGTTGTCGTCAAACCCTTGCAAAGCACCATCGCTGAAGAAACGTTTCAAACCGAACTGGTCAACCGCGCCCTGCAAAAACTGGGTTATGACGTGCAGCCCACTGGCGAGGTCGATTACAACGTGGCCTATACCGCCATCGCCGCCGGTGACTCGACGTACATGGCGGTGAATTGGGATCCGCTGCAAGTCGATATGTATGCCGCCACTGGCGGGGACAAAAAGTTCTACCGTCAGGGGACGTTTATCAGCGGCGCAGCGCAGGGTTATCTAATCGATAAAAAAACCGCTGACAAGTACCACATCACCAGCATTGATCAGCTGAAAGATCCCAAACTCGCCAAACTTTTTGATGCTAACGGCGACGGCAAGGCCGATCTCGCAGGCTGCGATCCGGGCTGGGAGTGCGCAAAAGTCGTTTCCAAACAGATTGAAGCTTACGGCCTGAGCAGCACCGTGCAGCAAAATCAGGGCAACTATTCGGCCATCATCGCTGACACCCTGACCCGCTACAAAAGCGGCAAACCGGTGCTCTATTTCACCTGGACTCCCTACTGGGTGAGCAATGAGTTGAAACCGGGGAAAGACGTGGTATGGCTGACGGTGCCGTTCTCGGCCAACCCTGGCTCGAACAAAGATCTCGACACAAAATTGCCCAATGGCAAAAACTACGGTTTCCCGGTCAACAACGAACATATCGTTGCCAACAAACAGTGGGCTGAAGCCAATCCTGCTGCCGCCAAACTGTTTGCCATCATGAAATTACCCCTGGCTGACGTAAACGCCCAAAACCTGCGGATGCACCAAGGTGAATCCTCATCCGTGGACATCCAGCAGCATGTTGATGGGTGGATAAAAGCTCACCAGACCACCTTTGATGGCTGGATCTCCGAAGCTACTGCGGCTGCGAAAAATTCTTAATCGGACAGGCACTGCCTCGTGCGGTGCTTTTAAAACATAACAACGACGATAAACAGGACATTAATTTATGCGAAAAACACATCTCTGGGCGATAGCCGCCCTGACCACACTGGCTTCAGCCTCAACCTTTGCCGCTGACCTGCCAGGCAAAGGCGTAACCGTCACCCCGATTCAGAGCACCATCAGCGAAGAGACTTTTCAGACTCAGTTGGTAAGCAAGGCGCTGGAAAAACTGGGCTATGACGTTCAACCTATCCGCGAAGTCGATTACAACGTGGGCTACACCACCATTGCAGCCGGTGATGGGACTTTTACGGCAGTAAACTGGTCGCCGCTGCATGATGAAATGTACAAAGCCGCCGGTGGAGATAAAGTCTTCTATCGCGAAGGCACCTATGTTAACGGCGCAGCGCAGGGTTATCTGATTGATAAGAAAACCGCTGAGAAATACCACATCACCAATATTGAACAACTAAAAGATCCGAAGATCGCCAAACTGTTTGATACCAACGGTGACGGCAAAGCTGACCTGACCGGTTGTACACCGGGCTGGGGTTGCGAAGCTGCGCTGAATGCGCAGCTCAAAGCTTATGATCTGGAAAAGACCGTGACGCAAAATCAGGGGAATTACTCGGCGATGATTGCTGACACCATTACCCGTTACAAAGAAGGTAAACCTATCTTCTATTACACCTGGACGCCGTACTGGGTCAGTGACGTACTGGTACCGGGCAAAGACGTGCTGTGGATGCAGGTTCCCTTCTCTGTCGTCCCTGGCGATAAAAATGCCGATACCGCCTTACCTAATGGTAAAAACTACGGCTTTAAAGTCAGCACCATGCACATCGTAGCCAATAAGAAGTTTGCTGAAGCCAACCCGGCTGCGGCCAAGCTCTTCGCTATCATGCAGTTACCGTTGAAAGACATTAATGCGCAGAACTCCGCCATGCATGCCGGTCAAAGCTCTGAAGCGGATATCGCTAATCAGACCGACGGCTGGATCAAAGCCCACCAGGAAACCTTTGATGGTTGGGTAAAAGAAGCAGCGGCGGCGGCGAAGTAAAACCGTAACGAACTCAGTAATACCTGCGGGCGGGGAGAGATCTCCGCCCGTTTTTTATTGTTCATTATCGCTGTGCGTATTCGTGTGAGTAAATTCGTTCTCGGTAAGGAGGGCCCATGAAATCGACGCAATTGATTAAGGAACAGCTGGCTGCGGGTTGTGAATTAAAGCGTCACAGTGGCGGTCGCCAGTGACGAATAAAGCGTTTCCGATTCCCCATCCTAAGAATGACTTCCCCATGGGACGTTCAAGTCCATTAAGAAAATGGCAGGGATATGATCCTGCGACTGGAGTTTGACTACGCCTGCTTCTCGGCCGCCGACACACGCGAAGAGATTGCCCGATGGTGCGTGAAACTATCCTGATGACCGTCGAAGATCTGATCGATATTGATCTCTCTGCCTTTGAAGGCAAAGCGCACCGCATCAATATTTCTTTGCCAGATACCTTAATTAAACGCATTGATAATAAAGTAAAAGCTCATCATTCTTATTATGACCGCCGTCATTTCCTCGCCATGGCAGCACGTAAAGAACGGTTAGTCTGAGGATATGACATCGCCTCATCTGCCGTCACTCATCTTCCTGGGCAAAGGCCAGAAAGCGTTCGGCAGCAGCGCTGAGGCTCGGCTGCCAGACGCAGAAAACCTGGCGCCGTGGTGCATTTTCTATCGGAATTGAGACCAGATCGGCGGCGTGCCGGGCGCGGGACAGGGGCACAATGCCGGCGGCCAGTGAACGCCGCACGATGCTCTCCAGCCATTCGATATGGTCGATTTCAAAGCTAACGTGGCGAGTCACCCCCGCTTCACCGAACGCGTTATCAGTCTGGCGCCGTGCACCGGCACCGGCATAGAAGTCCACCAGCGGCACCTGTGCGAGCTCACTGAGCGTAATGGTGGGACGTAAGGCATAAGCATGTGAGGGGCTGACCAGGGCCACCAGCGGTTCATCTGCCAGCTGCCGCTGGGGCAATCGCAGCGTGGCTTTATCACCCGGCCAGATGCCGACGAAGGCCACATCCGTGCGCAACTGCTGAACATCTTCCAGCAATTTTTCAGTCATCCCGACGTACATACGAATATTCACCAGCGGGTAACGTTGAGTGAATTTCGCCATCTGGCCGATGACATCTATCGCGTTCAACGTTGAGATAATGCCGACTGTCAGGGTCCCGGTCACCTCACCTTTGAGCGCTTCCATCGTGTCGATCAAATGGCTATGTGCCGCCAGCAGCTGCTCCGCCGGGGCTAAAAATGCCCGTCCAGCCGCGGTGAGGTTAACCTGTCTGGAGGTGCGCTCAAACAGCGTACTGCCGAGTTCTTCCTCCAGTTTAGCTATCTGGTGACTTAACGCTGATTGCACCGTGTGGCATCGCTGCGCCGCCCGGGTAAAGTTCTGTTCCTGCGCCACGGCGAGGGCAAAGCGGATCTGTTTGAGGTTCATCGATTCATCGCGAAATGAGATAGTTGAGATGAAAATTATACATTGGTTTACTATTTATGGCTGAGCGATACTCGCGGCGATCCAACAGCACGATGCTGATATTCACATACAACCTGCAGCTTTACCTGACACGCTTTATTGAAAACAAAAAGCTTAAAACAGAAACGTAAAACGAAAAAACTATGAAAAAATCCACTCAACACTCTCCGCTTACGCCGGGACTGATCGTTCTGATGGCCGTCGCCACAGGGCTTGCCGTCGCCAGTAACTACTATCCTCAGCCGCTGCTGGAAACCATTGCCAGGGCTTTTGATCTTTCCGTCAATCAGGCCGGTTTTATCGTCACTATTGCTCAACTTGGCTATGCCTTTGGTCTGATGTTCCTGGTGCCGCTGGGTGATATGTTTGAACGCCGCAGCCTGATTGTAGTGATGACAGTCCTTTCCGCCGCTGGCTTGTTGATCACCGCAATGGCCCCCACGCTCACGATTATGCTGATAGGTACTGCACTCACCGGTCTGTTCTCGGTCGTTGCACAGATTCTGGTGCCACTGGCGGCAACGCTGGCAGAGCCAGAACGGCGCGGTAAGGTGGTCGGACTGATTATGTCCGGCCTGCTGCTCGGCATTTTACTGGCGCGAACTGTCGCAGGTTTGCTGGCTACGCTTGGCGGCTGGCGTACGGTTTATTGGGTAGCCAGTGCACTGATGCTGGCGATGGCGCTGATCCTCTGGCGTCGTCTTCCTATGCACAAACAGCATACCGGTCTGAATTATCCGCAATTGTTGAAATCAATTTTCAGCCTGTTTATCCATACCCCAGTATTACGTACCCGTGCGCTGCTTGGCCTGTTCTCCTTCGCCAACTTCAGCATTCTGTGGACCTCGATGGCATTTCTGCTGGCGGGACCGGCGTATCATTATTCCGAGGGCGTTATTGGCCTGTTCGGTCTGGTTGGCGCTGCGGGTGCACTGGCCGCCACCCGCGCCGGGCAGTTGGCGGATAAAGGCAAAGCTCACCTGACCACCACGGTGGGGCTGGTGCTCTTATTGCTGTCTTGGGCGGCGATTGCCTATGGCCAGCACTCAGTGATTGCACTGGTCGTGGGGATTATCGTGTTAGATCTGGCGGTACAGGGCGTACACATCACCAATCAGAGTGTCATTTATAAGTCGATGCCTGAAGCGCGTAACCGCCTGACGGCCGGTTATATGACCACCTATTTTATCGGCGGTGCGATAGGCTCGCTGGTATCGGCGTCAGCGTTTCAATGGGCTGGATGGTACGGTGTTTCCATCGCTGGCGTGGTTATGAGCGTACTGAATTTGCTGACCTGGTGGTCAGGACATAAGTATAAAATGGCCTGATTTAACTGAGCTTAATATTACTCACTGAAGAAAACTGACAACACGGGGCGATCATCACGCCCCTGATTAGCTTGCGAATAGTCATCGTTGAAATTTATTTTCCTTTGAGGGTATTATCACTACTGACAGTCTGGTAATGTTTGAACCATTGTTTATTCACGGGTGAAATACCCCGTCTTCAATGCCCTGATTACCCAATGCCAACCCACACAGCACAAGACACTTCAACTCCTCTTCGCGTCTCTACGTTTACGCAAGGCGTTGTGGACAGTCTGCCCATTGTTATCGGTTATCTCCCCATCGCATTTGCTTTCGGTCTGAGCGCAGTAAAACTGGGTTTCACGCCGCTGGAAAGCACCCTGTTTTCCGTTCTGATTTATGCCGGTGCCAGCCAGTTTGTGATCACTGCGCTCTTAAGCGCAGGGATGTCACTGTGGGTCTCTGCCCTGACGGTGATGGCGATGGATGTACGCCATATTTTATATGGCCCTTCCCTGCGTAACCGTCTGACCGGCGGGCGTCTGAATGGTAAGAAAACCGCGCTCTGGGCCTTTGGACTTACCGATGAAGTCTTTGCCGCCGCTACCGCTAAACTGATTCGTGATAAACGCAGTTGGAGTGAAAACTGGATGTGTGGCATCGCACTCTGCTCCTGGCTGGCCTGGGTATTTGGCACCATTATTGGCGCGCTATTTGGTCATGGTCCGCTGGAAAATTATCCGGCCATCGAGGCTTCTCTCACTTTCATGCTCCCCGCGCTGTTTCTGAGTTTCCTACTGGCAGCTTTCAAACGTCAGCAGAGTCTGGTGTTCGTTGCCTCTCTGGCCGGTGCATTGTGCGGTCTGCTGTTCTGGTCAATCCCCGTGGCGATTTTGTGCGGGCTGGGCGCGGGCTGTATCACTGCCCTGCTGCAACGTCCAGCAGTTGAACTGGAGGCGACTAATGAAAACTGACGTGATCCTGGTGTGTGCAGTCGTCGGTGTCGCGAATTATCTTTTCCGCTACCTTCCGCTGCGTCTTGGTGGAAACCGTAAAACGGGCGCGATGAAAAGCGGGGCTCTGGCACGGGTTCTCGACAGTATTGGCATTGCTTCTATTTGTGCACTTCTGGTGGTCTCCAGTACGCCAGAGATCCTCCGTGACAGCCAGAGGCTGCTGCCGACGCTGGCTGGCTTTGTCGTCCTGACGCTCATCTTCTGGCGCAGTAAGAGCATTATTTTATCTACGCTGGTGGGTGCAGTGGCCTACGGATTGATCTTCAAAGCAATGTTACCAACCGGCTAAAAAACAATCGCTTCGGTCAAGTACCAAAGCGCTGAATACATACTTTAAATGTCGAATAATTCACTGTCGTTATGAATCACACTTAATGCTAAAGCTTTGGGGGTTCATAACATTGATATTATTAATTACCGTCGTTACTATGTCACTCGTAACTAATGAGGCTTCTCATCATGGACAGCTCCTTCGCACCAATTGAAAACATGTTAAATTTCCGAGCTAAGAAACAGAAAGATTTCCCCTACCAAGAAATTTTGCTGACCCGGCTCTGTATGCACATGCAAAGTAAATTGCTGGAAAATCGCAATAAGATGTTAAAAGCTCAGGGGATCAACGAAACGCTGTTTATGGCGTTATTGACGCTTGATGCACAAGAAAGCCACAGCATTCAGCCTTCTGAGCTGAGCTCTGCGCTGGGTTCTTCCCGAACGAATGCCACGCGAATTGCGGATGAGCTGGAGAAGCGCGGCTGGATTGAACGCCGTGAGAGCGATAACGACCGTCGATGCCTGCATTTGCACCTGACGCCGGACGGGGAAGCCTTCATTCAGAAGGTTCTGCCACCTCAACATAAGAGCCTGCATCTTCTCTGGTCTACTCTCGATGCTGATGAACAGAAGCAGTTAGAAAACCTAACCCGCAAACTGTTATCTCGCCTCGATCAGATGGATGTCACTGCGACACAATTACTCTAATTTCTGTTCAGGTAACTCAAACATGTCACTCCAAGCCAGCTGGAGACTTACGCCGCTGTTCGCCGTTTTACTTTTGGCGGGCTGCGCCTCCAGCGATAACATCGCGCCTCAGTCAACCTTGCTGGACAATCAGCAACTGAAACTGGCTCAGCCAAAAGTCAGTTCGCTGTCTATCAGTCCGCAGTGGTGGCGCAGCCTTAACGATCCGCAACTTGATAATCTGATGACAACGACGTTGCAAAACTCGCCATCACTGCGTCAGGCGGCGGCTCGGGTGCGTGAAGCCCAAAGCGTGGCAGGTGAAGCCAGCGCGGCTAACGGACCTTATCTGGATTTGAACGGAACCACCAAGCGTGAGCGTGTTTCCAAAAATACGATCCCGCCGTTCCTGACCAGCTATCCCGACGCACCGATCTTCGACAGCACCAACACGCTGGGGTTGAATCTGAGTTATGAGTTTGACTGGTGGGGTAAATACCGTAATCAGGTTAATGCGGCCAAGGCCCAGGTCGATTCAGCCAGAGCTGAACAGGCACAAGCTGCACTGACCCTGACCAGTTCAGTAGCATCGGCCTACTATCAGTTGCAAGCTAATCTGGCAGTACAAAAAGTCCTGCAACAGGAAGTGGGTAATAATCAGCATCTGGCAGATTTACGTAAAGCACAGTATCAGGCTGGGATTTATGGCGTGGATGTGCCGCAGCAAACTCAGGCACAGGCCGACAGTGCGCGTCAGCAAATTATCGAATCCCAATCTCAAATTGATCAGTTAAAACATCAGCTGTCGGCTCTGGCAGGCCTCGGCCCGAATGCGATGAATAATCTTCACGCCGTTCCCCTTCCAGCGGCCGATGCCATCGCGCCGAAGGGTGATCTGACCCTTGATTTGCTGGGCAAGCGCCCGGATATCGCGGCACAGCGCGCGCTGGTCGAGTCTTATTCACAACGTATTCAGGCTGCGAAGAAAGAGTTCTATCCAAGCCTGTCAATCAGTGCGTTTGGCGGCTTCAACACCACTAACTACGGTGGTACATCGCCAAACCTGCTGGATGCGGCCAGTAAAGCCTGGAATATCGCGCCAGCGATCTCATTACCTATCTTCCATGCAGGTGCCCTGCGCGCCAAGCTGGGCGAAGAATCTGCGCTCTATGACCAGTCGGTCGAGTCTTACAATCAGACCATCCTGTCGGCTATCCAGCAAACCGCAGATGCAATGACTATCGCAAAAAGTAGTGTCGATCAGTTGCAGCAGGCGTCGTCTGCTGTGAAATCGATCGAAGATGTGTATCGGGTTGCCGATGCGCGTTACAAAGCTGGCGTTATCGGGCGGGATGAGTTGTTAACCGGCCAGTCAGCGCTGTTGCAGCAGCAACAGGCCCAACTGAACGCCAGCAGTAATTTAATGCAGGCGAAAATCAGCTTAATCCGTGCGCTTGGGGGGGGATATCAGGCCCCGGCTGCGGAACAAAAATCATAAAAAAACAAGACTCAGCGTGGAGAAAACCATGAGCGAAAATGCGGGCATTCAGGCGACGCCACCGCAGGATTCGGTTGTTGCAAAACAACCTACCAAGAAAAAGAAATCACGCAAAATTGCATTGCTGTTCTTAACGGGGGTTTTTGTCATTATCGCCATCGCCTACCTGCTTTACTGGCTGCTGGTGTTACGTCATTTCCAGAGTACTGATGACTCATATGTCGCCGGGAATCAGGTACAAATCATGGCGCAGGTTTCGGGTAGCGTGACCAGCGTGAATTTCGACAGCACTGACTTCGTCAAAAAAGGCGATCCACTGGTGGTGCTGGATCCGACCGATGCCGAACAGGCCTTCGAGCGGGCCAAAACTGGTCTGGCAAACAACGTGCGCCAGACCCACCAGCTGATCATCAATGGCCGTCAGTATCAGGCCAATGTGGCACTGCGTCAGACTCAGTTACAGCAGGCGCAGACTGACCTCAAACGCCGCGTGGTGCTGGGCAATGTAGATGCTATCGGCCGTGAAGAACTGCAACATGCTCACGATGCCGTTGACAGCGCTAAAGCACAGCTCGACGTCGCAGTTCAGCAGTACAATGCCAATCAGGCAATGGTACTGAACACGCCAGTCGACCAACAACCGCAGGTTCTGCAAGCAGCGGCACAGGTACGCGATGCCTGGCTGGCACTGCAGCGTACCCGCGTGGTCAGCCCAATCGACGGTTATGTTTCACGCCGTTCGGTACAGGTTGGCCAGCAAATCACGCCGGGAACCGCACTGATGGCCGTCGTACCGGCGAATCACATTTGGGTCGATGCGAACTTTAAAGAGACGCAGATTGCCAATATGCGAATCGGCCAGTCAGCCACCGTCGTCAGTGATATGTACGGTGATGCCGTGACCTATAAAGGCAAAGTGGTCGGTATGGATATGGGTACCGGCGGCGCGTTCTCGCTGTTACCGGCACAGAATGCGACCGGCAACTGGATCAAAGTGGTTCAGCGCCTGCCGGTACGTATCGAACTGGATGACGAGCAAGTCGCAAAACATCCGCTGCGTATCGGTTTATCTGCGCTGGTCACAGTAGATACTCAGGATCTGAACGGTCTGGTACTGGCCGATAAAGTCCGTACCGAACCTTTATACCAGACCACGGCGCTGACGCTGGATCTGGCGCCGGTTAACGCCATCATTGCAGATGTTATTAATGCAAATGCAGGCTAAAACCTCCGGAGGCCTCTGTGGCAAATAAACCGCTGGTAGGCGCACCGCTGGCCTGGATGACCGTGGCTTTGTCGCTGGCCACGTTCATGCAGGTGCTGGATTCGACCATCGCCAACGTGGCAATTCCCACTATTGCCGGGAATCTGGGTGCCTCCAACTCACAGGGTACCTGGGTTATCACGTCATTCGGGGTGGCCAACGCCATCTCGATCCCGATAACCGGCTGGCTGGCGAAGCGCATCGGTGAGGTCAAACTGTTCCTGTGGTCTACGGTGCTGTTTGCTATCGCCTCCTGGTTGTGCGGGATTTCCAACAGCTTGGAAATGTTGATCTTCTTCCGTGTGATCCAAGGCGTGGTGGCAGGTCCACTGATCCCGCTATCACAAAGCTTGTTACTGAATAACTATCCGCCAGCCAAGCGAAGTACCGCCTTAGCGCTCTGGTCGATGACGGTGATCGTGGCGCCTATCTGTGGCCCGATCCTCGGCGGTTATATCAGTGATAACTTCCACTGGGGCTGGATCTTCTTTATCAACGTGCCAATTGCCATTGTGGTTGTCGCACTGACGTTGAGAACGCTGAAAGGCCGCGAAACGCCCACACAAATACGCCCGATCGACAGCGTCGGTTTGGTGTTACTGGTCTTGGGGGTTGGTTGCCTGCAGGTGATGCTTGACCGCGGTAAAGAGCTGGACTGGTTTAACTCCACGGAAATTATCGTGCTGGCCGCCGTGGCGGTGGTGGCGCTCTGCTTCCTCGTGGTCTGGGAGCTGACGGACGACCACCCGATTGTCGATCTGTCGCTGTTCAAGTCGAGAAACTTTACCATCGGCGTGCTGTGTATCAGCCTGGCCTACATGCTCTACTTCGGCGCTATCGTCCTGCTGCCGCAGCTACTGCAGGAGGTATATGGCTACACCGCGACCTGGGCCGGCCTGGCATCGGCGCCGGTGGGGATCCTGCCGGTTATTATGTCACCGATTATCGGCCGTTATGCGCATCGCCTGGATATGCGCTGGCTCATCACCTTCAGCTTTGTCATGTATGCAGTGTGCTTCTACTGGCGTGCCTACACTTTCGAACCGGGGATGGATTTTGGGGCTTCGGCCTGGCCGCAATTTATTCAAGGCTTTGCTGTAGGCTGCTTCTTTATGCCACTGACCACCATTATTCTGTCGGGGTTACCGCCAGAGCGCATGGCGGCGGCATCGAGTCTGTCAAACTTTATCCGTACCCTGGCCGGTTCAATTGGCACCTCGGTCACCACCACCATGTGGGCTGACCGTGAGTCACTGCACCATGCGCATCTGTCGGAAAACATCACACCGTTTAACCCGGCCGCGCAGCAGACCTATTCCCAGCTTGAAGGCATGGGGATGAGCCACCAGCAGGCATCAGGGTGGATAGCACGTGAGATAACCAATCAGGGGCTGATCATCTCTGCTAATGAGATTTTCTGGCTGTCTGGTGGTGCTTTCCTGATATTGCTGATTTTGATCTGGTTCGCCCGACCGCCGTTCGGAGGTGCGGGAGGCAGTAAAGAGGGTGGCGGTGCGCACTAACTCGCGTTTCGCCGGACACTTTACTGTCAGCAGAAAGCAAAACGGACGCCCTGAGGCGTCCGTTTTTTTATGGCTTTCACAGCATAACTCTGAAGGTTAAGCCTTATTCTGACGCCACCAGTCGGCCAGCAAAATACCGGTCGCAACGGAAACGTTCAGACTTTCGACTTTACCGGTGCCACCAATAGAGACGTTGATATCGCCCTGCTGCCACGCGCTGTCGGATAAACCATCACTCTCTTCGCCCAGCACCAATACCATTTTGGCTGGCAGCTCGGCTTTACCGAGTACCGTACCTTTATGGCTTGAGGTGGTGACGGTGGTGTAACCGGCTTTACGGAAGCTGGCCAGTACATCGAGGAAGTTGTCAGCGCTGATCGCTTTAATGTGCTCCGCGCCGCCTTCAGCGGTACGCACTGCTGCACCGGATTCCAGCAGTGCCGGATCCTGTACGATTAAACCGTTGACACCAAAGTGCGCACAGCTACGCATGATACCGCCGAGATTATGCGGGTTACCGACATTTTCCAGAGCCAGTACACAATCTTTCGCCGGTGCGGTTTGCAGATAAGTATCCGCATCCAGACCCAGACGCTTCTTAATCAGGAAGCACACGCCGCCATGATGTTCTGTGCCTGAAGCTTTGGCCAGTTCATCATCTTCAACCACGTGGTAAGCCTTGCGGTTAGCCGCCATCCAGCGCAGCGCTTCGCGAAAGCGAGGCGTCACAGATTGTACGAACCAGGCTCGGACAATGGAGTCCGGACGGCTGGCGAACAGTGCCTGACAGGCATTCTCACCGTACACACGGGTCTCTTCCTGACGCTGACGACGCAGCTGTTCAGGATCGATAAAACTTTTACCACTGATGCCGCCGTGATCGGGGGCAGACTCGTCATCCGGTGCACGGGAAACGGTTTTCCACGGTGAGGAATATGGGCCTTCGTCGTCGCGGTCAGAACGTGCCGGACGCGGTGCATCACGGCGCGCGGGACGAGCATCGCCACGGCGAGCATCAGAACCGCGTGAATCACCACGGGTGTCGGTGCTGCGACGCTCATTGCGGCGGGCATCGTCTGGACGGGATCCGGTACGCGGCTTATCGCCAGGACGCCCTTTATTGTTAGAAGGACGTTTATCGTTGTTGCGGTTATCGCCGTCGTCGTCACTGCGGACGTACATCACTTTGACTTTGCCGTTTTTGCCACTGAATGAATCGTTCATTTTTCTCTCCACCTACGCGCTGGGCGCGAAGATTACCTGATGTCTGTGTGGTAAGCCACTTGCTTCGGACCAAAAGCTAAAAACTATCGTATTCATTGAGTAAACCGCGTTGTCCGGAAAGCGGCTTGACCTCATACTGATAACATATAAGCAACATATCAGCCCCATCGTTCACCATTTACTGGTGTCGGGTTGATCCGACTCTCACGACTGAGCAATGAAGAGGCTAATTTTATGAATACGATTTGTGCATCATGCCAGGCAACCAACCGCCTGCCTGAGGATCGTATCGACGACGGCGCAAAATGCGGCCGTTGTGGTCATTCCCTGTTTGAAGGCGAGGTGGTTCACGCCACGGCAAGCACGCTGGACAAATACCTGCAGGACGATTTGCCGGTAGTTATCGACTTCTGGGCACCGTGGTGTGGCCCTTGCGTCAACTTCGCGCCTATCTTTGAAGATGTCGCACAGGAACGTGCCGGTAAGATCCGTTTCATTAAAGTGAATACAGAAGCCGAGCCTGAGCTGAGCGCGCGTTTTCGTATCCGCAGTATTCCGACCATTATGGTGTTCAACGAAGGTAAAATGGTCGACATGTTGAGCGGCGCCATGCCTAAGGCCCCCTTCAACAACTGGTTGAATGAATCATTGTAACGCATAAGTCAGGATTAAGCCCCCGGCCAATGGCCCGCCTCTGTGCGGGCCTTTTCTTTTCGTCCGGGCGGACATTTTGGTCCTACAAGGCACTATCCCTGCGCATCAGCGCCGATTAGAATAGCCGGTTTCCTCCCTGCGGAATGCTTATGTCAGACAATGCCGTTCTTCGCCTGCGTGAGCAGCGCCTTGCCAAATCTACCCGGCCTTTTCTTGCGCGGGGCTCACGTGCTATCCGTTGTCAAACCTGCCTGCTGCCTGAACGTAACTGCATCTGCGCCACGCGTGAAATCCATCAGGCTGCCAGCCGATTTTGTCTGATGATGTTTGACACTGAGCCGATGAAACCCAGCAATACTGGCCGGCTGATCGCTGACGTTCTGCCGGATACGCAGGCATTTATGTGGTCGCGTACGCAAACCGACCCGGCGCTGCTTGAGGCAATTTCGGACCCTGCTCGTCAAGCCTATGTTGTGTTCCCTGCCTCTTTCGCCGAGCCCCCGCGCCAGGTCTTTACTGAAGTCCCTGCGGGTAGCAAACCGCCTCTGTTCATTATGCTGGATGGAACATGGAATGAAGCACGCAAGATGTTCCGCAAAAGTCCCTACCTGGATAAATTGCCGGTGTTCTCTTTGGATGTGAGTGCCAGCTCCGGCTATATCCTGCGGGAAGCTTCACGGCCTGAATTGCATTGCACCGTAGAAGTGGCTGCCGCTTTGCTGGAAAAAGCCGGTGATATTGAGGCATCTGCAGGTCTGTCGCGGTACTTCACCCATTTCCGTACGCAGTATCTGGCGGGAAAACCCCACCATCCGGTGCATCAGCTCACAGCAAAAGAGAACGAAACCCTCTAGAATCAGTACAACACGGATATCCGGAGGATAAATGAGCCAGCGCGGACTAGAAGCATTATTACGACCTAAATCTATTGCAGTGCTTGGCGCGAGCGACAAACCTGGCCGCGCCGGTTATCTGATGATGCGTAATTTGCTGGGAGGCGGCTTCAATGGGCCGGTTCTGCCAGTGACCCCCGCTTACCGTGCCGTTTGCGGTGTACTGGCTTATCCGGATGTTGCCAGCCTGCCTGTTACTCCCGATCTGGCGATCCTCTGCACCCGTGCTGACCGCAATCTGTCCCTGCTGGAACAACTTGGGGAACGCGGCTGCAAAACGGTGATAGTGCTCTCTTCTCATCCTCAGCAATTTTCCGCGCTCAAAGCCTGCGCCCAGCGTTTTCACATGCGTCTGTTAGGGCCGAACAGTCTGGGTATTCTGGCACCCTGGCAGCGACTAAATGCCAGCTTCTCCCCGGTGCCGATCTTGCCAGGGAAACTGGCATTTATTTCTCAATCTGCCGCCGTCGCCAATACCATTCTGGATTGGGCGCAACAACGTGCAGTCGGTTTCTCCTACTTTATTTCGCTGGGTGACAGCCTGGATATTGATGTCGATGACCTGCTGGATTTTCTGGCGCGCGACAGCAAAACCAGTGCGATCCTGCTCTACCTCGAACATATCAGTGATGCACGACGCTTCCTATCTGCCTCGCGCAGCGCCTCGCGAAATAAACCTATTCTGGTCATCAAAAGTGGACGCAGCGCGCAGGCACAAAAACTGCTTAGCAGCCCTCTCAGCCTTGATGCGGCCTATGATGCTGCCATTCAGCGGGCAGGTTTGCTGCGCGTGCAGGATACGCATGAGCTGTTTTCTGCCGTAGAAACGTTAAGTCATATGCACCCTCTGCGGGGTGAGCGCTTGCTCATTATCAGCAATGGCGCAGCACCTGCTGCGATGGCTCTGGACCAGTTGCTGGCACGAAATGGCAAACTGGCAACGCTGGGAGAAGTGACTGCGGCTGCGCTACGGGCCGTATTACCAGAAAGCATAACAATATCGAATCCGATCGACCTGCACGATGACGCCACACCACAGCGCTATCAGTCAGTGCTTACTCCGCTGCTGGACAGCACGGACTATGATGCCCTTTTGATCATTCATGCGCCAAGTGCAGCGGCCCATGGCACAGTGACGGCAGAACAGGTGATTGCCACACTGCAAAAACATCCGCGCGGGAAGCGTGTGACAGTACTGACTAACTGGTGCGGTGAATATTCATCCCAGGAAGCACGCAAACTGTTTACCGAAGCGGGTGTGCCGACCTACCGTACGCCTGAGGGTACCGTGACGGCGTTTATGCATATGGTCGAATATCGTCGTAATCAGAAGCAATTAAAGGAAACCCCTTCATTACCCGTCGGACTACAGCAAAATACCGATGAGGCGCATCGTCTGATTACACAGGCGTTGTCCGAAGGCGCAACCCAGCTTGATACTCACGAAGTAAGGACGATCTTCCAGGCTTATGGGATGGATGTTCTGCCAACTTGGATCGCCAGCGACAGCGCAGAAGCCGTGCACATCGCCGGGCAGGTGGGCTATCCGGTAGCACTGAAACTGCGCTCACCGGATATTCCACACAATTCGCAGGTTCAGGGGGTCATGCTTTATCTGAGAACATCCAGTGAGGTTGAGCAGGCAGCCAATGCAATTTTTGACCGTGCTAAACAATCATTCCCTCAGGCACGCATTCACGGTTTGTTAGTACAAACTATGGCTAATCGCCCCGGTTCGCAGGAGCTGCGGATCGTCGTCGAGCAAGATGCGGTATTTGGCCCGATCATCATGCTGGGTGAAGGCGGCAGCGAGTGGCGCCCTGAAACTCAGGTAGCCATTGCGTTACCCCCACTGAATCTGGCACTGGCGCGATATCTGGTGTTACAGGCCGTGAAAGGTGGGAAAATACGTGACCATAATGCTTCCCGACCACTGGATATTGCGGCATTAAGTCAGCTGCTGGTTAAAGTATCTAACCTGATTGTCGATTGCCCGCAAATTACCCGGCTGGATATTCATCCGCTGCTGGCATCAGGTGACGAACTGAACCTGCTGGATGTTACCCTCTATCTCTCCCTGGACAGTGACAAAACGGCGTCGCGGCTGGCTATCCGCCCCTATCCTCAGGAACTCGAAGAGCCTGTTACACTAAAAGACGGCTCTGCCTGCCTGTTGCGCCCGATCCTGCCGGAAGATGAACCTTCACTTAAAGCTTTTATCCTTAAGGTGACTAAAGAAGATCTTTATTATCGTTACTTCAGCGAGATCAATGAATTCACCCATGAGGATTTGGCCAACATGACCCAAATCGACTACGATCGCGAGATGGCCTTTGTCGCTATTCGCTCAGTGAATGATAAATCAGAAATTATTGGAGTAACGCGGGCAGTCTCTGATCCGGATAATATTGATGCCGAATTCTCCGTGCTCGTTCGCTCGGATTTGAAAGGATTAGGCCTTGGTCGACGCCTGCTGGACAAGATGATCAAATACACCTCTGAGCACGGCCTGCAAAGGCTGACAGGGATCACGATGCCAAATAATCAGGGCATGGTGACGCTGGCCAGAAAACTGGGATTTGAGGTGGATATACAATTGCAGGATGGGATTGTTAATCTATCTTTAAGCCTTGAGGGTGGCCGAAACGTCGCCGCTAAAGGCCATAAATAGGCAAAACATACGCACAATAGGGAGCACTAATGGTATTATCGACCGATTATGCGGTTTACATAGTCCCCTGTGCCGCTATCGCTATTACCTGATGAGAGAAGAAGCGCACAGTGATGTTGTCAAAATTTAAACGTAATAAACATCAACAACACCTTGCTCAACTGCCAAAACTCCCCCAATCGGTTGACGCTGTACAGACCTTATACTGCCCGACAGATTTCCGCACGACGTTGCTTGAGGCTATCGCCAGTGCAACTCAGCGGATTTACCTTGTTGCACTCTATCTTGAGAATGATGACGGCGGACGTGATGTGCTTTCAGCGCTTTATGCAGCCAAACTGCAACGGCCTGAGTTAGAAATCTGTGTGCTGGTTGACTGGCACCGTGCTCAGCGTGGTCGAATTGGAGCCGCTGCCTCGAATACTAATGCTGACTGGTACTGCAGCATGGCACGGCAGCATCCTGATGCCTCCGTCCCGGTTTACGGTGTGCCGGTGAATACACGTGAAGCATTAGGGGTTTTGCACCTCAAAGGCTTTGTGGTCGATGATCGCGTTATTTACAGCGGTGCCAGCCTCAACGACGTCTACCTGCATCGCCATGCCAAATACCGCTATGACCGCTACCATTTGCTGACTAACGCCTCGCTGGCAGACACTATGGTTGATTTCATCCGCAAATCCCTCCTCAGCGCAAGCGCAGTTCAGCGCCTGGATCGTGAAGATCGTCCGAAAAGCATCGAAATTAAAAATGAGACACGCCAGTTCCGACAATCCCTTCGCGACAGCAGTTATCATTTTAAAGACAGTGCCGGCAACGAAGAACTGGCCGTGACGCCTTTGGTAGGATTAGGTAAGCAGAATTCGCTTAACCGCACAATTCATCATCTGATGGCCAGTGCAGAGCAAAAATTGACGCTCTGTACACCTTATTTCAATATGCCTGCACTGCTTGCCAGAAACATTGTGGCATTACTGCGTCGTGGTAAACAGGTTGAAATTATTGTCGGAGATAAGACCGCAAATGATTTCTATATACCTCAGGACCAACCTTTCAAAATTATCGGTGCGCTACCTTATCTTTATGAAATAAATTTACGTCGTTTTTTGAGTCGGTTACAACGCTTTGTCGACAGTGGCCAATTGATTGTTCGTTTATGGAAAGATGGCGACAATAGCTATCACCTTAAAGGAATGTGGGTGGATGACCGCTGGCAATTGATCACCGGCAATAACCTGAATCCTCGCGCCTGGCGTCTGGATTTGGAGAATGCCATCCTTATTCACGATCCTCATAATCAGATGCAAGCGCAGCGCCATAAAGAGCTTGAAGAAATACGTGTACATACGCATATCGTTTCGCATTACATGGAATTGGAAAGTATTCCAAATTATCCAGTAAAAGTTCGTAAGCTTATTCGACGGTTGCGGCGTATTCGAATTGATAGATTAATCAGCCGGATTTTATAATCCGCGATTATACTAAGAGCCTGATCGATGTGATCGGGCTTTTTTATATCAGGATATATGTCATGGCTATTTCTTTACCCCACCGGCCTTTATTCATACTCATCATTCCAGCCTTACTCTGCAGTGGTTGTACCCATTTCGCCAATGACAGTTGGACGGGTAAAGATAAAGCAGAACATTTTGCTGCCTCAGCAATATTAGCTGCCGCAGGTACAGCTTATGGAGAGCATGAGGGGTGGAATGACGCACGGAGCCGCTCGTTCGGTCTGCTATTTTCCATAGGGTTAGGCGCAGGGAAAGAGTTATATGATAGCCGTGAAGCTGGTACAGGCTGGAGCTGGAAGGATTTTGCTTGGGATATTGCGGGAGCAGCAGCAGGGTACGGAGCTTACCAAGCGATCCATAATTGAAAACCGATAGGCATTAAAAGATCACAACGAAAGTAGAGTGCTTCAGGTATTCCACTTTGAACCTGTGACAATCCCCCTTTCCTCCTGCTCTTACTTTTTCCAGCAGGGAGCATTTATCCCTTCCCATTCAAAATCCCCATAGCAAAAAACCTCAGTCTTTCGACTGAGGTTTTCCACTTGTTTGATGCCTGGCAGTTCCCTACTCTC